>DVJJ01000104.1 GCA_018716875.1 Candidatus Avoscillospira avistercoris
TGTAATGATACCGATTTCATCGGGATACGCGTGGACAATGCAGTTGGTCACAGCTTCGGATACTGCCGTTTTAATATCTCCCAGCTCGTCCAATGTTGGGTCCAACTGGGCCGCAAAGGCCGCCACAATGGACCGGGCCAGCCCCTCGTTCACCGATTTGCTGGGAAAGGTCACCTGAATTTGGTTTTCATATTTCATCTTATGTGCTGCTCCTCTCCGGTATCTCAATGAGTTTTGCCATTCCCGCTGCTTCCAGAACCTTGTAAGGCTGGGCCGGAATGTTTTGCAGGCGAATTTTACCGCCAATTTCCCGCATCCGGCGGACGGCATTGATAACGATGGCAATGCCGCTGGAATCCATAAATGTCACATCTCGGAAATCCAGAATGCATAAAGCAGGCAGATAGGTATCAATCTTGCCGCCAATGGTCTCCATGGTCTCCCGAGCGCTGTGATGGTCAATCTCGCCGCTGAGGGCAATGGTTAACTGCTTGTCCTGCAGATAGCTGGTCATAGGTTCTCATCCTCTCCGCAAATAATAAAAGCGCACACGGAGACGATTCCGTGTGCGCTTATTATACAGTTTTTGGAAAATAAATCCTGTCGAAGTCCGCCACAGAGGACGAAGTTTTCCAGAATTTTTACTTTTTCAGCCGCTTCTCGGCTTCCTCCAGCTGTGCGATCAGTGCCCGTGCCTTCTCAGCCTTTTCCTTTTCGGCATTGACCACATTCTCCGGTGCGCGGGAGACAAAGTTTTCGTTGCTGAGCTTACCCTCGATGGAAGCCAGATTCTTTCTTGCTTTCTCCAGCTCCTTGGCGATGCGCTCCAGCTCCTTCTCAATGTCCACCAGCTGGTTCATGGGAATAAACATCTCCGCGTCTGCGGTAACACAGGAAACCATATCCTCATGACCGGCAGGAGCAGTGTCGGTGACCACCACTTGATCAGCGTAAGCCAGACGGGTAATGAAACCAGCACCCTGCTCAAAGACATCCCGCTTGCCAGTAACCACATAAAGGGTGGATTTCTTAGAGGGTGGCACATTCATTCCTGCACGGCGATTGCGAACGGCACGGATAGCATTCATTATGGCCTCCATGGCCGTCTCTTCCGTCTTGAAGTACAAATCCTCCCGGAACTTGGGCCAAGACTGGACCATGATGCTGTCGCCCTCATGAGGAATGGCCTGCCAGATTTCCTCTGTGAGGAAGGGCATAAAGGGATGGAGCAGCTTGAGGAACTGATCCAGCACATACAGCAGCACCTTCTGGGCCACGGTCTTGCTGGCCTCATCCTCGCTGTAAAGCCGGGCTTTGGTCAGCTCGATATACCAGTCACAATAGCTGTCCCAAATAAAATCGTAAACCTTCTGAACGGCGATGCCCAACTCATACTTGTCCAGGTTCTCTGTGACTTCGGCAATGAGGGTGTTGAGCTTGGAGAGAATCCACTTGTCAGCCAGCTCCAGCTCGTTCATGGTGGGCAGTTCATTCTTCTCAATCTTCAGGTTCATCAGCACATAGCGGCTGGCGTTCCAGATCTTGTTGGCAAAGTTCCGCATAGCCTCGCAGCGCTCCACATAGAACCGCATATCGTTGCCGGGCGAGTTGGCCGTAACCATGTTCATACGCAGGGCGTCGGATCCAAACCGGTCGATCATCTCCAGGGGGTCAATGCCATTACCCAAAGACTTGGACATCTTGCGGCCCTTGTCATCACGAACTAAGCCGTGAATCAGCACTGTGTGGAATGGCGGCTTGCCGGTGTGCTCACAGCCGGAGAAGATCATGCGAGCCACCCAGAAGAAGATAATATCATATCCGGTAACCAGCACGTCAGTGGGATAGAAATATTTGAAATCCTCCGCGTCCTTATCAGGCCAGCCCAGGGTCTCAAAAGGCCACAGGGCCGAAGAGAACCAGGTATCCAGCACATCCTCGTCACGGGTGATGTTCTTGCTGCCGCACTTCTCGCAGCAGGCAGCGTCCTCCCGGGACACAGTCATATGGCCACAGTCGGCACAGTACCAGGCCGGAATCTGATGGCCCCACCACAGCTGACGGGAAATACACCAATCACGGCAGTTCTCCATCCAATTGGTGTAGGTCTTGGTAAAGCGCTCGGGGACAAACTTGGTAGCTCCGCTATTGACACACTCCAGAGCGGCTTCAGCCAACGGCTGCATCTTAACAAACCACTGGGCGGAGATGATGGGCTCCACATCGTTGTGGCAGCGGTAGCAGGTACCAACGTTGTGGGCATGGTCCTCGATCTTCACCAAGTAGCCCTGCTCCTCCAGGTCGGCCACAATGGCTTTTCTGGCTTCATAGCGGTCCATACCCTGGTATTTGCCGCCGAACTCATTAACCTTGCCGTTGTCATCCAGGACACGGACCACTTCCAGATTATGACGCAGACCCACCTCAAAGTCGTTGGGGTCATGGGCTGGGGTCATCTTGACGCAGCCGGTTCCAAACTCCATGTCCACGTAATCATCGGCAACGATGGGAATTTCCTTGTTGACCAGAGGCAGAATGCAGGTCTTGCCCACAATGTTCTTGTACCGTTCGTCGTTGGGATTGACCGCCACACCAGTGTCACCCAGCATGGTCTCAGGACGGGTGGTGGCCACGATAACGTCGCCGGAGCCATCGGTCAGCGGATAGCGCAGATGCCACATGTGGCCGGGCTTGTCCTGGTACTCCACCTCGGCATCAGACAGAGCCGTAACACAATGGGGGCACCAGTTGATAATACGGCTGCCCTTGTAGATCAGGCCCTTCTCATAGAGACTGACAAACACCTCACGAACAGCATTAGAGCACCCCTCGTCCATGGTAAACCGGGCCCGGTCCCAATCGCAGGAGGCACCCAACTTCTTCTGCTGCTCCACAATGCGGTTGCCGTACTTGTGCTTCCAGTCCCATACCTTCTCCAGGAACTTCTCACGACCCAGGTCGTAGCGGGTCAGGCCCTCCTTGCGGAGCTCCTCCTCCACTTTGATCTGGGTAGCGATACCGGCATGGTCCACACCGGGCAGCCACAGAGCAGAATAGCCCTCCATGCGCTTAAAACGGATCAGCACATCCTGCAGCGCTGCGTCCATGGCATGGCCCATGTGCAGCTGGCCGGTGACATTGGGAGGCGGCATAACAATGGTAAAGGGTTTCTTTTTGGGGTCGCGCTCGGCGTGGAAGTAGCAGCCCTTCTGCCACATTTCATAGATGCGGCTCTCCACTTCCTGCGGCTCGTAGACCTTGGACAGTTCTTTTGCCATAGTGTTTCTTCAACTCCTGTCAATTCTTTCGCAAGGGCAGGTACAAATAAAAATTCCCGACAGCATAGCTGTCGGGACGAAATCAATATTCCGCGGTACCACCCGGTTTCCCGCTCTACAAAGCGGGCCACTTGCGCCTCTGTAACGGGAGGACCCGAAGGGGCCTACTGCATCGGTTCAGCCCTCCGCTCAGAGGGGACATTCCAAAGCCGCACCGCAGACTTGCACCGTCCGTCTGCTCTCTGAAAGGGGCCGCGCTTTGTACTCTTCCTCGTCATCGCGTTTTCAATATTGATTCGATGATACACCATATCCGGGAATTTGTCAATCCATTGCGGGGAAAAAGCGGACAGCCACCCGAAGGCGGCTGTCCAAACAATCACTCAGATATCCTCAATGATGGGAGAAGGCTTTTTCTCCTGCGGGTTGGTCAAGGCGTTGAACTTGGCGCGGGAATCCTGCACGCGGGCCAGGGCCTCGCTGATAGATTCCTCGGTGCGCTTCAATGCGTCATCCACAAACTCATTGGTAACCTGACGCAGCTCCTTGAGCTTCACCTGGGCTTCCTTGATCATCTCATTGGCCTCGTTCTGAGCCTCCAGATAGACGTTTTCCTTGGAGATCATCTGCATGGCCCGCTGTTCGGCCTGCTTGAGGATATTTTCCGCCTCCTTCTTGGCGTTGGTGATGACCTCGTTGCGGGATTCCACAATGGTCTTCGCCTGCTTCATCTCGCCGGGCAGCTGACGGCTGACCTCGTCCAGCAGATTCAGAACCTTGTCCCGCTCAATGACGCACTTGTCGGTGCCCAAGGGCAGCGACCATGCATCCCGGATAATGTTGTATATGCTGTCAATGATTTCGTCAATGCTGTTCGCCATGCTACATTTCTCCTCAAACAGTTTGATTCATTCGTTTTACGCAGTCAGGAATGATCTCCTCCGGCAAAAAGTCGCTGAGATCAGCGCCGTGACTGCCCAGCTCCTTGACCACGCTGGAGCTCAGGTACATAAACTGGTGTTCCGATGTTAAGAACATACTGTCCAGATTGGGATTCATCTTGTGGTTGATGAGTGCCATCTGAAACTCTTTCTCAAAGTCTGTAGCAGCCCGCAAGCCCTTGACTACCACGTTGACGTTGTTCTGCTGGGCATACTCCGCCAGTAGCGCCGAGGAACTGTCCACGGTCACATTGTCCAGGCCTTGGGTCACGCGGCGGATCATATCCACCCGCTCCTCCGAGGTGAACATGGGACGCTTATCCACATTGACCATTACACAGACAATGAGACGGTCGAAAATCTTGGCGGCCCGCTGGATGATATTCAGATGTCCTTTGGTAATGGGGTCGAAGCTGCCGGGGTAAATGGCTGTTGTCATGGTTCCTCCCTGTGGCTGTCCTTGCGGTACAGCGTGACCAGTGTCTTTCCGTAGCGGTAATCCTTACCGGCCGAAAGGCCCGGAAACTGACCGGGGTGGGGTTTTTCCGCCGGTCTCTCGCAGATTATTATACCACCGTCTGATAAAATGTCAATTTCCGATATTTTCTGCAGCGCCGTCTCCAGAAACACCTCCGCATAGGGCGGGTCCAACAAAATCACGTCGAACGTCTGGCGGCAACGGCTCAAATAGTCCAGATAATCCCCCTGGACCGTCTCCGCCCGGTCGCTGAGTCGGGTCCGTTTCAAATTCTCCCGTACCAACGCCACAGCCTCCCGACGGGCATCCACAAAGACAGCATGCTCCGCACCGCGGCTCAATGCTTCAATGCCCAGCTGGCCGGTCCCGGCGAACAAGTCCAGGACCTTACGGCCCTCGATTTCAAACTGAATGATACTGAACACGGCTTCCTTGACCCGGTCAGCTGTGGGACGGGTCTGCATGCCGTCGGGGGTCTTGAGACGGACGCCCCGGGCGCTTCCCGTGATAACTCTCATGGTGTTTCCTCCTCTGTATGGGGATGGTAATGGGCATAGACGGCCTCCGCCGCTCCCTGGGGCAGCACGTCCAACAGCTGTTCCCGGGTGGCTTCCCGAATACGTTTCATGGATTTGAATCGCCGCAACAGCTGTTCCCGCCGTTTAGGACCAATGCCCTCGATGGTATCCAGCTCTGAACCACGCATGCGGCGGCTGCGGAGTGTCTGGTTGTAGGTGATGGCAAAGCGGTGGGTCTCCTCCTGGATACGGCCCACCAGCGCAAACACCGGCGGCTGTCCGGCAATGCCGATTTCGCTGCCGTCGGACCGGGTCAAAGCGCGGGTCCGGTGGCGGTTGTCCTTAACCATGCCGAAAACCGGAATGGCCAGTCCCATTTCCGCCAACTGCCGCTCCACCACACTGGCATGGACGGCGCCGCCATCGATAAACAATGCGTCAGGCTTCTCAGAAAACCCTTCATCTCCCTGGAGCAAACGGCGAAACCGCCGCTCAATAATCTGCCGCATGGATTCATAGTCATTCTGGTCGTCCAATTCCTGTAGCTTGAAATGCTTATAATCCTTTTTCAGCGGTTTGCCGTCCTGAAATACCGTCATAGATGCTACAATATCCGATCCAGCCAGATTGGAGATATCATAGGCTTCAATGCGCTCCAACTTGTCCAGGTTCAGCATGGAGCAGAGCATACCCAACGCGCCCTGGACCCGCTCCTCCCGGGAGGTCACCCGTTCGGCCTCTTCCCTGGCGTTTTTGTTGGCCAATTCCACCAGACGGACGTTATCTCCCCGCTGGGGCACCCGCAGATGGACCCGGCGGCCAAATTCCTCCCGCAGCAGTTGCTCAAACAGTTCTGCATCTTCCATGGCAAAGGGCAGCAAAATTTCTTTGACGATACCCTGATGGGAAAGATAATACTGTTTGACCAGGCTGGATACCGCTTCTTCCGGGCTATCCGTCGGCGGCAAAATCTGATAGTCTTTATCCAGCAGGCTGCCGCCCACATAGTGCAGCACAGCAAAACACGCCTTGGCTTCACTCTGATAGAAGCCCACCACATCGGTATGGGCCATGGTACCTGCCGTTACCAACTGTTTCTGACTTAGCGCTTCCAGAGAACGCAGCCGGTCCCGCAGGGCTGCGGCCTGCTCAAATTGCAGGGCATCAGAAGCGGCCAGCATTTTCTCCCGGATATCCGCCGCCACATCCTGATACTGTCCCCGCAGCGTCTTGACCACCTGCTCCATGGCGGCTCGGTACTGCTCCCCTGTCTGCCGGGGCTGACACCATCCGTCGCAGACGTTCATATGAAAGTTGAGGCAGGGCCGGTCTTTTCCCACATCCCGCGGGAACTGCTTATGGCAGCCCGGCAGCTTCCAGGTAAGCCGAATGGTATCCAGTACACTTTGGGTCACACCGCGGCCGCCAAATGGCCCAAAGTAGTCCGCGCCGTCATTTTCCACCCGGCTGACGATCTTCATGGTAGGGTATGGCTCCCTCATGTCAATGCGAATATAGGGATAGCCCTTGTCATCCTTCAAAAGAATGTTGTACTTGGGCATGTGCCGTTTGATCAGAGAACACTCCAGCACCAAGGCTTCAAACTCCGACCGGGCCACAATGGTTTCAAAGGAGTGAATATGCGACACCATCAGCCGCGTCTTGGGCGTATGGGACGCGGAATCCTGAAAATACTGAGAGACACGGTTTTTCAGCCGCTTGGCCTTGCCCACATAGATGATCTGGCCCTGCCGGTCGGACATGAGGTAGACGCCCGGTTCATAAGGCAGCGACAGCGCTTTGTCCCGCAATTCTTCCTTGGTCATAGTCCCTCCAAACGGTAAAATGAAAATGGCTGTCTCACGCCGCGGAGCGATCACGCGGTCGTCGAGACAGCCATCCGACGATGTGAATCAGAAAATTTCCTTTACGAGCATCTCAGAGAGGGCAGTAACAGCCTCCTGCTCATCGGGGCCCTCGGCAATCAGATTCACGCGGGTGCCCTTGGTAATCCCCATGGAAAGAACACCCAACAGGCTCTTGGCATTGATACGGCGTTCCTCCACCTCAACCCAGATGCTGGACTTGAACTCGTTGGCCTTCTGGATGAAATAGGTTGCCTGCTTATTGTGCAGACCGGATTCACATTTTACGATAGACTGCTGCATGTACATTTTGGTGTCACTCCCTCAAAGTTTGGCGTGTGTCTCGCATACCAGCTATTTGTATGATAGCGAATATATGAAAAATTGTCAATCTTTTTTGATTGATTTCACTAAAAGAACTGCGCCATTTTTCCAGTCCATTCCAGATTCACCTCTTAGGGCAGATTGTCCGCCGTGTAGAACCTGTCAAGGGTATAGACGGAAAAACCGTCGCTTTCTCCGTTGACCGTAATCTTCACTCGCCGCACCGGGTCCAGAGACAGCAGCGTTTCCACAATGGAACGAATGGCCATTCGTTCCGCTGTGCCATCCCCTGCGCAATGCAGCAGCGCACTGGAAAAGTCCGCCTGGCAAAATCCATCGTGCACATCGACCCATTGAAGCGTTGTTCCAGCTGGCAGTGGATTTTTTAGACCGTTTCGGTCGGAAAATGCGGTTAATTTCTCCAAAAGGGTCTGCTCTATGGGGAGCTGGGCCAACTGCCGCACCGAGACCGGCACCGGCGACAGAAGAATATCACTGCCGCCCCAGACATAAAGCGTGGCGTCCGTCTCATTCAGACCTTGGCGCACCACATCCATGGCGGTTTCATCCCGGACCAGCTCCCGGTCCAAATCCATGGTGTAGTACAACCCCACCGGTGCCCCTTCCACCAATATTCGCACAGTACGGATGGTATCCAATTCCGTCAGCGAGTTGACAAGAGACAAAACTGTCATTCGCTCCATCAGACCTGCTGTGGGCTTATTGTATAAAAATTCAGCCGACAAATCCACGGTACAGCAGCCATCCTCCACCGAGAGATTGCGCAGAACCGTGCCCTCCGGCATGGTAGCCACCTGCCCCGCCTCTGTGGGGCCAGCCAATAGCTGCTGCACCACATAGGTCGGAATCTCCTCAGCCGAAGCAAAGGTCTCCTCCCGCTCCGACAACACCAGATAACGGCCGTTTGCGTCAGAAAAATAGAGCCGCACTGTCGTAGCTGTGTTGGCTGTACTGCTGTCAAGATAGAGGAATTCCTGCCCCGTCAGTACCGCTGCGCTCTCTCCAGCAACGGCATTGGTCGCCGTCTCCAAACAAACGCCCTTGACGCCCGGCAGTTGCATAGCTGTCCGGGTCAGACAGGCAGTGGCTAAGGTCTCAGACATACCTCCCAGCTGCTCCCACGGCTCACTGAGCACCATCGTAAGGACGCCGTCATCCAGGGAAGTCTCGACACATTGCAGCCCATCCGGAAATGGAGAAACCAAGTCTCCCTGGCTCGGTCCGGCCAGATACCCGTTGAGGAGCTCTTCCCAGTCCTCCAACGGCTGAGACAGGGACCGAACTTCGCTGCCCAACACGCCCTCATTTCGCCCAAAAGAGCGATCTGACTGGAGATAATAGCAGGAGAGATTCCAGGTCTCCGGGTCGATTGGGTCGTTGGAGCAAGCCGCCAGCAGCAAAAAGCTGCACACCAGCAATATCCATAGAATCGCCCGTCTCATGTCTCCTCCTCCATGCCGAAAAACGGAAAGGTCAGCGTGAAGCGGGTACCGCCCTCTTCTCGTTGCTCCACTGTCACGGTGCCATAGTTCCGCTCCACCAGATCATGGACGATGGACAGTCCCAATCCGCTGCCGCCGGCCTGCCGGGAGCGGGCCTTGTCCACCCGGTAGAACCGGTCGAACACATAGGGCAGCGATTCTTCTGGGATGCCAATGCCGCCATCCTCTACAATCAATACCACGTCCTCCCCTTTTCGATGGAGAAACACACCAAGGTAGCCGCCGTCCACGTTGTATTTAATGGCGTTTTCCACCAGATTAAACGCCATTTGATAGATATCGTCTCCCCGCGTCACCACCGTACAGCCTGGGTCCAGCTTCGTTTCCAGCCGAATTTGTCGCAGCTGTGCCAAGGGGGTCAACAGTCGGACCGCCTTCTCCACCACCGGTCCCGGCTCCATAACCACAAAATCCTCCTTGGGCGCGTCCTCCAGCCGGTTCAGCTCCAGAAGTTTCTGTGCAATCCGCGTCAGTCGATCGGCTTCATTGCCGATATCACCCACAAACTCCCGCACCGTATCCATGTCCATCTCGTTTTGCAGAATGGAATCCGACAGGAGTTTGATGGAGGCCAGCGGCGTTTTCAACTCATGGGAAGCATCGGAGACAAACTGCTGGCGGGTGGCTTCCGAGGTCCGCAGCCGCTCCGTCAGCTTGTTGAACTCCTCGGCCAATACGCCAACCTCATCATGACCCCACAAAGCAATCCGGTGGGTATATTCTCCCTCCCGCAGCAATTGGATGGAGTCCAGAATCAGCCGCATCCGTCGGGAGAAAATCAAGGCAAACAGAATGGAAAACAGTACAATTGCCGTTCCCAGCACCAGGGAAATCCGCACCAGATTCATCTCCAGCGCCGCAATGACAGCGCCCAGGTCCGTATCGTACTCCATCAGATACACAGATCCAATCAGCTGATCGCTGCCGTTATAGATGGGCATACAGGCCCGGCTTTCCAGTGCAGCGCCGTCATAGATGCAATAAAACACCACGTTGCCCTGTAAGGCCGTTACTACCTCGGAAAAGAGAATCATACGGCCCGTGGCGTTGTCTTTGGTCAGGGAGTCATACACCGCTTTACCTGTGGCATCGGTCACTGTAACCCGATTGGCATCGAGATCGCCCAGCAGTGCTATAACCTGGGCTACATTATCGCCACTGAGCCGTTCCAGACCAGCCAGCGAAGATACCACCAGCTGTACTTTGCCCTGCAAAGACACCTCTTTACTGCGGAACATCATATCCCGGGTGGTACTGGCGGAATAGACATTGAGAAACACCAGCACTACCGCAGTAATCAGCACATACGTCAGGGCATAGCGAATCTGTGAGCTGCTGCGCAGAAGCAGCAGCCGTCGTTTAAGCTTTGAAATAGTAGCCCACTCCCCATTTGGTCAGGATGTATTCCGGTGAAGCCGGATTATTTTCCAATTTTTCTCGCAGGCGGCGGATATGGACGTCCACCGTGCGGATATCGCTGCGGTACTCATACCCCCAAATGGTGTCCAGAAGGGATTCCCGGGAATAGACCCGGTTGGGGTTGCGCATAAGCAATTCAATCAGGTCAAACTCCTTGGCGGTCAAGTCCACCAGCACGTCGCCTTTATACGCATTGCGGCCGTCGACGTCCACAGTGATATGTCCATGGGTCAGCCGGTTGGGCCGCTGTTCCGTCTGCTGGGGACCAGCCCGCCGCAGCAACGCCCGGACCCGTGCTTTCAGCTCCAAAATGTTGAAGGGCTTCGTCAGATAGTCGTCGGCCCCCTGCTCAAAGCCCATGAGTTTGTCCATGTCGTCGGCCTTGGCCGTCAGCATAATGATGGGCACATTGGAAAATTCCCGGATTTTTTGGCAAGCCCCCAGACCGTCCAGCCGTGGCATCATCAAATCGAGAATAATCAGATCCACCGACTGCTCCCGGGCGATTTTTACAGCTTCTTCGCCATCATAAGCGGTTACCACCTCGTAACCGTCATTTTCCAAATTAAACTTGATTCCCTTGACCAACAGCTGCTCGTCATCTACTACCAATATTTTCATTGCATTCTTGCTCCTATTTTACACAGATAAGGCCGTCCAATGCCTCCAGCTTCTTTTCTCCGATGCCACTGACCTCCAGCAGGTCTTCCGTCAGAACAAACGGTCCGTTGTTCTCCCGGTAAT
>DVJJ01000006.1 GCA_018716875.1 Candidatus Avoscillospira avistercoris
GATGTGCGGGAGGGATATTAAAACCAAATGAAAATATGAAGTTGTGAAAGCGCCGATTTATCAAGGGTTTTGCCAGGGCACCCAACATTCTACGAAGTAGATTTTGAGTCCGCTACGTCTACCAATTCCATCACACCGGCATGTGCCAATGATTATACACGATCTTCTCGGAAAAATCAAGCACTTAAATATTTTTATTTTCCCTGTTTGCCCATGTGTTCCTTCAGGTGCTTCGACAGCAGCGCCAGCGATGCCGCCATATTCTCATTCTGCACCAGAATGTCCTCCGGAACATCCAAATGGGTGGGGGCAAAATTCCAGATGGCCGCAATGCCTGCTTCAATCAGCCGGTCGCAAACCTCCTGAGCCCGCTCCGCCGGGACTGTGATGACGCCGATCTTGATATTCTGCTCCTGGCAGAACTTCGGCAGCTGCTCCAACGCCAGAATGGCCTTGCCGCTGCTCTCCTGCCCCACCAGAGCCGGATTGGTATCGAATGCCGCCACAATATTCAGTCCGTATTCGGCAAACCCGCTATAGCCCATCAGGGCCATACCCAATTTGCCCGCACCGATGATGACGGCGTTATTGCTATTGCCGTATCCCAGAAATTCCTCCAGGTCCGCCACCAGGGACTCCCGCAGATAGCCCACCTTGGGCCGGCCGCCGCTGGACACCGTGGCCAGGTCCTTCCGAACCTGCACCTCTCCCATACTCAGCGCCGACGCCAGCGCCGTGGCCGAAATGTGGGTATGCCCACTGTCCGGCAGGGATTTCAAATAGGAAAGATACACAGGCAGACGCTTCAGCATCGCCTTGGAAATCTCTTTGCGCGCCATGACAGACACACCCCTTGCACAAAACATAGTGGCGGTTTTCCCTTCCGCCACTTGTTTGTTATTATACCATCGACGCGCCCCTTTGGCAATCCCCATTTCCATCTTTCTTTATCGATACGTCCTTTTTCGATATCATACAGTGGTCTGCCGCAGAATATCCCGCCGCAGACGCACCATAATCCGCTTCTCCAGCCGGGAGATATAGGACTGGGAAATGCCCATGGAATCGGCCACCTCCTTTTGGGTCTGCTCCCGGCGGCCCCCCAATCCAAACCGCATGGTGACAATGCGCTGGTCCCGCTCCGACAGCCGCTCCAACGCCTGATGGAGCAGCTGCAAATCCACCCGCTCCTCCATGGGCCGCACCACCGTATCCCCATCGGTTCCCAGTACGTCCGACAGAAGCAGCTCGTTGCCGTCCCAATCGGTATTGATGGGTTCATCCAGAGAGACCTCGGCCTTCTGACCGGAGATTTTCCGAATGTGCATCAGGATTTCATTTTCGATGCACCGGGACGAATAGGTTGCCAGCTTGATATTCCGGTCCGGCCGGAAGGTCCCCACGGCTTTAATCAGCCCGATGGTTCCAATGGAAATCAAATCCTCGATATTGACCCCCGTATTCTCAAACCGCCGGGCGATATACACCACCAATCGCAGATTCCGCTCAATCAGTGTGGACTTTGCCCCCTCGTCCCCTTCCGCCAGACGGCGCAGCAATTCCTGCTCCTCCTCCCCTTTGGGCGGCGTGGGCAGAACGTCGCTGCCGCCGATGTACATGATCTTCCCCGGCTGGACCACCCCCAGCCGCACCAGCCAATTCCATACCATTGCTTTCATATGCTGCCTCCTATCAACGCTGTATATCCGCCGCCGTCGGAAACGGGGGTGGGCGAAAAGGCCACCACGCCGCCCCGGACGGTCCGTTTGCCTATGCGCAACGCATCGCACCGCATGGCCAGCAGCATGCCGCCGCTGACGCCTACGGCCCGAAAGGGAATCAATCGCCATTTTCCCGACGGCATAGCCGTCAGCAGCCGGGGCAGCAGTTCCGCCGGATTCCGCAGCGCTGCCGCGTCCACCAGCGCCGCCGCCTCCGGCGGCAGCAAGCCCCGTGCCGTCTGCCACTCGGCCACCACCACTTCCTCATTGGTCACCGGGTCCCGCAGGGTGTTGCCCGTATCCCGCAGGGCCGTCAGCTTGACGGCCTTGGAGCCGGAGCGAAGCTCCAGCGGAAAGACCTCACCGCCGGTATGGCGGACCAGCTGGGCGAAGACGGTCCGGCTGAGCACGTACACCGCCGCCGCCGTCAGCAGCAGCGCTTTCCCGCTGACGGGATAGTACGCCCCACCGTCCACCAGCATCAGCCCCGTGCCCATGATTTCCACCACCGCCAGGACCACACCGGCCAGGGCGGCGCTGAGGGCCAGAAAGACGCCGCCCAGCTTTACCGTCTGCCGCCGGAGTCCGAAGGCACACACGGTCATAGCTACCGCCGACAGGAGTTTTCCGGCCAGACCGGACACCGCCGGCCAGGGCAGCACCAGCGCCGCCACGGCATATCCGCCGCCCAGCACGGCTCCCAGGACGATGCGCCACCAGACCACCGCCGCGCCGCCCAGCCGGGCCGTCCCCAGCAGCAGCAGGCCATTGAGCACTGTATTGAGCAAAAACAATCCGTCCACATAGATGGTCACCGCTGCACCCCCTGTCTTCCTTGTGAAAGTATAGCCCCAGGGCGCAAAAAAACCGGTCGCATTTCCCGTAGGAAGTGCGACCGTTCGCTCGTCATCTTCTATCAAATTGTCACGCCGCCGCGCCGTTCCCGTCACGACCGCACAGCATCCGTCAGACTTTTCCGTCGCTGTCGCGCAGAACTTCCCGGATATTTTTTTCCGCCTTGCTGCGGGGCAGCATCACCTCATGGCCGCAGCCGGTACAGCGGAGCCGGAAGTCCATGCCGGTACGCAGCACCAGCCACTTCTTTTCTCCACAGGGGTGGGGCTTCTTCATAACGAGGATATCTCCCAATCGAATGTCCATATTTCTTCCTCCTGTCTCTTGTCAAAAACCCTTTCCTCTTTCCCTGCATAGTATGGGAAAAACAAAGGGAGGAATCCTATGCAACCGTATTTGCCGGAGTCCATGCAGGCCCCCACGCCCCTGGACGCCGTGACCCTGGAGCAGCTGCGCCGCTGGATGGAACAGGGCGCTGTGCTGACGGTCCCCGCCCTCTGGTGCGATGAGGACCACAATCTCCATTTGTCCCTGGGCGGGCTCCCCGCCGTCATCCCCCGGGAGCAGGCGGCCCTGGGCATCGCTGAGGGCACCGTCCGGGAAATCGCCATTCTCAGCCGGGTGGGTAAGGCCGTCTGCTGCCGCATTGAAGCCATCCCCGACCACGGCCCCATTGTCCTGTCCCGGACCGCCGTCCAGCGGGACGCCCTCCACCATCTGCTGTATGAGCGAAAGCCCGGTGACATTCTGCCCGCCGTGGTGACCAACACCACCGCCTTCGGTGTGTTCTGCGACGTGGGCTGCGGCGTTCCGGCGCTGCTGCCGCTGGAAAACATCTCTGTTTCCCGCATCAGCCATGGCAGCGACCGGTTTGACGTGGGACAGGAATTGTATGTGGTCCTCCAGCGTCAGGACCTGGACGCGGGCCGCGTCACCGTGACCCTCAAGGAGCTGCTGGGTACCTGGGAGGAAAACGCCGCCCGGTTCCAGACCGGTCAGACAGTTCCCGCCATTGTCCGCAGCATTCAGCCCTATGGCGTCTTTCTGGAGCTGACGCCCAATCTCTCCGGGCTGGCCGAAGCTGATGACACGCTGCATCCCGGTCAAGTGGTATCGGCCTACATCAAGGCCATTCTGCCGGACCGGCAAAAAATCAAGCTGAGCATTCTCGACACCCTGGACCCGGCGCTGCTGCCGCCGCCGGTCCTCCGTTACACCCAAACCGAGGGCCATCTGGAATACTGGGAATACAGCCCGTCCAATGCCAGACTACAGACCGTCTTCCCCCGCTGACCCCTTGACGGCGTCCCAATACCGTTTGGCGGCCTGCTCCGTCTTATTGGGGCCGTACTCGTAGTAAACCACATCTTTCAGCTCGTCGGGCAAATACTGCTGCTGGACGTAGTGGTTGGGGAAATCATGGGCGTACTGGTACGTCAGACCCCGGCCCAGCTTGGCCGCGCCGCCGTAGTGGCAATCCTTCAAATGGGCGGGTATCTCACCGGTTTTGCCGTGCTTCAAATCTTTCATGGCTGCGTCGATGGCGCAGATGCCCGAGTTGGATTTGGGGCAGGTTGCCAGGAAGATGGCCGCTTCGGCCAACGGAATCCGGGCCTCGGGCAGACCCAGCTGGAACGCCGCGTCCACACAGGCCTTGACCACGGCAATGGCCTGGGGATAGGCCAGACCCACGTCCTCGGCGGCAATGACCAGCAGCCGCCGGGTGGGCGACGCCAAATCGCCGCCCTCCAGGAGCCGGGCCAGATAGTGGACGGCGGCGTTGGGGTCGGAGCCCCGGATGGATTTCTGAAAGGCTGAGAGAATGTCGTAATGGCTGTCGCCGTCCCGGTCGTAACGCATGGCCGACTTCTGGGTGATGGCTTTGGCATCGTCCAGGGTGATATGGACGGAGCCGTTGCCGTCGTTGCCGGTGGAGAACAATACCTCCACGGCGTTCATGGCCTTGCGGAGATCGCCGCCGCAGGCCGTGGCCACATGCTCCCAGGCCCCCTCCTCGGCGGTGCAGGTGACGCCGTCCCGCTGTTCCAAATATGATTTGGCCCGCTGGACTGCCTGCAAAGCCCCCTCGGGGGTGATGGGCTTGAACTCAAAAACCGTGGACCGGCTCAAAATGGCATTATAAATGTAGAAATAGGGGTTTTCCGTGGTGGAGGCAATGAGGGTGATATTGCCGTTTTCGATGTGCTCCAACAGGGATTGCTGCTGCTTCTTATTAAAATACTGAATCTCATCGAGATAGAGCAAAATGCCGTTGGGGGCCATCATGGTGCCCAGCTGGGCCACAATGTCCCGGATATCCTGGGAGGAAGCCGTGGTGGCATTGAGTTTGCACAGTTTTCGTTTCGTGCGGTTGGCGATGATATTGGCCACGGTGGTTTTGCCCACGCCGGACGGTCCGTAAAAAATCAGATTGGGGATGCTGCCGGATTCAATAATCCGGCGCAGCATGGCCCCAGGGGCCAGAATATGGTCTTGACCGAAGACATCCTCCAGCGTTTGGGGCCGGATGGCGTCGGCCAGGGGTCGATACACAAAAACCACCTCCTGTAGCAATTCTATATATTATATCCTTGTCTTCCAAAAAACGCAATCTTTCCACCGGTCGAAACTTGTGGTATGATGGTGAAAAACCATTGATAGAAAATGAGGAATTTACCATGAGAATGAATGAACGGGTGGCGGGCATCATCGAAGCGCTGAAAGTCGCCTACCCCGATGCCCTGTGTGCCTTGCACTATCAGAAGGATTATGAATTGATGATTGCCGTGCGGCTGTCGGCCCAGTGTACCGACGCGCGGGTGAATCTGGTCACCCCGGCGCTGTTTGAGCGGTTCCCCACCCTGGACGATTTCGCCGACGCGGACATTGCCGAGGTGGAGGAATATGTCCGGACCTGCGGCTTCTACCGCCATAAGGCCCGTGACATTGTGCTGGCCTGTCAGATGCTCCGCAGCGACTTTGACCGAAAGGTGCCGGACAATATGGACGACCTTTTGAAGCTGCCCGGCGTGGGCCGGAAAACGGCCAATCTGCTGCTGGGAGATATTTACCATCAGCCCGCCGTGGTCTGCGACACCCATTGCATCCGGATTACCAATAAATTGGGTCTGGCCAAGGGCAAGGACCCGGTGAAGGTGGAACAGCAGTTGTGGAAGGTGCTGCCCAAGGAGGAAACCTCGGATTTTTGTCATCGGATTGTGCTCCATGGGCGGGCCGTCTGTACGGCCCGTTCCCCCAAGTGTGACCAGTGTACATTGGCCCCCTATTGTAAGTCCTGCGGCAAATAACCACCGCACCCAAAAT
>DVJJ01000105.1 GCA_018716875.1 Candidatus Avoscillospira avistercoris
AAAGAGAGCATCGAACCCTACATGACCGAGGGCAAGACCCTTGCCTTTGCCCACGGCTTCAACATCCACTTCGGCTGCATCAAGCCCCCGAAGAACGTGAATGTCATCATGATCGCCCCCAAGGGGCCCGGCCACACCGTGCGCAGCGAGTACCTGGCGGGCAAGGGCGTGCCGTGCCTGGTGGCGGTGGAGCAGGACGCCACCGGCGACGCGCTGGACATCGCCCTGGCCTACGCCCTGGGCATCGGCGGCGCCCGCGCCGGCGTGCTGGAGACCACCTTCCGCACCGAGACCGAGACCGACCTGTTCGGTGAGCAGGCGGTGCTGTGCGGCGGCGTGTGCGCCCTGATGCAGGCGGGCTACGAGACGCTGGTGGAGGCCGGCTACGACGAGCGCAACGCCTACTTCGAGTGCATCCATGAGATGAAGCTCATCGTGGACCTCATCTACCAGAGCGGCTTTGCGGGCATGCGCTACTCCATCTCCAACACCGCCGAGTACGGCGACTACATCACCGGTCCCAAGATTATCACCGAGGACACCAAGAAGGCCATGAAGAAGATTCTGGCCGATATCCAGGATGGCTCCTTCGCCAAGGACTTCCTGCTGGATATGTCCGACGCCGGCAGCCAGGTCCATTTCCGCACCATGCGCCGTGTGGCCGCCGAGCATCCCTCCGAAATTGTGGGCCGTGAAATCCGCAAGCTCTACAGCTGGAGCGACGAGGATAAGCTCATCAACAACTAAGAGGGCGGTTCCATGATCAAAGATACCATTGTGGAGGGCGTGCACAACGCCCCCCACCGCTCCCTGTACCATGCCCTGGGTCTGACCCGGGAGGAACAGCGGCGGCCCCTCATCGGTATTGTCTCCTCCCACAACGAAATTGTCCCCGGTCACATCAACCTGGACAAAATCGTGGAGGCCGTGAAGCTGGGCGTTGCCATGGCGGGCGGTACGCCCATCGTGTTCCCGGCGATTGCCGTCTGTGACGGCATCGCCATGGGCCACACGGGCATGAAGTATTCCCTCATTACCCGGGACATGATCGCCGATTCCACCGAGGCCATGGTTCTGGCCCACGGCTTTGACGGCCTGGTGATGGTCCCCAACTGTGACAAGAACGTGCCGGGCCTGCTGATGGCCGCCGCCCGTCTCAACATTCCCACCATCTTTGTCAGCGGCGGCCCCATGCTGGCCGGTCGCGTCGGCGGACAGAAAACCAGCCTGTCCTCCATGTTTGAGGCCGTGGGCGCCCACAAGGCTGGGAAGATTGGGGATGAAAAACTCTGTGAGTTTGAAGAGCATACCTGTCCCACCTGCGGCTCCTGCTCCGGCATGTACACGGCCAACTCCATGAACTGTCTGACGGAGGTTCTGGGTATGGGTCTGCGGGGCAACGGCACCATTCCTGCCGTCTACTCCGCCCGCACCATCCTGGCGAAAGAGGCTGGTATGCAGATTATGAATCTGGTCCGCGACAATATTCGCCCCAGAAATATCATGACCCCCGCCGCCTTCCGCAATGCCCTGACCGCCGACATGGCTTTGGGCTGTTCCACCAACTCCATGCTCCATCTGCCTGCCATTGCCAATGAATGCGGCGTGCAGTTGGACCTGAACATGGCCAACGACGTCAGCGAGCACACTCCCAATCTGTGTCACCTGGCCCCCGCTGGTCACACCTACATGGAGGACCTCAACGAGGCCGGCGGCGTTTACGCCGTTCTCAAGGAGCTGGCAAAGAAGAATCTGCTGGACACCTCTGTTATGACCTGCACTGGCAAGACCATGGCGGAGAATATTGCCGACGCGGAGAACCGGGACCCGGAGACCATCCGGCCCATCGACAACCCCTACAGCCAGACCGGCGGCATTGCCGTTCTGCGGGGCAATCTGGCTCCTGACGGCTGCGTGGTCAAGCGCAGCGCCGTGGCCCCGGAAATGCTCAAGCACTCCGGCCCTGCTAAAGTCTTCAACAGCGAGGAGGAGGCCATTGCTGCAATCTATGCTGGCGAAATTGTCAAGGGCGACGTGGTGGTCATCCGTTACGAAGGCCCTGCCGGTGGTCCCGGCATGCGGGAAATGCTGTCGCCCACATCGGCCATCGCCGGTATGGGCCTCGATAAGGACGTGGCATTGATTACCGACGGCCGGTTCTCCGGTGCAACCCGCGGCGCGTCCATCGGCCACATTTCCCCCGAGGCTGTCCACGGCGGTCTCATTGCCTATGTGGAGAATGGCGACCGTGTTTCCATTGACATTCCCAATTACTCCATCACTCTGGAGGTCAGCGAGGAAGAGCTGGCACGCCGCAAGGCCACCACGGAGATTCGGAAAAAGACCGGTCTCAAGGGCTGTCTGGCCCGCTATGCGTCTATGGTCAGCTCCGCCGACAAGGGCGCCATCATCAACCAGTTTGTAGACTGAATCCATGGGGCGGGGTCAGCCAGCCCCATGCTGCGAAAGGAGGAATCCACCATGGAATCATCGGGTCTGACGGCTCTGGCCCACGGCCTGTCGGCCTTTACGGTTTTTCGGGGTCTGCTGGCGGAGCCGGGTATGGCCGCGCTGCGGCAATTTCTGCTGAGCGGCGACCTCAATGACCGGCTGGACAGCTACGGCCGGTTTGTGGCGGCCCTGGCCGGAGATGAATACTGTCTGGACGCCTATCTGCGGCGGCTGATTTTCTCCGACGAAAACGCCGTGGTGGTACACTTTGCCCGCACCGGCACGGTGGCTCCCGCCGCCGCGGCTAATGCCCGGGCGGAACTGTCCATCCTGTCCACCCTGTCGGCCCTGACCGCCGAGGACCTGTGGGCGGGCATCGAATACAGCGGCTATCTGCCCCGGTACGAGACCCACGGCGCCGATTTCCGGGAGGAGTACAACCAACGGCTCCTCTACCTGGGCCGGTACGGTTACGGCATCTTCTCCACGGCGGCCATGTTCCGTATTGACGGTACGGAAATCGTTCCGGTGGAATCCGCCGATGAAATCACGCTGGACCGCTTTGTGGGATACGAGGCCGAACGGCAGAAGGTCCTGCAAAACACCATCGCCCTGCTGGAGGGACGCCCGGCGGCCAATGTGCTGCTGTGCGGCGACGCCGGTACGGGCAAATCCTCTACGGTGAAAGCCTGTGTCAATGAGCTTTCCCGCCGGGGCCTGCGGCTTATCGAGCTGCGCAAGGACCAGCTGTACCAGCTGCCCATGGTCCTGGGCCGCATTCGCGGCAATCCCTTGAAATTTATTCTGTTTATCGACGACCTTTCTTTTAATCAGAACGACGACTGCTTCAGCATGCTGAAAGCGGCCCTGGAGGGTTCGGCTTCGGCCAAGGCCCCCAACGCCGTCATCTATGCCACCAGCAACCGCCGTCACATCGTCAAGGAGCGGTTCTCCGAACGGGAGACCGGCGACGATATCCACCGCAACGACACCCTCCAGGAATTGTTATCTCTGTCGGAGCGGTTCGGTTTGACGGTGTATTTTGAGCGGCCCAACAAGTCCCTGTATCTGGACATTGTCCACCGGCTGGCCGAACGCTGCGGCATCGATATGGACCAGACCGATTTGGACCGGGAAGCCGAGGCCTTCGCCCTGCGGCGGGGCAGCCGGTCGGCCCGAGCCGCAGAGCAATTTATCAACAGCATGAGAACGTGAGGCACACTACCTATGGAAAACACCCCCAAACAGCTGACCCTGGACACGGTCTACAAGGCCAATTATGCGCTGCGCAATGTCATCCGTCAGACGGATGTCCTCTACGCCCCCAAGCTGCGCCCCGGCCGGGAGCTGTATCTGAAAACCGAAAATCTGCAAATTACCGGCTCCTTTAAAATTCGCGGAGCCTACTATAAAATGACCCAGCTGACAGAGGAGGAGAAGGCGCGGGGCGTCATCGCCTGTTCCGCTGGCAACCACGCCCAGGGCGTGGCCCTGGCCGCCCAGCGCAACGGGATTAAGTCCGTAATCTGTCTGCCCGACGGCGCCCCTATCTCCAAGGTGGAGGCAACCCGCAGCTACGGCGCGGAAATCTGTCTGGTGGAGGGCGTCTACGACGACGCCTACCGTCGGGCATTGGAGCTGCGGGACGAGAAGGGCTATACCTTCATCCATCCCTTTGATGACCCCGACGTTATCGCCGGTCAGGGCACCATTGCCCTGGAACTGGCTGAGCAGGTCAAGGATATGGACGCCGTCATTGTCCCCATCGGCGGCGGCGGTCTGATTTCCGGCGTGGCCTTTACCATTAAGAGTTTGAACCCCAATATCAAGGTGTACGGCGTTCAGGCCGAGGGCGCGCCGTCCATGCGCAACTCCATCCACGACGCCCATATTGAGCGGCTGGAATCGGTGTTCACCATTGCCGACGGCATCGCCGTCAAGGAGCCCGGATCCCTGACTTACGACCTGTGCTCCCATTATGTGGATGATATTGTGACGGTCAACGACGACGAAATTTCCGCCGCCATCCTGGAACTGATGGAGCAGCACAAACTGGTCACCGAGGGCGCGGGCGCTGTGGCCGTGGCCGCCGCCATGTTCGATAAAATCGACCTGAAGGGCAAGAAGGCCGTGTGCATTCTGTCCGGCGGCAATATCGACGTGACCATTCTTTCCCGCGTCATCTCCCGTGGCCTGCTGATGTCGGGCCGCAGCTGTCAGCTGAACATTGAGCTGGTGGATAAGCCGGGACAGCTTTTGAAGGTGGCCAAGGTCATCGCCCAGCAGGGCGGCAACGTCACCGCCGTCCACCATGAGCACTCCAACGAGGGCTCCGATGTCAACGGCTGCTATCTGCGGGTCAATCTGGAAACCAGAAACTTTGAACACATTGAAGCCATTAAAAAAGCCCTGACAGACGCAGGAATCCATATTATATAAACCGGAACTTCATACGGCGGTCCGCCGCCGGGAGGATAAGAGGAGGAGCTTCCCTTGAAAAACGCATCGAAGTACACACGGCAATTTTTCCCCGTGGCCAAGCCCACCCGCCGGTGGGCCGACAAGACGTATATTGACCACGCGCCCACCTGGTGCTCTGTGGACCTGCGGGATGGCAACCAATCCCTGATGATCCCCATGAGCCTGGAAGAGAAACTGGAATTTTTCCGACTGCTGCTGAAAGTGGGTTTCAAGGAGATTGAAGTGGGCTTCCCCGCGGCTTCCGAGACGGAATACACCTTCCTGCGGACCCTCATTGAAAACGATATGATTCCCGACGATGTGACCGTCCAGGTGTTGACCCAGAGCCGGGAGCACATCATCCGCAAGACCTTCGACGCCCTCAAGGGCTGCAAAAACGCTGTGGTCCACCTCTACAACTCCACATCCCTGGCCCAGCGGGAACAGGTCTTCCGCAAGTCCAAAGAGGAGATCATCCAGATTGCCGTGGAGGGCGCGAAACTCTTTGAGAAAATCGCTGCCGAGACCGGCACCAATTACCGGTACGAATACTCTCCCGAGTCCTTCACCGGTACCGAAATGGACTTCGCATTGGAAATCTGCAACGCTGTTTTGGATGTGTGGAAGCCCACTCCGGACCGGAAAGCCATCATCAATTTGCCGGTTACTGTGGAGCTGTCCTCGCCCCACGTCTACGCCGACCAGATTGAATTCATGTGTGACAATCTCCACTACCGTGACGCTGTGGAAGTGTCCCTGCATCCCCACAATGACCGGGGCTGTGCCGTGGCCGATTCGGAATTGGGCCTGCTGGCCGGCGCTGACCGTATCGAGGGCACGCTGTTCGGCAACGGTGAGCGCACCGGCAATGTGGATATCATCACTCTGGCACTGAACATGTACGCCCAGGGCGTGGACCCGGAGCTGGACTTTTCCAATATGCCGGAGATTTGCGAGGTTTACGAGCGGGTCACCCGGATGCAGGTCTATGACCGTCAGCCCTACGCCGGTAAGCTGGTCTTTGCCGCCTTCTCCGGCTCCCATCAGGACGCCATCGCCAAGGGCATGAAGTGGCGGGAGGAGAAGGGCTGCGACACCTGGACCGTACCGTATCTGCCCATCGACCCCGGCGATGTGGGCCGTCAGTACGAGACCGACGTCATCCGCATCAACTCCCAGTCCGGCAAAGGCGGCATTGGCTATCTGCTGGAGCACAACTTCGGCTATGTGCTGCCCGCCAAGATGCGGGAGGATGTGGGCTACACGGTCAAGAGCGTGTCCGACCATGCTCACGCCGAGCTGTCGCCCCAGGAGGTGCTGGACGTCTTCACCAACACCTATGTCAATATCAATAACCACGTAAAGCTGGTGGACTACCACTTTACGAGAGGTGACGTCATGTCTGCCGACGTGGCCGTGGAAATCGACGGCAAGGCCATGAACCTGACGGCCACCGGTAACGGCCGTCTGGACGCTGTAGCCAATGCCATCCGCCAACAGCTGCACTTGCAGTTCTCCGACCTGACCTATGAGGAGCACGCCCTGACCCAGGGCAGCGCTTCCCAGGCCATTACCTATGTCAGCATCACCTTGCCCGACGGCAAGAAGGTCTGGGGCGCTGGTATCCATGACGATATCATCGCCTCGTCCATCAACGCGCTGTTCTCAGCCATCAACCGCACCATTGAGGGAGGAAAGTAAACCATGGGAATGACCATGACCCAAAAAATCCTCGCGGCCCACGCGGGGCTTGACACCGTTGTTCCGGGCCAGCTGATTTCCGCCAAGCTGGACCTGGTTCTGGGCAATGACATCACCACCCCCGTTGCCATCAAGGAATTCAGCAAGGCGGGCTTCGACCAGGTTTTTGACAAGGACCGCATTGCCATTGTCCTGGACCACTTTGTGCCCAATAAGGACATCAAGGCTGCTGAGCAGTCCAAGCAGTGCCGGGAATTTGCCTGCCAGCACTGTGTGAGCCACTTCTACGATGTGGGTAAAATGGGCATTGAACACGCCCTCCTGCCGGAGCAGGGCGTTGTAACTGCCGGTGACTGCATCATCGGCGCCGACAGCCATACCTGTACATACGGTGCTGTGGGTGCATTCTCCACCGGCGTGGGCAGCACCGATATGGCTGCCGGTATGGCCACCGGTACCGCATGGTTCAAGGTCCCCACGGCTTTGGAGTTCCGTCTGAGCGGCAAACTGCCCGCCAATTGCAGCGGTAAAGATGTGATTCTGAGCATCATCGGCAGGATCGGCGTGGACGGTGCGCTCTACCGCAGCATGGAGTTCACCGGCGAGGGCGTCAAGACCCTTTCCATGGACGACCGTCTGTGCATCTGCAATATGGCCATTGAAGCCGGTGCGAAAAACGGCATTTTCCCCGTAGACGAGGTTACCATGGCCTATTTGGAGGGCCGCAGCGAGCGCAAGCCTGTGATCTATGCCGCCGACCCCGATGCCGAGTACGAGAAGACCTACGAGATTGACCTGTCCCAGATCGTTCCCGTGGTGGCTTGCCCCCATCTGCCGGAAAACACCAAGCCCGCCGCCGAGCTGGGTGATATCAAAATTGATCAGGTGGTCATCGGCAGCTGCACCAACGGCCGTATGGAGGACATGGAGGCGGCCTACAACATCCTCAAGGGTAACCATGTGGCCGACGGCGTCCGCTGTATCATCATTCCCGGTACCATGCAGATTCTCCGGGAATGCGTGGAGCGGGGCTGGGTGACGGCCTTTATCGATGCCGGCGCCATTGTCTCCACGCCCACCTGCGGCCCCTGCCTGGGTGGCTACATGGGCATCCTGGCGGCAGGCGAGCGCTGCATTGCCACCACCAACCGGAATTTTGTAGGCCGTATGGGCCATGTGGAGAGTGAGGTCTATCTGGCCAGCCCCGCTACGGCGGCCACCAGTGCACTGACCGGCTATATCACCGCACCCAAGGAGGTTTAACGGATATGAACACACAGGGAACGGTTTTTAAATACCCCGACAATGTGGATACCGATGTCATCATTCCGGCCCGGTATCTGAACACCTCCGATGCCCAGGAGCTGGCCAAGCACTGCATGGAGGATATCGATACGGAATTTGTCCAGAAGGTCCAGCCCGGCGACATCATGGTGGCCGGTTGGAACTTCGGCTGCGGCTCTTCCCGCGAGCACGCCCCGCTGGTTATCAAGACCTGCGGCACCGGCTGCGTCATCGCCAAGAGCTTTGCCCGGATTTTCTACCGCAATGCCATCAACATCGGCCTGCCCATCCTGGAGTGTGAGGCCGCTGCCGACGAGATCGAGGCGGGCCATCAGGTGTCCGTGGACTTTGATACTGGTATTATCACTGATGTAACCACCGGCAAAACGTATCAGGCCCAGCCTTTCCCGCCCTTTATCCAGAACATCATTTCCAAGGGCGGCCTGCTGGCCTCTCTCAAGGAGGGCTAAGAAATGGAAAAGACCATTGCAGTCCTCCGGGGCGACGGCATCGGCCCGGAAATCGTGGGCGAAGCCCTGAAAGTGCTCAATAAGGTAGCGGAGAAGTTTGGCCACACCTTCCATTATAAGGACGTGGATATTGGCGGCTGCTCCATTGACAAGTACGGCGTCCCCATCACCGACGAGAACATGGCCGTCTGCAAGAACGCTGACTCTGTGCTGCTGGGCGCGGTGGGCGGTCCCAAGTGGGATTCTTGTCCCGCCAACATCCGTCCGGAAAAGGCGTTGCTGGCCGTCCGTAAGGAACTGGGCCTGTTTGCCAATCTGCGTCCTACCAAGCTGTTTCCCCAGCTGGCCAGTGCATCTCCGCTGAAACCGGAGGTGGTGGGCAATGGCATCGACCTGCTGATTGTCCGGGAGCTGACCGGCGGCATCTACTTCGGCCCCAGAAAGACGGAAGAAGTGGACGGCGAGAAAGTCGCCACCGATACCATGCCTTATTCTGAGCATGAGATTGAGCGCATTGGCCGGGTGGCTTTTGAGACGGCCCGGAAGCGCAATAAAAAGCTGGCCTCTGTGGACAAGGCCAATGTATTGGATACCTCCCGCCTGTGGCGGGCCACCATGCACAAGCTGGTAGAGGAATACGCCGATGTGGAATACAGCGATATTCTGGTGGATAACACCGCCATGCAGCTGATTAAGAACCCCGGCCAGTTTGATGTGCTGGTGACGGAAAACATGTTTGGCGATATTCTGTCGGATGAGGCTTCCATGCTCACCGGCTCCATCGGTATGATGCCTTCGGCCTCGCTGTCCTCCGGTACCTGCGGCATGTATGAGCCCATTCACGGCTCCGCCCCTGATATCGCGGGCCAGGACAAGGCCAACCCCTTGGGTACCATCCTGTCGGCGGCCATGATGCTGCGCTACTCTTTCAGCATGGCCCAGGAAGCTGATGCCATTGAGAATGCGGTTCAGCAGGTCCTCAACGAGGGCTATCGCACCGGCGACATTATGCAGCCGGGCTGCACGCAGCTGGGCTGTGTGGCCATGGGCGACCAGGTTGTGGCCCATCTTTAAACCATAAAAAATCCCGGAAACCCTCTGGTTTCCGGGATTTTTTGGTCCGTATCAAGGCAGAACTGCCGGAGATTAACGCAAGGCCGAATTCTGGACGGTGAATTTGGCCACCAGTTCTTTCAGAATGCTTGCCTGTGCGGAAAGCTCCTCGCTGGCCGCTGCGCTCTCCTGCGCCGTTGCGGAGTTGTTCTGTACCACGGCGGAAATCTGGTCCACACCAATGGAGATCTGCTTGATGGCAGTATCCTGGGCCTGGGAGTTGGCGGAAACTTTCTCCGCCTGTTCGGCCAGCTGCCCGATGATGGTGTTGATTCGCTCCAAAGAGGCAGCCGTCTCATCTGCAATGGACTTGCCGTTTTCAACTGCCTGCAATGCCTTGGAGATCAGTTCGCCGGTATTCTGGGAGGCTTCTGCCGTATTGGCGGCCAATCTGCGGACCTCGTCCGCCACCACCGCAAAGCCTTTGCCGGCGTTGCCGGCCCGTGCGGCTTCCACTGCCGCGTTCAGAGCCAGAATGTTGGTCTGGAACGCAATGTCCTCGATGCTTTTGATAATCTTGCCGATTTCCGAAGAAGTGGTGCTGATGTTCTGCATGGCCACCAGCATTTCCTGCATTCTGCCGGTACCGAGGGACACTTCTGCAACAGACTCTTTGACGCTGTGCTCCGTCTCGTCAATCAGACGGGTATTTTCATCCACCTGCTGGGAAATATCGGCCAGCGTGGCGGCCAGCTCCTGCACGCTGGAGGCCTGCTGCGTAGAGCCCTGGCTCAACGCCTGAGAAGCGTTGGACACCTGTTCCGCGCCAGTGGATACTTCGTCGGATGCAATGTGAATCTGGTGCATCACATCGGTCAACATATTGATGAGATGGTAGACGGAATCACGTAAATAGTGGTATTCGCCTTCATACTGGCTGTCATCCGTACTTTTTACATTGAATTGGCCTTCCGATACAGCCCGCAGACCGGCTTGAAGATCCTTGGTAATAAACACAATCCGGCCCATAACGCCGGTGATTCTCGTTGCAAGGGTGCCGAATTCGTCTTCCGAGGTGTAGTCAACCGAGGCATTCTGAAAATCGCCCCGTGCCAGTGCTTCCGAGCCCTCCAACAGCTTTTTGGTGGGCGTCAGAATATAGCGGAGCATCAGGCCGGTGAACACAACAACCGCCAACAAACCCAACATCAAAATAATGACGACAATCACAATGGCAATGGTATGTACCTCTTTTACCAGATTTTCCTGAGAAGCCACATCCTGATTGATATCATCGTTCAGCGCAATAATCATATCTGCCGCTTCATTAAACGCGGGAGCATAGGTATTCAAGTAAATATCATAGGCCTGCTCTTTGGCTTGCGCATTTTCAAAGTCCTGGCTCAGTTCCATGATCTGCGCATTGTATTGCGATACACCCTGCAGCTTTTCCCGGATGGAACGAATGGAAGCGGCATAGTCCGAGTTGGTGGACTCAATGGTATCCAGAGAAGCATACAGCGCTTCCCGGTCGGTATTCATGGATTCCTGAATTCTCTGATAGTCCTCAGCGCTGTTTGCAATCATGGCGTTGAGCAGATAGCGCCGGACAGAAACCATGTTTCTTCGGGCCAACCCGATTTCCTCCACCACGGGAACAATTTCTTCGGCATATTCCACGCTCTTCTTTGAAATCATGTTCATGACAGAAAGCGACGTAATGCCCAAAATCAGCAAAAATAGAAAAATAACGCCATAGGAAACCAGCAGTTTCCACTTCAATTTCAAGTTCTTCAAACTTATCTCTCCTTTATCTCAATACAGAATAAATGATGTACGGTCACATCACTGCTGTGTTCACGCTCCTTTATAAAATCTTTATAAATTCAGAAAACTTATATAAAAACGCCCTTTTCCCAGTATAGAAAAGGGCGTGATTATCCCAGGATTACTTTCAGCGCATAATAAGGAGGCGCGGCTTGCCGCTGTCGAATTGTACAATTTCTATGCATCCAACACAAGCCCTTTCTGTAAGTAAAGAGATAAAATATCCAGAAATTAGCACTGTTTCATCCACGGTAATACTTGATTATCGACAGCTTTCGACAAAAACATAAGGGCAGGATGAAAATTATTTTTATACAAAGGGGGAAAAGAAACTTTTTAACCACGACAGGAGCGCCGCTTCACTTTCCACCATGATATCCGGCGCAATGCCGCCGGTGGGTATCGCCGTGCCCTCCCGGTTGAGCCAAACCGTATGCCAGCCGCAGGCGGCAGCACCACAGACATCGGCTTCGTAGGAATCACCCACCATCCAGAGCTGCTTCGGTGGAAGCTCTGTGGCTGTCGTGGCCAGTTCAAACAAATAGGGGTCCGGTTTGGGCCGCCCGGCATCGCCGGAGACAAATACCAGCGATTCCTCGGCCCACTGTAAAATCCCCAGTTGATGTACTTTTTTCCGCTGGCGTACCGATTCGCCGTTGGTCAGAATGCCCACCCGGCCGAATTTCTCTTGGGCCAGAGCCAGGATGGACTGCATAACAGGGGAGGGGGCAATGGTACGCTGCTGGACAATGTATTCCTCATAAAAAGCCCAGGCAAAGGAATCATCGATGGTCACACCCACATCGGCAAAGCCCTGACGATACCGGTAACGGTACATTTCTGATTCCGAAATTTCACCCCGCTGGGCCGCAGGAAAGACCTCGTCACCCCGGTCCCGGCAGGTACGAAAAGCACGCCGCCGCTGGTCCTCCGTCAAATGGGGCAACAGTACCGCACAGGTGCGGTCAAAGGGGTCTGAGCGCAGATAAATGGTGTCATCCAGGTCAAAAAAGATAGCGGTCATGGATATGGTTCCTCAATCCCTCAGAAATTCTTGCAAAATCCGATGAAGTTCGCTATACTGATACACAAGGTGCTGCCAGGTTACGGTAGGCGGTTGATCCCCCGGATTCCGAAGGGGGTGCTTTTGCCCCCTTGCAAAAGGGGGTGATGTTGTGCAACAGTATGTTACATTTTCTGATATCATCCAGATTGGCATTCTGGCCGTCGGCATCATTGGGCTCTTTCAGAGACCAAAAAAGAAGTAACCGCCCAGCTCCCCAGCTTGCGGTTACTTCTTTATAACTAGCTAAGGGAACAGCCGTCTGCCGGCAGCACCCCTTCTCTGTGGTTAGTATATCCGCTTTTTTGGAAAAAGTCAATACAAGGAAACGTCCATGGAATCCTGCGGGACTCCATGGACGTTTTTCATATGATTACAGGGTTGCCACCACAGCGGCGCAGCGGGGACAAAGGCCGTCAGCATGGGTGGAATGGGTGTGCTTCCAGCAGCGGGGGCACTTGATGCCTTCGGCCTCACGGACCAGAACGCGGACGCCTTCGATGGGCGTTTCAGCGGCCTGGGCGTACAGCTCGGCATTATCAGTGACCTCCACCGTGGACACCAGGAACAGGTCAGCCCACTGGCTGCCGAACCGGTTCTGGGTCTCGGCCAGATTGCTCTCCACAATGGGCTTATCGGTGACCAGTGTCACACAGGCTTCCAGAGACTTACCGATCTTCTTCTCAGCACGGGCAGCTTCCAGGGCAGCATTGACGCCGGTACGCAGCTGGCTCAGGATACTCCAGCGCAGCATGGCGGTCTCGGACAGGCCGTACTCGGTAAACGGCTTGTTCATCTCGTTAAACACCACATTGCGCTCGTCGTCACCGGCGCGGTGCTGCATAGCCAGCCAAATCTCGTCACAGGTGAAGCAGAGGATGGGGGCGAAGATCTTGGTCATGGTGTCGAGGATCAGATACAGAGCCGTCTGGGCGCTGCGGCGACTGACGCCGTCCTTTTCATCGCAGTACAGACGATCCTTGATGATGTCCAGATAGAAGTTGGACAGATCCACCACGCAGAAGTCATTGATGGCGTGGGTGATGGTCAGGAACTCGTAATCTTTGTAAGCGGCTTCGCACTTCTCAATCAGGGCGTTCAGCTTGGTGATGGCCCAGCGGTCCAGCTCCAGCATATCCTCAGGCTTGACCAGGTTGTTGGGGTCGAAGCCGTCCAGGTTGCCCAGGCAGTAACGGGCCGTGTTCCGGAATTTCAGATAGTTCTGGGACAGCTGCTTAAAGATGTTATCGGAGCAGCGGACATCCACATGGTAGTCGGCGGAAGCGGCCCACAGACGGAGCAGGTCGGCGCCGTACTTTTTAAAGATGTCGGCGGGGTCCACGCCGTTGCCCAGGGACTTGTGCATGGCCTTGCCCTCGCCGTCCACGGTCCAGCCGTGGGTGACGCACTCTTTGAAGGGCGCGCCCTGGCCCAGTGCGCCGACAGCCGTCAGCAGGGAAGACTGGAACCAGCCGCGGTACTGGTCGAGGCCCTCCAGGTACATGTCAGCGGGCCAGAAACCCTGGTCCTTCTTCATGGAGGCGAAGTGGGTGGAGCCGGAGTCGAACCAGCCGTCCAGGGTGTCTTCTTCCTTGGTGAAGCCGTTGGACTTGCCGCAATGGGGGCAGGTATAACCCTGGGGCAGAATGTCGGCGGCGTCCATCTCATACCAGGCATTGGAGCCCTTCTCGGCAAACAGCTTGGAGACGGCTTCAATGGTGGCGTCATCACAGATGGGCTTGCCGCAGTCGGCGCAGTAGAACACGGGGATGGGCAGACCCCAGCGGCGCTGACGGCTGATGCACCAGTCAGAGCGCTCACGGATCATGGAGATCATGCGGTCCTTGCCCCAGCCGGGAATCCAGCGCACGTCGTCGGTGGCAGCCACGGCAGCGTCCTTAAAAGCGTCCACAGAGCAGAACCACTGAGGCGTGGCACGGAAGATGATGGGGCCTTTGCAGCGCCAGCAGTGGGGGTAGGAGTGGACAATCTCCTCGGAGGCCAACAGCTTGCCGTCCTTTTTCATGTCCTCGAGAATGACGGGGTTGGACTCCTCGGTCTTCATACCGGCATACTTACCGGCATAGTCGGTGTGACGGCCCTGATCATCCACAGGCACCACCATGTCCATACCATAGCGCAGACAGGTCTGGTAGTCGTCGGCACCGAAGCCGGGAGCCGTGTGGACGCAGCCCGTACCGGAATCCATGGTGACGTAGTCAGCCAGCACCAGACGGGAGGTTTTGGGCAGGAAGGGATGGTCGGCCAGCATGTTTTCAAAGAAGGAGCCGGGGTGGGTCTCCACAATCTCCCAGCCTTCAATACCGGCAATGCCCATGACCTTCTCGGTCAGCACTTCAGCCATGACGTAGATCTCGCCGTTGGGGTTCTTCACCAGGGCGTAGCTCTCATCGGGGTGCAATGCAATGGCCAGGTTGCCGGGCAGGGTCCAGATGGTGGTGGTCCAAATGACGAAGAACAGCTTGCTGTGGTCAAAGCTGCCCAGCTTGCCCTGGTCGTCGTGCATGGGGAACTTGACATAGACGGTGGTACAGGGATCATCCTGATACTCAATCTCGGCCTCGGCCAGCGCCGTCTCATCCTTGGGGCACCAGTACACGGGCTTCAGGCCCTTGTAAATATAGCCCTTCTTATACATTTCACCGAAGATCTTCACTTCCTCGGCCTCAAAGCCGGGGTCCATGGTCTTGTAGGGGTGCTCCCAGTCGCCAATGACCCCCATCCGCTGGAAACCAGCCATCTGAATGTCAATATACTTCTGGGCGTAGTTATGGCAGGCGGTGCGGAACTCGGCAACGCTCATCTGCTTGCGGTTGAGCTTCTGCTCCTTGATAATGGCGGACTCGATGGGCATGCCATGGTTATCCCAGCCGGGAATATAGGCGGTGTAATAGCCCCGCATGGCGTAGGAACGGGTGATAAAGTCCTTGATAGACTTGTTCAGGGCGTGGCCCATGTGCAGGCCGCCGTTGGAGAAGGGAGGGCCGTCATGGAGCGCAAAGCGGGGCTTGCCCTCATTTTTCTTCAACAGTTCGTTGTAGACGTCAATCTTCTTCCAGCGCTCCAGCATTTCCGGCTCGCGGGCGGGCAGACCGGCCCGCATGGGGAAGTCGGTCTTCGGCAGGTTAATGGTCTTGTTGTAGTCCATGTTCATGCTCCTTGTCGTGATTTTGCAATAAAAAAAGCCCTGTCTCTTCTAAAATAAGAGACAAAGGCAAGAACCTCTGCGGTACCACTCTCGTTGTCGGAATACTCCGGCCGCTCACGCCCCACCGTCATGGGGTCAACGGGATATCGGCCGTCAACCGGCGCGCCTTACTGAGGTTCGGGCGGCATGCTCCCAGGTGATTTTCCACGCTCCTCCGCCGCGGCCTTTCACCAAAACCGGCCGCTCTCTGAGGACGGGTCAGACCGTGTACTCCTCCTGCTCATCGCAATTACCATATCATATTACTTGTATCATACCCCTAAATGGTGTAATTGTCAACGGCATTTCTAAAAATGCTGTTGTACACCCGGAGACACCAATGGCAGCGCCAGTGTGGGGATGGATGGACTGTAATGAGAACATCAAATTTGTATGAAAATTTTCACAAATTATATTGTCTATTTAATCCTGCTGTTGTATAATTTGGTTACACTACGGCAGGAGCCGGATGATCAATGAATGGAGGTACATGGAAATGACACAAATATTACGCAGGCGCGTACCAGCGATGATCCTGGCATTGGTGCTGACGCTGGGCCTGACAGTTCCCAGCTACGCAGCCGATACAGGCGAGGAAACCGTCACCATCTTGCAAACCAGCGATCTCCATGGCATGGTCAACCCCTTTGATTATGCCGCCAATACGGAAAGTGCAACCAGCATGGCCCATGTGGCGACAATTGTCGCACAGGAGCGGGCCAAGGACCCGGACCTGCTGCTGATCGATACGGGCGACAGCCTGCAGGCCAACTACATCCAGGAATTCCGCAATGAAGATATCCACCCCATGATCAAGGCCATGAATACCATTGGCTACGATGCCTGGGTTCTGGGCAACCATGAGTTTAACTTTGAATTTTCCAGCCTGGAGAAGGCCATTGCGGCATTCCAGGGAAAGACGCTGGCTGGCAATATCTACAAGGCCGACGGCACTCGCTGGCAGGATGCCTACACGATTTTTGATGTAAACGGCATCAAAGTGGCGATCTTTGGCATCGACGCGCCCCATGTTCCCCAGTGGGAGGCGTCCGACCCCACCCGCTATAATCAGATGACCTTCACCACGCCCATGGAGGAAACCGGAAAGATTCTGGCAGAGCTGGAGGGCAAGGCGGATGTGGTGATTGGTGCGATTCACTACGGTCTGGAAGGCGAATACGGCGTGGAAGGCGCAGAGAAAATTGCTGAAAAGTACGCCGACCAGCTGGACGGCCTGCTGATTGGTCACGCACATGCCCAGGTGGACGAGGAGATTGCCGGTGTTCCCGTGCTGGAACCGGCCAACAACGGCAAATTTGTGGGCAAGATGACCTTCACCCTGAAGCAGGAAAACGGCGAGTGGGTTATTGAAGATGACAAGACCACATCGGAGCTGCTGGACTCCTCCGCAGTCACGCCGGACGCCGCGTTCCTGGCGGAGATGAAGGATCTCCATGAGAAGAGCCTGGCCCTTGCGTCCAAGGTCGTGGGTGAAGTCGGTGCTACCTTTATGGACCCGGTGTACCTGCTGCCCGGCATTCCCAACGCCATCATTCAGGACAACCCCATTACCGACCTGGTCAACCTGGTGCAGATGAAGGAATCCGGCGCGGACGTGTCCCTGGCTGCCCTGTTTACAGAGGATTCCAACCTGGAAAAGGGTCCATTCCTCCACAGAGACAGCGTTAAGATTTACAAATATGACAATACGCTGTTTGCGGTCAAGGTCACGGGCAAGCAGCTGAAGGCCATCATGGAAGAGCATGCGGGCAATTTCTTCAATCAGTATCAGCCCGGTGATGTCACAATCAGCTTTAACCCCGACATGCGCATGTATAATTATGACATGTTCGCCGGTGTAAATTATGAGATCGATATTTCCAAGCCCACCGGTCAGCGCATTGTTAACGTTACCTACAAGGGCGAACCCCTGGCCGATGATACCCAGCTGGTTCTGGCGCTGAACAACTACCGTTACGGCGGTTTGGTGAGCGCCGGTCTCATTAACGCTGAAGACGTTGTGTATGAAGGCGGCGCAGTCCGTGATATGATCACCGAATATGTGGCCAATCTGGGCGAACCGCTGATGCCTGTATGTGACAACAACTGGAAGATCGTGGGCGCTGATCTGGATGACCCGCAGAAAGATTTGATCTATGATATGGTGCGCAGCGGCGAGCTGAGCATTCCGACGTCTGAGGATGGACGGACGCCCAACGTTGCCTCGCTGAACGGTCCCGCACTGCGTGCGGAGGGCAAACTGCCTGCCATTGATGAGGGAGAAACGACCGTGGACCCTGATCCGGTTGATCCGGTCGATCCGGTTGACCCTGTGGATCCGGTTGATCCGGTCGAACCCGTTGATCCCGCTGATCCGGTGGACCCGACGCCCGACCCTGCGGAAAAGACCTATACGGTAAAGACCGGCGACTGCCTGTGGTCGATTGCACAGCAGATCTACGGAAATGGTGAAAAGTGGAACGATATTTACAAAGCCAACACCGATATTCTGAGCAACCCGAACCTGATTCGTGCAGGTCAGGTGTTGAAGCTGCCCGCCGCATAAAAACGAAACTGCAAAAAACCCAAAGCCGCCGTGAAGCAACGCTTCACGGCGGCTTGTTGCAAATCACACACCCCCATGAAAAATCAAAACCGGGATTCCCTCAAAAAAAGGGAATCCCGGTTTGTGCGCTTGGAGGTGTGGGACGGGAGCGCCGCCCCACAGAAAGGACAAACTGCGATTAACCGGCGTTGCCGTTGCCGGCATCGCTGGCCAGGTCCACGGTCAGGGTAAGCACACCGTTCTGCTCGGTGGCTTGGGTGCCCAGCAGCGTGTTGATGGTATCGGCAGAGACATAGTAGTTGCCTTCAATGTAGAGGGCCGAGATTTCCACGGGCTTACCATCCACCAAAACAGTGGGAGTAGCGTAGGTAATGGCGCTGCCTTCCGTGCGGTCCGGCAGAGTCGAGCCCGTATAGGTACCGCCGCGGGTCAGCACAACGCTGCCGTTCCAGTCCACATTGAACGCGGCTTCTGTACCTTGGAACGCGGCGGCCAGGTCGCGCAGACGGAAGAAGGTGGTATCGCCCAGACCGCTGCTGACGGCACTGGCGGCGGAGAACAGATGGCCGTTGACCACCACATTGTTAGCCTCATTCAGATTGATGCTCTTGTTATAGGGCACAGCCAGCTTGCCGGAATTGATCTGCTCAATGTAGGCGGCGCGCTGGGGATTGTTCTTTTGCAGGTCCACACCGGTGATCTTCCAGTTGTTGTCTACCGTGGGCTCCAGGGGATCGTGCTGTCCCAAATAGACCAGCAGCATGTCACGGACGGAGGCGGAGGACTCCCACAGCTTCTCACCGGAGATGATGCCCTCATTTTTCAGGCCTGTAAAACGATAGTCATTGACGCAGAGGGTCAACTCCTGGGTATCGGAGAGGGGCTTGCCCTGGAAGGTCACATTTTCAATGCGCTGACCGGCGGGCTTGGACAGATTGACCTCGTAGTTAAGGCCGATGAAATGGTCATGGAGATAGCCTGGCTTGTCCGGATTAAAGGAAATGTTCATATCACCGGGCTGCCACTGGTTCCAGCAGGCGGCGGCCCATTCCATATAGGCTTTCATTTCCGCGCCGGTGACCTTGACCGTATAGAGCACATTGGGGAACTTATAGATGTCAAACAGGTTGCCGTAGTTGAGATCGCCCTGTTTCAAATCGCTGGTGTCCTTGAACAGAGCCACAGCGGTAACATCGGCGCCGGAGTTTTCCAGCTGGACGGTACCGATGAGATCGATGACGGCGGTATCCTGCAAGCGGCCCTCGGGCAGACCGTTGATCTCATTGACCGGCTGGAAGTCAGCGGCAGCATGACCCAGCACGTTGTCCTGGATAAAGGAAACGGTCTTGGTCTGTGCATTCTGGATGGCGGGAACGTTCCGCAAGCCCTGATCCGGCTCGACGCCCTTCATGGAGACGGTTTCCACGGTGGCGGCGGTAATCTCCTTGCTGCTGTTGAGGGTCAGATCATAGCGGATGACCTCGCCGGCGTTGTTCTTGGTCTCGCCCACAGGGATGGCGCCGTCATTGTTGATGTAGGTGGTGTGGGTGTGGCCCAGCTGCAACACATCCACTTCGGGGCACTGGTCCAGAATGGTCTGGGCGGCATCAGCGCCATCGGTGGAGTATTCAGCGCCCAGACCGGCATGGGCCGAAACCATAATGACGTCGGCGTTGGAGCCGATTTCATCGATGCAATCGGAGACAGCGTCGGCCATGGCCTCAAAGGTCAGATCGGCCACGCCCTGCTTGGTGCCGTCCCAACGGGGAATGTTGGGCGTCGTCACGCCGATGATGGCGACCTTGACGCCGCCGCGTTCCACGATGGTATAACCGGCGCCGGTGAGATAGGAGCCGTCGGCGTTCTTGACGTTGGCGGCCAGAACCGGCATTTCGGCCTGGTCCACAATGGCATTGAGATTGTCTACACCGAAGTTGAATTCATGGTTGCCCAGAACCCAGGCGTCGTACTGCATGTAGTTGAGGGCTGCGGGCACCGGGTGATCGGCCGTGTCCTTGGCATAGAGATCGTCGGTCATAATGGTACCCTGGATGGTATCGCCGGCGTCCACCAGAATGGTGTTGGGGTTTTCCGCCCGAACCTCATTGACATAGGTGGCAACCCGGGCCAGACCATCTCCGGTGCTCTCCTTCATATCCTCATAGGAGTAGCCCCAGACATTGCCGTGGGTGTCAGAAGTGCCGATGATGGTCAGATGGACCTCGCCGGTTTCCGCCGCCAGGGCGGTGGTGGAGAGGGACAGCACCAGGGCTGCGCTCAGTACCGCCGACAAAATCCGGTTTCTTCTTTGTTTGCTCATTTTCTTGTCTCCTTTCCCTTGCCGCAAAATCGCAGCAGGCCGCAGTTCAGACTGCTGCCTATTATAACATAGCCGACGGCGCATGTCGAGAAAGGAATTGTACAAAAGACATAAAATTACAAAGAATTCTGAAATATGCTTTGTTGAAATAAACAAAGAAAAGAAATGGGACTCATGGGGTATTTTTGCTGATGCTATAGGTATGTCAAGAAATAGTTGCCCCACTCTTGGGCTAATTTTATAAGCAAATCAGAATAGCGCTTGACAATGGCATGATTTAATTATATAATCTGTTCAGAAAGGAGCGATGTGCGATGTCCCATACAGTTGTTGTTACACTGACAGATGAAGAGTATAAATCCATGGTTTATGAAGCTGGAAGGAAAGGGTTGACTTTATCACAATATGTCAAGCGATTTCCGGTTGGAGATCAGGATTTTGACTCGCGATTTGAAGAACTAAAAAATAAGGCCAAAGATTATGAAAGAAATAAAACCTTTACTGTGATGTCGCTGTTCGATGACTGGAACGACATCCAGCGTGGTGTCAAGCTATCATTGGGCCGGACTTTTTATCATTTTGTTAAGCGTGGGGAATTGCCCGGCGTCATTCCAGCGGGAAAGAACAGTTCCAATGTACAGCTATATATACGTCAATCAATGGATGGTTAAAAGAACAATTTACCAAAATACAGTTAAATAAAAACACCGTGAAACTCCAGTAACAAAGTTTTACGGTGTTTTTTATACTGCAATTGTTTTTTGGCTGAACACAAAACTACAGTCTGCGACAGACCTATGCCAAGGGGAAAAGAGCCGACAAGTTTACATCATGGATAGATACTGCATAAGGACCTGTGCCATGTCAATGCGGCTGAGCGGCTTGCTCGGCTGGATGGAGGGGCCCTCCGCAGTGGAAACTGTTGGAAGAATCCCTTTGGCAATGCACCAGGATACAGCATCCGCAGCAAAATCTCCAACGGATCGGTAATCCGTATATTGATAGAGATTGACACGCTGTGTGGTATCGATTCCGCGATATTGCGCATATCGATACAGGAACAATGCAAGATCACGGCGGGTTACCGGTTGATCCGGCATAAAATACTGGGGGTACACGCCATTGACCAGTCCATTGGTATGCGCCCACTGTACAGCGAGCGCATACCAACTGTCTTCCGCTACATCATAAAATCCGGTATGCGGCAGGATCAGATCAGTCTCACTGGTCTGGAAGCTGCTGTTGTCTTCCGGTGACGCAGGGGCATCGTCCTCCAAGTCTTGGAAGCCTGGCACAGACGTGTCCTCCGAACTGCCGTCATCATCCAACGATGTGGTGCCGTCCACCTCCGAGCTTTCGGGCTCCGGCGCAGACGGGTCTTCCATTTCGCCGTCTTCCAAATCCTCAGGCTCCTGCTGGGGCGGTGCAGGATATCCGGCGGCCCGCCACAGAATGGTCATCAGCATGGCACGGTCCACTGTGCCGTCGGGAGAAAACGTTGTGGGGGATGTTCCTTGCAGCCAGCCGTTTTCCAATACATAATCTACAGCAGTATGATACTGATGGAGTGGTTCCAGATCGGTAAAGCATACGGAGGGACACCGGGCGCTGTGGCCCGTATCCATCCCATATTGCTGTAGAATTTCCGAAACGCCGCTGCACAGCTGTTCGCTGTATCCGCTGGCCTGAAACTGACTTTCAGAATAGACGTCGCAGGGGAATTCCAGCAGACAGGCTGTATAGCCCAAATTGTACGCTGCGTAGGACGCAAAGTATCCAGCGGATTTCTCTAATGTGGTATAGGAATTCTGAGGGAATTGATTATGGAGAATCTGATACAGTGTTCCCTGATTATCATTGGTGAGAAGCTGCTGCGTCCAGCCGTGGACATCAATTACAATAGCAGTGTGGTACCCCTGTTCAAGAATTTCCTCTGAAAAGTCGGCCAAAGCCTTGGACTCCAGACTGGCAAGAGGCTGATCTCCATTAAAATTGCGCAGAGTTTCATATGGACGCCAGAGGTAGGGAAAGCTGCGGTTCATGTCAATGCCGCGGTCAAAGTGCAGCGTATGACTGCTGTCCAAATACGACATGGTGCCGCGCCCCGGACCATTGCCGCTGTACCCCATTAGAAGACCATCGGGATTGACGCAGGGCAGAATATACACGCTCCAATCCAGATCCAAAAGCTGCTGCTGAGAACGGTCCAAATGCTCCATGATCTTCTGCGCCGCATAGACCAGCGCGTTTCCGTCACGGTCCCAGTGGTCCTCAAAGCCGTGCATGGCAAATGTCATTAAAAGCACGTTGCTTCCATGCCCAAAACGGTAGGCCAGCAGCGGTTGATTTTTGCCGGAAGTCCCGTACTGGATAACTTCACAGCTGGATGGCGGTGTAATTCCAGGTATGCTGTCCTGGGCGGAAACCGGGAGCGACACAGTGGCAAAAAACAGTGCGCCGCTGAGGAAACCTGCCAACAGGGCATGCAGAATCCTGCGTCTTTTTACGATCTTCGTTTGCATTTCTCTCTCGTCTCTTTTTTCTATCATAGGTTTGAGACCGCGCTATAGAAAGTCAGAAAAGGGCTGGCTGAGCAACATCAGTTCCAATGCACACAGGAACACAACAAAGATATTTTGGTCCAAACTGCACAGAGGGGGAAACATTGTTGGTCAGCGTCGTCCAAGTGCGGTCTCGTATCAGTTTTTCAGGCTTTGCATGGGGGCAGGGATACGGCCGCCGCGGGCAATCAGTTCCGCTGCGGATTTCGGATGCACCGGCATGACCGGGGCGCTGCCCAGCAGGCCGCCGAACTCCACCATATCGCCCACTTTGCTGCCCACAGCGGGAATGAGCCGGACGGCGGTGGTCTTGGTGTTGACCATACCAATGGCCGCTTCATCGGCAATGATGGCCGAGAGGGTGTCGGCGGTGGTGTCGCCGGGGACGGCGATCATATCGAGACCCACGGAGCAGACACAGGTCATGGCTTCCAGCTTGTCCAGCGTCAGGGTACCGCAGGAAGCGGCAGCAATCATGCCTTCGTCCTCACTGACGGGGATAAATGCGCCGGACAGGCCGCCGACGCTGCTGGATGCCATAACGCCGCCCTTTTTCACCGCGTCATTGAGCAGGGCCAGAGCCGCCGTGGTGCCGTGGGTACCACAGACCTCCAGGCCCATGGCCTCCAGAATCCGGGCCACGCTGTCACCGATGGCCGGGGTAGGGGCCAGACTCAGGTCCACCACGCCGAACGGAACATTCAGCCGGCGGCTGGCCTCCTGGGCCACCAGCTGGCCCATGCGGGTAATGCGGAAGGCCGTCTTTTTAATCAGTTCTGCCACCTCATCCAGGGGTTTGCCTTGAACCTCTTTCAAGGCGTGGGCCACCACGCCGGGACCGGAGACGCCCACATTGATAACCGATTCCGGTTCACCCACACCGTGGAATGCACCGGCCATAAAGGGGTTATCCTCCACAGCATTGCAGAACACCACCAGCTTGGCACAGCCCATGCCGCCCTGGTCGGCGGTGCGGGCTGCTGTATCCTTGATAATCTGGCCCATCCAGCGGACGGCTTCCATATTGATGCCCGCCTTGGTGGAGCCTACGTTGACGCTGGAGCAGACCAGCTCTGTGGTGGAAAGGGCTTCGGGAATGGACTGAATCAGGCGGCGGTCACCGCTGGTCATACCCTTGTGGACCAGGGCGGAGAAACCGCCGATGAAGTTGACGCCCACCGTATGGGCTGCCCGATCCATGGCCTGGGCAAAGATGGCGAAATTCTCCGTCTCACTGGCCCCGCCTACCAGGGCGATGGGAGTGACGGAAATGCGCTTATTGACAATGGGAATGCCCAGTTCCCGCTCGATGGTTTCGCCGGTGGGAACCAGTTTCTCCGCATGGCGGCAGATTTTGTCGTAGATTTTCTGGGCGCAGCGCTCGGCGTTGGGGTCGGCGCAGTCCAGCAGACTTAATCCCAGGGTGATGGTACGGATGTCCAGGTGTTGATGGTCGATCATGTCGATGGTCGACATAATATCGTTGTGACTGAGCATGACGACCTCCTTAGACCTTGTGCATGGCATGGAAAATGTCCTCCCGCTGGATGCGGAGGGACAGGCCCATGGCCTCACCCTTGCGGGCCAGAACATCAGCGATGGTATCCAAATCGCTGTTGGCCTTGGAGGTGTCGGTGACCATCATCATGGTGAAGAAGCCCTCCATAACCGTCTGGGAAATGTCAATAATGTTGATGTTCAGCTGTGCCAGCTGGGTGCAGACCTCAGCAATGATGCCGACCCGGTCCGGGCCGACAACGGTGACGATAGCGCGCATAGTTCAAGTTCCTCCTTGTAGTTGATCGAGGGTTTCGGCAAAGGACGGCAAACAGTGCTCCATAAAATACCGCAGACAGGGCAGATCCATCTGTTCCAACGCTTCCCGGGTCTGACCTGCCGCTGTGGCAAATTCCTGATTCCCGGCTTTCAGCTCTTCCACGCATTTGATATAGGCCGACAGTTTATCGGCGGCTTTGACGATTTGCCGCACGGCATCGTCCGTCTCCAGCAGCAGCGGTTCGTATCCGGCCTGGATTTCCGGCGGCAGCATGGACAGCAGCTTGCGGGCGCTGACCTCTTCCACCTGACGGTAAGCGGTGCGGATGTCGTCGTTGGCATATTTGATGGGCGTGGGCAGATCGCCGGTGAGAATCTCCGGCGCGTCGTGGAACAGGGCCGCCGCAGCGCAGCGGTCCGGGTCGGCGTTGCCGCCGCACAGTTCCCGGTCAATCATGGCCAGACCGTGGGCCAACACCGCCACCATGTGGCTGTGCTCCTGAATATTCTCCTGGAAAGTATTGCGCATGAGGCCCCAGCGCTGAATATAGCGCATCCGGGACAACAGGGCAAAAAAGGGAAATGCCATGAAACCCCTCCTCTCGCAGAGATTATACCGCGAAAGGTGTGCCGGCGCAATGTATACTTTTACATCGGTCCGGGCATCCTTACCAGGAGGTGAAACGAATGGAACTGACTGCCGCCGCCATTGAAGCGGCCTTTGGAGAGACCGGGGATTTTGTGGCCCGGGAGGTGGAGGCCGCCGGCTGGCGCCTGCGGCTGTATTTTATCGATGGACTGGTCACCGGTGGTACCATCTCCGAATACGTTCTGCGACCCCTGGCCCAGGCATTGACCGGGGCCAACATGGGACAGCTGGTGGAGCGGGCCGAACGGGGCACTGTTTATAACGCCGTCTGCGTTCGGGTCACCGACGGCGCCGATGCCCTGTCCAAGCTGCTCAATGGGTTTGCTGTGGTATTGTTTCCCGGGGAAAAAACGGCCCTGGCCTTTGAAGCCAAGACCACCGTCAACCGCAGTACCGGCGCGCCCCAGGTGGAAAACACCGTCAAGGGGGCAAAAGACGCCTTCAATGAAAATATGCGCATTAACACCGGTTTGATTCGCCGCCATATGCGTTCGGAGAAGCTGCGCTTCACCCAGCTGGTGGTGGGGACTCAGACGGCTACCAACGTGTCGGTGGCCTGGGTGGACGGTGTCACAGACCCGGAACTGATTGAAAGGACGGTGCAGCGGCTCAAAAGTCTGGATGTGGATTCCCTGGCCACCACCGCTGCCGCCGAGGAATATCTCACCGGCAGCCGCAAGACGGCCTTCCCACTGCTCCAGTACACGGAGCGGACCGACCGGTTTGTGACGGCTCTGCTGGCTGGCCGGGTGGGGATTCTCATTGACGGTCTGCCACTGGCCTATCTGGCCCCCGTCAACCTGGGACGGCTCATGGATTCTCCCGAGGATTTGAGCCGGGATTTTGTCAGCGCGTCGGCCCTGCGGGTTTTGCGGTATGCTGCATTGTTGGTGACGCTGCTGTTGCCGGGGCTTTATGTGGCCATGGCGGCGTTCCACCAGGAGATGCTGCCCACGGCGTTATTGCAAAGCGTCATTGAAAGCAAACAAAACGTGCCGTTTCCCACAATTATAGAGGTGCTGTTTCTGCTGCTGGCCTTTGAGATTCTCCAGGAGGCAGGCTTGCAGCTGCCCCAGTCCATTGGACAGACGGTGTCCATCATCGGCGGCCTTGTGGTCGGATCGGCGGCGGTGGAGGCCAAGCTGATTTCACCGGCGGCACTGATTGCCGTTTCTGTGGCTGGAATCTGCGGCTTTGCGTTGCCGGAGCGGGACTTTGCCGACGCCATTCGGATTTGGCGGTTGGTTCTGGCGGTAGCGGCCAGTATTGCGGGGCTGTTTGGATTGACGGCGGCGGTCTTGCTGCTGGTGGCCCGTCTGGCAGGGCTGCAATCTTACGGTGCAGCCTATTTGGCGCCGTTTTCGGCGGCCAGCGGCGGCGGGGCCATTCTGCGCAAACGGCTGGTCACCCGCAATCAAAAGCCGGAGGACGCGGGACAGGAGGGCAAACCATGAAAAAAATAGTACTGCTGGCCGTCAATGTGGCGTTGGTTGCCATGGCGGGATGGCTGCCGGTGAAACCGCGGGATGTGGCCGATCTGTTGCCGGTGGAGGTGCTGGTCCTGTCGGAGCGGGACGGGCTGCTATATCTGGACGGCGGCAACGATTTGGCGGGACAGGGCCGGACTTGGGCCGAGGCCGTGGAAGATCTGACCGAGACGGCTCCCGGCGTGGCTTTTTTCGACACGGTGGCCCATATTGTATTGTGCGGCGATACCTTGACCCACCTGGACCAGGTTTTGAATGACCGGGCCTTGCGGCCCGCCGCCCGGATCTATCTGGGCCAGGGCAATGTGGAAGCTGACAGTGCGGCACCGTATCTGGCTACCCACCAGGGCGACAAAACCTTGCAGGACCTACAGGCAGCATGGTTGGAGGAGCGGACGGTAACATTGCCGCCGTTGACGGAAACAGACGGGAGGTATCGACTGAGCAATGATGGATAGCTATTCACCCCGGCAGCTGTGCGCTCTGCTGGCGGCCGCCCTGGCCGCCCCGCTGGTGACCGTGTGCTCTGCTGTTACTTGGCCCTGGGTGCTTTTGGGGGCCGCCGTTGCAGCAATCCCGCTTTTCTATATATATAGAAGCATGGGCCCCACGGCACTGCCCCAGGGATTGGGCCCGGCGGAACTACTGACAACGGCATGGGGAAAAATGCTGGGCAAGTGGCTGGCGCTGGCGTCCTGGCTGTGGCTGGTACTGACTGTGGCCCTGACTGCATCCATGGCAGTAACAGCCTTTCCCAGAGATAACGCATTTCCTTTAATCCCCATGCTGCTGCTGATTCTGGCCGCTGTGGCGTCGTCCCAGGGAGCAGCAGCTACCTGCCGGTTTGGTGCGACGCTCTTTCTGGCGGTGGCGCCTATGATTTCTCTGGTGCTGGCCTTTGGTACCACGGATGTGGAACTGCGCGCCCTACGGCCGGATGGTACGGCGATGGAGAGCCTGGGTCCGTTGACGGTGCTGCTGATTCCGGCGGCGGCTTTCTATTTAAGAGATGGACTGACCCAACGGAAAACGGCGTGGTTTCGGTGGTACCTGCTGATTGCCGGGGCAGGCGTGGCAGTTAGTCTCGTTTGTGTGGGGGCGTTGGGACTGCCGTTGGCTCAGGCGTCATCCAATGCCTTCTGGCTTATGAGCCGCAGTATCTCTGTGCTGGGTGTTATGGAACGGTTTGAGGTGGTAATTTCGGCATTGCTGTCCATCAGCTTTTGCTGTCTGCTGGCCTTTTTACTGGCGGCGGCCCGACAGGCGTTGACCTGTGCGGCCCCCAATGCACCAGCCCATAAAACCGTATGGGGCAGCGCCGCCCTGGCGGCAGCATTCCTATGGCTGGTGCCGTCGGTGCCCAACTGGGGATGGATTGTTGGCAATCTGGCTGTTCTCGCTATCGTGCCGGCGACGACACTGTTTTTAGTCGAATTAAAAAAATCTTGAAATCTTGAAAAAAAGGTATTGACATTTCGAGTGCGGCTTGCTATTGTATCTAGGCACCTGACGGGTGCGAGCGAATCGAGCGAAAATCAAGAAAAAATTTCAAAAGATTTTGAAAAAAGTTCTTGACAAATGCTGAACGGTCTGCTAAGATACTAAAAGTTCCGCGAGACGGACGCTGAACGAAAGCGAAGCGGATGAAATCGAGCGAAATGTTCAGAAACGAAAGTTTCGTGTGTACCTTGTAAATTAAACAACGTGAAAACATGACGAAGCACCTTGGACAATGAGTTTGCTGGTTTAGAAAAACCAGCGGATAAATTTTGTTCAAAGTACAAGATTTAGCCAACGAAATTTCTTGAGTAATTGCTAGAGCAAATACTTGATGAAGTGATTGAATCGGTTCTTGTGAATCGTTTTAATACCATTTTATTGAGAGTTTGATCCTGGCTCAGGACGAACGCTGGCGGCGTGCCTAACACATGCAAGTCGAACGAGAATCGTATGACGGAGTTTTCGGACAACTGAGTACGAGGACAGTGGCGGACGGGTGAGTAACGCGTGAGCAACCTGCCTTTCAGTGGGGGACAACAGAGGGAAACTTCTGCTAATACCGCATAATGTGCCGAGGGGGCATCCCCTTGGCACCAAAGATTTATTGCTGAAAGATGGGCTCGCGTCTGATTAGATAGTTGGTGGGGTAACGGCCTACCAAGTCGACGATCAGTAGCCGGGTTGAGAGACTGACCGGCCACATTGGGACTGAGATACGGCCCAGACTCCTACGGGAGGCAGCAGT
>DVJJ01000106.1 GCA_018716875.1 Candidatus Avoscillospira avistercoris
CAGTGGGAAGCCCAAGCTACTGGTGTTGACACCGGACCATGGAACTCTATGCCATGAGACACTGGAACACGAAGCCCTGCTGGAGTATTACGATACGGAATGCGCCTTATTGAAAGAGTATCGTTGTTCCATCGACGACTATGAAGCCGTTCTGGTTTACGGACTCGATGTACCGTCTATGTGTCAGCTGGCGGACGGAGATTGCCGCACCCCCTTTACACAGCTGGCTCAAAAGGCCATGCTGGCCGGGAAGCGGCTGTTTGTGGCCCAGGAGACTGTGGAACTGTTTCAGTTCGCAGCTACAGCACCGGCGGCCTACTATGCCATGCTCCTGCAAAAGCTGGGCTTTCTGCAACAGTGCGGCGTGACGCTTTGCCCCCATGGGCAACTGGCGGCAGCGGTATTGTCGGAGGAGGTTCCTACACCGGAGCCCCCAGCGGTTCCGTGTTCGCCGACTCCGGCGGACGGCAGGGAAGTCCTGCTGGAAAAACGGGTCATCACGGAACGGGATTTGCGGGACGCAGCAGGGCGGGACGTCCGTGCCGTCCGGGTGACCAAGCGGGCTATTGTGACAGAACTGGCCAAAGAATACCTGCAAGCGCGCAATATTGCGTTATTGCGGGAAGAATAGGCAGGTGAGCAGCCATGAAAATTGCAAAAGTGATCGGCACCATCTGGTCCACCCGGAAGGACGAAAAGCTGCGCAGCTATAAGCTGCTCATTGTCCAGCCTCTGAACCTGGTAACCCAGGCTGCGGAACAGACGCCCTTTGTGGCGGCGGATATCATCGGTGCTGGCATTGGTGAGACGGTACTGATTGTCGGTGGCAGTTCTGCCCGCAGCGCCGTGGGCGATATGGCCGTTCCGGTGGACGCTACGGTGGTCGGCATTGTGGACGATCAGGAAATCTGTCCCGATGTGCTGCAATAAGGACGGTGAACCATGGAATTTTTGGAAAAAATTCAACAGGCCGGTGTGGTCGGCGCAGGCGGTGCGGGATTTCCCACCCATGTCAAGCTGAAAGCCAAGGCCCGGTGGCTGATCTTGAACGCCGCCGAGTGTGAACCACTGATTGAGACTGACAAATTCCTGTGCCGGAATTTTGCCGACCGCATTGTAGCAGCTGCCGTTGTCACCGCTGCCCATTTGGGCGCGGAACACACGGTTATTGCCATCAAAGGCAAGTACGAGGCGGAGATTCGCGCCTTGCAGGCCGCCATTGACGCCGCTGGGCAGCCCATCGAGATTTGCAAAATGAGTACCTTTTATCCCGCCGGTGATGAACAAACCATGGTCCAGTGGGTGACAGGCCGTTCTGTTCCTGAACGGGGCCTGCCCTTGGATGTGGAAGCCGTCGTGGACAATGTGGGTACCATGCTGACCATCTATGACGCCATTACTGAGGGCTCCGGCGCCAGCATGAAGTATTTGTCTGTTGTAGGCGAGGTGCCCCATCCGGTTATGGTCCATGCCCCCATCGGTACGCCCATTACCCAGTGCATCGCGGCAGCGAAACCCTTGCTTGAGAAATACGCTGTCATTGTCGGCGGCCCCATGATGGGCAAGGTGCTGGCGGACCCCCAACAGATAGAACAAGCGGTGGTCACTAAGACTACCGGCAATCTGCTGGTGCTGCCCCGGGAGCATTACCTGATTACTCGGGCTGGACGACCCATGGAGCGGCTGGCCTTGCAAGCCAAAACAGCTTGTATCCAGTGCCGGATGTGCACCGATTTGTGCCCCCGCTTCCAGATTGGTCACGATGTGCAGCCCCATCTGGTGATGCGGAATCTTTACCGGGAACAACTAACCGACGATGCAACAGAATGGGTGCGGGCGTTCGGCAGTGCTGCCAACTGTTGCAGCTGCGGCATCTGTGAGATGTTTGCCTGCCCCATGGGGCTTTCGCCGCGTAAGGTCAATGAGTATATCAAGGGCCGGATGCGGGAACGGGGTATTCAGGTCCCCAGGAATCAGCAGCCGGAAGCACGGGATTCTCTGAATCTCCGCCGGGTTCCCACAGAGCGACTGATTGCCCGACTGGATTTGAGCCGGTATGATGGGCTTCATGCGTCCGATGACTGTCTGGAGATTCATCCCGACCGGCTCTTCGTTCCCTTTTCCCAGCACATCGGCAAACCGGCGCAGCCGGTCTGCAAAGTGGGTGACACAGTGCAGAAGGGCCAGCTGGTGGCGGCAGCCGCAGCCGATGGGCTGTCGGCCAACATACACTGCGGCGTCCATGGCGTCGTAACAGAACTAACAGACGGCGGCATTTGGATCGCCGCAAAGGAGGGCTGATCCGTGGCAGCAGCAGTAGGACTGATCGAATTTACCAGCATCGCCCGGGGCATTGCGGCCTGTGATGATATGGTCAAGGCGGCACAGGTGGAGTTGCTGCGTGCAGCAACGGTCTGCCCGGGCAAGTATATTGTACTGATTGGCGGCGATACGGGCTCCGTGCGGGAGGCTATGGCAGCCGGAAAATCGTGTGGCGGCCCCTATGTGGCCGACACCCTGATGCTACCCAGCGTCCATGAGCAGGTGATCCCTGCCATCTGCATGACCAATCCCGTCACAGCGCGGGGCGCTGTCGGTGTAATGGAGTTTTACTCCATCGCATCGGCCGTGGTGGCTGCCGATGCAGCAGCCAAAGCGGCCAATGTCACCTTGATTGAGGTTCGGACCGGATACGCCATCGGCGGCAAGGGATTTGTCACACTGACCGGCGACGTGGGCGCGGTACGAGCTGCCGTGGATGCCGCTACCCGCAACGCTGAGTTGCTGGTGCAGACGGCAATCCTGCCTCGGCCGGACCCCAAATTGTTTGAAGCATTGCTGTGAGTTCGGTTCTCACAGGACGAAAAAGGAGGATACCACATGAGTGTATTTACTGATAGCCTGCAGGCTTGGTTCAGCAATATCTCCATCAACTCCGTCATTATGATGATCATGATGATCTTTATGATTGTCGGCGCTGTAGATAAGATCCTGGGCAATAAGTTTGGCTATGGCGAACAGTTTGAGGAAGGCTTCAATGCCATCGGCCCCTTGGCCCTGTCCATGGCCGGTGTTGTGGCAGCTGCTCCCGTGCTGGCACAGCTGCTGGGCCCCATCCTGAAGCCCATTTACACGGCCATTGGTGCCGACTCTTCCATGTTTGCCACCACATTGCTGGCCTGTGATATGGGCGGCTACCCCTTGGCCATGGAGCTGGCAGAGAACCCTGCCATTGGCAACTTTGCCGGTCTGATTCTGGGTACCATGATGGGTCCCACCATTGTATTCACAATTCCTGTTGCCTTGGGTATCATCAAGAAGGAAGATCGTGCCTATTTGGGCGCTGGTGTTCTGGCTGGTCTGATCACGGTTCCCATCGGCTGCATTGTCGGCGGTCTGGCCATGGGCATGACTGAATTCAAGCTGCCCCTCGGCACCATTCTCATCAACCTGGTACCCGTTATCATCGTGGCGGCCCTCATCGTTCTGGGCCTGTGGTTTGCACCTGCTGCCATGATCCGCGGCTTTAACGTCTTCGGCACCGGTGTGACCATTGTCATTACTATCTTTACGGCGATTGCTGTCTTCCAGCAGATCACCGGCATCATGTTCCCCGTGCTGGATGTCATGAGCATCAAGGATGAGGTCACCGGCCTGTCTCCTCTGGACAGCGGCCTGCTGACCTGCGGCCAGATCGGTATTGTCCTGATTGGCGCGTTCCCCATGGTCAAGTGGATCACAAAGACCTTCGGCGGCGTACTCAGCAAGATCGGCTCCGCACTGGGTATGAATGACAAGGCTTCCGCCGGTCTGGTGGCTACCCTGGCTAACAACATCGCCATGTTTAACATCATGGGCGAGATGAATCCCAAGGGCAAGCTGCTGAACGTGGCCTTTGCCGTGTCCGCCGCCTTTGTCTTTGGCGATCACCTGGGCTTCACTGCCGGTAATGAACCTGACATGATTTTCCCTGTCGTAATTGGTAAGCTGGTTGCTGGTATTACTGCTCTGATTCTGGCCAACCTTCTGGCTCCCAAGCTGCTGAGCAAGATTGAATCTGCTAACAAGAAGTAATTGCCCCCATTTCATAGAAGGGATTTGACGCGTTATGAATATCAGTGAGTCTTTGATCCGTGACATCGTATTGCAGGTTTTGGAGCAGACAAAGAACAGCTCAAAACCCGCGTTTGAGAAGCATGTGGACCCCAGCGGCATCATCGGTATCAAAACCTCCACAGTCAAGTGCGAGCCTTTTGAGCAAGAGGGCGTCGCGTTGAAGGATATCGTTTCCCTGGAAGAAGCGCCCCGTATGGGCGCCGGTATCATGGAGCTGGACCACACCAGTTTTGAGTGGACGCTGACCTATGACGAATACGATATGGTCATTGAAGGCACCCTGGAAATTGAAATTGACGGCCGTATCATTTCCGGCGGTCCTGGCGATATCATCTACATCCCCA
>DVJJ01000107.1 GCA_018716875.1 Candidatus Avoscillospira avistercoris
CGAAGTTTGGACCCGGCGTTCTCACCAGCTACCACATAGGTAGTCTTTTTGGAGACAGAGCCGGATGCCTTGCCACCGAAGGACTCAATCTTCTCTGTAGCAGCATCTCGGGTAAATAATGTCAATGCACCTGTTAACACAAAGGTCATACCTGCAAACCGTTGATCCACTACTACAGCCTTAGACAAAAAGTTGACACCGGCTTCCCGCAACCGTTCAATCATATGACGGGACTGAGGGTTAGCAAACCAGCGGACAATACTTTCAGCAGTAATCGCACCGATGTCCCGTACCTCCGTCAATGCGGATTCGTCAGCCTCCATCAGCCGGTCCAGGCTGCCGAAAGTAGAAGCCAGCACTTTACCAGCCTTTGCGCCCACCTGTCGGATACCAAAGGCAAACAGCAGACGGCTCAGATCATTGTCCTTACTTTTTTCAATAGCCGCCATTAGATTGGCTGTGGATTGTTTGCCCATGCGGTCCATGGCTTCCACCTGCTCCGGGTCCAGATAGTACAAGTCCGCAGGAGAGTGCACCATACCCTGCTGAATCAGCTGCTCCACAATGGCGCTGCCCAGTCCGTCGATGTCCATGGCATCTCGGGAAACAAAATGGCTGATATTACGGACCAGCTGTGCCGGACACTCCGCACCGGTGCAGCGGATAGCCGCGCCGTCCTCGTCCCGTTCTACAGGACTACCACAGACAGGGCACGACTCCGGCAGCAAATACGGTACTGCATCAGCAGGCCGCTTTTCCTTTACAACCTCCAGAATTTCCGGAATAATCTCTCCGGCCTTACGAATGCGGACGGTGTCACCAATTCGCACATCTTTTGCCGTAATAAAATCCTGATTGTGCAGAGTTGCATTGGTGACAGTGGTACCAGCCAACCTTACAGGCCAAACCACTGCCTTCGGCGTCAGGACGCCGGTACGGCCCACCTGCACCAGAATTTCCTCCACCACAGTTTCCTTGATTTCCGGCGGGTACTTATAGGCCGCTGCCCAGCGAGGAAACTTTGCGGTACTACCCAAGGTCTGCCGCTGAGATAGATCGTTGACCTTAACAACCGCACCGTCGATATCGTAGTTTAATCCGTACCGGCCTTCATCTACTGCCCGAACCGCCGCCTCCACAGCTTCCTCTGTTTGACAGCAAGTATAGGGAATAACTTTAAACCGCTTTTCCCGCAGATAGTCCAGCGTTTCGCTGTGGCTTGTAAACGTAACACCCTCAGCCAGCTGCAAATTAAACACCAGAATGTCCAACTGCCGCTGGGCCGCGATTTTAGGGTCCAGCTGTCGCAGCGAACCGGCGGCGGCGTTGCGGGGATTGGCAAAGAGGTTTTCTCCCTCTTCTTCCCGTTTGGCATTGAGCGCTTCAAACACCGATTTGGGCATAAACACCTCACCCCGGACAATCAGCCGATGGGGTGCATCCTCCAATGTCATGGGAATAGACCGAATGGTTTTCAAATTCTCCGTGACATCCTCGCCCACCAGTCCATCTCCGCGGGTGGCGCCCCGGACAAATTTTCCGTCCACATACTCCAGGGCCACAGAAAGACCGTCCACCTTGGGTTCCACGGTATATTCCACCTGTGGCAAGGATTCCCGAACCCGCTGGTCAAATTCTCCCAGTTCTTCCATGGAAAACACATCTTGGAGGCTCTCCAGTGGCACGGCGTGTTCCACCTTTTCAAACTGAGGCAGCGCCGCGCCGCCTACCCGACGGGTAGGCGACAGAGGCGACGCCAGTTCCGGGTGCTCCGCCTCCAGAGTTTCCAGACGGCGCAGCATTTGATCGTATTCGTAGTCCGCAATTTCGGGGCTGTCCATCACATAGTACAGATAATTATGCCGTTCCAGCTGTTTTGTCAGCTGTTCGATCTCTTCTCTTGGATTCATCACGTTTTTGCATCCTTTGCTATGTTGTCCGCTGCACTCCATCAATGGCCAGATAGCTCTCTGGCACCGTACCCACAATGACCGTTTCCGCCACCACCACTTGAGACGAGGTGTCCACCTGTTCCGTCCCTGCCGGCGTTACAATGGTCATGTCGATGGTGATGGTCATAATGATCTGATGGAGCGTCTGATTGATACCTGCCTGAGTAAACTGATTGGAAAAAGCTGCTTCTGAAGAACGGACCGTCAATACCTTAACCGGCAAATACGGCCCGCGGCCGGAAAACAGCGCCGGAACCAGCAAATTGCCAATTGGTACGCCGATCTCTTCCACATTCAACTGCAAGATTTCCTCGTTGACGGTGTCGAGAATTCTGGTTTTCAGCGCATTCATCTCGCTAATGTTGGTTTTGAGTGCTGTAACGGCTCCTGTGTCATCCTTTTCCAGCAACACCATATTGGAGTAGTCCACCACACCGTCCCGAATTTGGGCGTCAATGGCGTCATTAATGAGCCGTGCCGTCTGATTGGTAACCCGTGTCACGGCCAGCTCTTCCACCATGGGAAACAGCCGCATTCTCATAACCGCCACCGGAACCAGCAGCGCCAGCAGCAACAGAACCACCATCCAGCGCCGCCGCAGTCGAATCTTTCGGTATTTGATTGCCATCGCCACCACCTCGCCCATGTCTATGGGCGAGCGGCTACCATTATGACAGCTTTTTCATATGGGCTCCGGCCGTTCTGGCCATAACCCGCTTGGTCCCTACATTGTCAAAGGCAATTTCCAGCAGAGCATCGTTGCCCATGGGCGTTACCGCAAGAATCATACCAGTGCCAAAAGCTGTATGACAGACACGGGTTCCCTTTGTATAACTCATGGCCTCCACCGGTTGAGTGGAGCGGTTGGTCAAAGACGAATAGTCCTTTTTAGGTTCCCGCTTGGGAGCTGGTTTCTGCTGGGCCGCCTTGATCTGCGCCTCCGTCCGGCCGGTGGTGTGCTGAGCCGGAATTTCCTGCACAAAACGGGACGGCCGATTAACTGAGGTTCGTCCATAGAGCATCCTCTGCCGGGCGTGGGTAATCGTAAGACTTTCCTTTGCGCGGGTAATGGCCACATAACAGAGGCGCCGTTCCTCTTCCATCTCCTCCGGCTCACCAATGGCCCGAGAACCAGGGAACAGTCCTTCCTCCATACCCACCAGGAACACATGAGGAAATTCCAGACCCTTGGCAGAATGAATGGTCATCATCACCACAGCATCCGCTCCCTGGTCGTACTGCTCCAAATCTGTATAGAGGGCGATTTCCTCTAAAAAGCCATTCAGTGTCGGCACATCTTGATTCTCCATATAACTGAGTATACTGGATTTCAATTCGCGGACATTTTCGGCCCGTGTCTGGCTTTCCGTATCGTCTTTGGCCTCCAGCATGGCAAGATACCCACTGCGAATCAGCAGTTCATCATAGAATTCCGCTAATGTCAATGTCTCCAACAGTTCCTCACAGCCGTCAATCATGTCGGTAAAGGCTTTCAATTTATTGGCTGCCTTTTCCATGGCCGGGTACTCTCCTGCTCTGGCAATGACCGAATAGAGCGGTTTACCCTCAGCATCGGCCAGACGTTCCGCCGTTTCCACGGTCTTGGGACCAATCCCACGAGGCGGATTGTTGATGATCCGCCGCAGACGCAGAGTATCGCTGCGGTTATTGATGACCGACATATACGCCAACATATCTTTGACCTCTGCACGGTCAAAGAACCGCATGCCGCCTACAACCCGGTATGGAATACCATTTCGTTTGAACGCATATTCCAGTGCATTGGATTGTGCGTTGGTCCGATAGAGCACCGCATAGTCCTTGAGATTCTGCCCGCGGGAGCGGGTCAGGATTCCATTGGTGACAAAATTTGCCTCGTCGGACTCATTATAGGCTTCATACAGGCGGATTTTTTCTCCGTCGTGGTTTTCAGTCCAAAGATTTTTTCCCTTGCGTCCCTGGTTGTTGGCAATCACGGCATTGGCCGCCGCTAAAATGCACTTGGTGGAACGGTAGTTCTGTTCCAATCGAATGAGCCGTGCTCCTTTGTACTGCTTCTCGAAGCCCAGGATATTTTCAA
>DVJJ01000108.1 GCA_018716875.1 Candidatus Avoscillospira avistercoris
GCAACAAGCCAAACGATTTTATATTCTTCTTTCCTCGGTCCTGATTCTGTTGGGACTGGTGGTGACCATCTGGCCCCTCCAATCCCTCTATACCATCTGTTGCCTTATCGGCGGCGTCAGCATTCTCTTTGGTGTCGCCAAGCTCGTCAGCTACTTTACCAAGGACAGCACCGGTCTGGCGTTCCAGTTTGATCTGGTCATGGGCGCTCTGGCTCTGGTGTTCGGTATCATTCTCTGTTTCCATCCGGGCAATGTCCTGTCCTTGCTGCAACTGCTTATCGGGCTGTTTATTCTTATTGACGGCCTGTTGAAGCTGCGCACGGCTCTGGACGCCCGCCGCATGGGTCTGAACCGCTGGTGGAGCGTTCTGGCCGCCGCCCTTTTGTCGGCCGCCGCCGGTCTGCTGCTGATCTTCAATCCCTTTGCCGGCGCCCGGGCCCTGATGACGCTGCTGGGCATCACCCTGATCATTGAGGGCGTGCAGAATCTCTTTGTAGTAATCTACACCACCCGCCATTTCCGCCAAGGCCCCGACGATCTGGATATTGTATATGAGGAGTAACCGGCTCCTTTCTGTAAAAAGCGGACGGTTTCGTCCGCTTTTTTCGTTCTGACGCCGGATTCCCCCGCATAGGATGGAGAGCCGGTGCAGAAACTGAGAATATCTATTGCACATCGCCCGTTTCTTCGCTATACTAAGTCCCGTCCGACTTTTTTCGGACGGCACATGGGAGGGTCGTCCATTGCTCGGTAAATTTCAGAATGCTGCCCGGTATTTCCGGGGATATAATATTTCCACCCTGGCCGCCGGGGCCTCCTTCTTTATGCTGCTGTCCATTGTACCGCTGCTGACCCTGGTGGTGTCCCTGCTGCGCTATCTGCCCTGGACGCTCCAGGATTTGCTGACCATGATGGAGCAAATTCTGCCGGAAGCCGTCATGTCCACGGCAGAGGATTTTGTCCGGGACCTGTACACCTCCAATCTGCTGGCGGTGGCCTCGGTCTCGGTGCTGTTCTCCCTGTGGGCCGCCTCCCGTGGTGTCTACGGTATGCTCAACGGCATCAATGCCATTCTGGGCGCCGACGAGTCCCGCAGCTATATCCGGCGGCGGCTGACGGCCATTTTCTACACCTTTCTTTTAATCATCGCCCTGTTTGTCACCCTGGCCCTCCACGTCTTCGGTCAGTCCCTTTTGAACCTGGCCGACCAGTGGGACATCTGGATTCTGGAAGCCGTGGCCCGGCTGGTCCATCAGAGAAATCTCCTGACCCTGGTGCTGCTCTCCCTGCTGTTCACCATGATTTTCGCCTTTTTCCCCGCCAAACCCATGCGCCTGCGCAATGTGGTGCCCCCGGCCATTGTGACGGCCATCGGCTGGATGACCTTCTCCTGGCTGTTCTCCATCTATGTGGACCACGGCGGCGGCGGGTCCTACTTCTACGGCAGCATGACGGCGGTGGTTTTGGGTATGTTGTGGCTGTATATCTGCATGTGCATCGTCTTTTGGGGCGGCGTTTTGTGCCACATGTCGGAGCTGGGCCAGCTGAATCTCCGCACCCTGCGGGAATTTCTGAAAAATCCATGACGGTTGTCACAAAACGGTCACAATTCTGTGGTATTCTATCAGGACAGTCTGTTAACTGAGAGGAAGCCGCCGTGTTCGGATACATCACCGCTGATGCCCGCCTGCTGACGGAGGAGCAGCAGACCCGGTACGCCGCCTGTTACTGCGGTCTGTGCCGCCGCCTGGGCCGGGAATGCTCCGCCGTCAGCCGTCTGACGCTGACCTACGATATGACCTTTCTGGTGCTGCTGCTGTCCTCCCTCTATGAGCCGGAGGAGACGGCAGGCCGGAACCGCTGCGCCGTCCATCCGGTCAAAGCTAGGCCCCACTGGCACAACGACGCCACCAACTACGGTGCGGCCATGAATACCGCCCTGGCGGCGTACAACTGCCTGGACGACTGGCAGGATGACCGGAATCTCCCCAAACTGGCCTTATGGAAGCTGCTGCGCCGTCCTGTCCGGGCCATACAGGAGCGCTATCCGCGGCAGAGCGGGGCCATTACCGCGTCTCTGGACCAGCTTTCGGCCATTGAGGCCGCCGGGATTCCGGACCCCGACGGGGCCGCCAACGCCTTCGCGTATCTGCTGGGGGAGGTGTTTGTCTGGCGGGAGGACCGCTGGGCCGACGATTTACGGACCGTAGGCCAGGGGTTGGGCCGCTTTGTCTATCTGCTGGACGCGGCGCTGGATTTACCGGAGGACCGGAAAAAGGGCCGGTACAATCCCCTGTCCCACTGGGCCGACGAGGGCCGTACCTTGGAGGACTTCCGGCCCATGCTGACCATGCTCCTGGGGGAAGCCACGGCGGCCTTTGAGCGTCTGCCCCTGGTACAGGACGTGGAGCTTCTGCGCAATATCCTCTACTCCGGCGTGTGGCAGCGCTACGAGACCGCGCTGCGGAAACAGAACAGCCAAAACGAAGGAGGGTCCCATGATATCCGACCCGTATAAGGTATTGGGCGTCAGCCCCAACGCGTCCGACGACGAGATTAAACAGGCCTACCGGCGGCTGGCCAAAAAGTACCATCCGGACATGAATCCGGGCAATGAAGAAGAAGCCGCCAAGAAAATGAACGAGATCAACGCCGCCTACGATCAGATTAAAAACCCCGAAAAGGCCCAGCAAAATCCATATGGTCAGCCCGGCGGCAACCCTTACGGCGGCAGTCCCTTCGGCGGGGGCTACGGCGATCCCTTCTCCGCCTGGTATGAGGCCCAGCGACGGCAGCAGGCCGAATACGAGCGGACCACGCCGTCGGAAATCCGGGCCGCAGAGAACTACATCCAGTTTGGCCGGTACCGGGAGGCCGTCAACGCCCTGTCGGGTCTGGACGCGTCCCGCCGGACAGCTCAATGGTACTATCTCAGCGCTGTAGCCAACAGCCAGTTGGGCAACCGGACAACGGCCCTGGAACACGCCCGGCGCGCCGTGGAGATGGAGCCCAACAATCTCCGGTATCGGCAGGTGCTCCAGCAGTTGGAGCAGACAGGTCGGGTCTATACCCAGCATCAGCAGACGTACCGGGGCACCGTGGCCCAATTCGACCCCTGCAAAACGGCGGCTTTGTGCTGTCTCTGCAACGCCTGCTGCAGCGGCGGTTCCTGCTTCTATCCCTGCGGCTTCGGCTTCTACCGCTGAAGCCGCCCCCACCCCGTTCACCCCCATACGGCGCGGGGTTCTTTTGCGCCGGAAACACTTTGGAGGTATACACAAATGAAGAAAGAGCGTGCACAATTTAAAAGCTCCATCGGCTTTGTGCTGGCCGCTGTCGGCTCAGCGGTAGGCATGGGCAATATCTGGCTGTTTCCCTATCGGGTGGGCCAGTACGGCGGCGGAGCGTTTCTGATTCCCTATTTTATCTTTGTGGCCCTGTTCAGCTATGCGGGCCTGTCGGCGGAATTTGCCTTTGGCCGTCTCACCGGCACAGGCACCGCCGGCTCCTTTGACTATGTACTGAAAGCCAAGGGCAAAAAGGGCGGCCGGATTATCGGCGCGCTGCCCCTGCTGGGTGTTCTGGGCATTGCCATCGGCTATTCGGTGGTACTGGGCTGGGTGCTGCGGTACTGTGCCGGCGCGTTCACCGGTTCCGTGCTGACGTCCAATTCCCAGGGCTATTTTGATTCGCTGGCCGTCAGCTTCGGCTCCATTCCCTGGCACATCATCGTCATTGTAGCCACGGTACTGATTCTCATTAAAGGCGTATCCAGCGGCATCGAGAAAATCAGCAAAATCATGATGCCCACCTTTTTTGTCCTGTTCATCATCATTGCTATTCGGGTGTTTTTCCTGGACGGCTCCGACAAAGGCTATGCCTATCTGCTGAAGCCCGACTGGAGCTACCTGCTGGTGCCAGAGACGTGGGTCATGGCCATGGGACAGGCCTTCTTCTCCCTGTCCATCAACGGCGCGGGTATGCTGATTTATGGCAGCTATATGAAACGGGATGAGAATATCATTCACCACGCGGGTATGACCGCTGTGCTGGATACGCTGGCTGCGCTGCTGGCGGGCTTCGCCATCATTCCCGCCGTGTTCGCCTTCGGCATCGACCCCACCTCCGGCCCGTCCCTGATGTTCGTGACGCTGCCCCAGGTGTTCCATCAGATGCCCGCCGGTCAGATCTTTGCCATTTTGTTCTTTGTTTCCGTGTTCTTCGCCGGTATTACGTCGCTCATCAATATGTTTGAGGCGTGCAGCGAGGCCCTGTCCTCTCAGTTGAAGCTGGGCCGGACCCTGTCCATCTGCATCATCGGCGCCATTACCTTTGCCGTGTCCGTGTTCCTGGAGGCGCTGCCCGACATGGGCGCATGGCTGGACGCCGTCACCATCTATATCGCCCCCTTCGGCGCGGTGCTGTGCGCGGTGTTTATCTATTTTATTTTGGGTATGAAGAATATTAAGGCGGAGCTGAATATTGGCCGCAGCCGTCCCCTGGGCCGTCAATTTGACGTTATCGCCTATTTCTATGTGATTCTGGCGGCGGCTGTGGTGGTCCTGGGCATCTACTACGGTGGTATCGGCTAAAAACATAAAGTTTTACTCGATTTTTTTCAAAAAATCGCGGTTTCCAAAGGCAGAGCCTTTGGTCGCCCCGCGCACGGGGCGAAACTCCCGCCCGTCGCAACGGGCGAAATCCCCAATCGTTCAAAGCGCCATCCGCAGATGGCGCAATCCCCGGCGAAGCCGAAGGCCGCCGTCCCCACCCCATCGCGGGTGGTGGACGGCGGCCTTCTTTGTGCCGTTGTACGATGGTGCATCCCAGCGGCTCCAGGTACCGTTATCTGCCGCATAGGGGCGCAAGCGTATCACCCCGACAACAATTAAAAAATAAAAAAACACAGTCTCCGAAGCCGAGAGGTTTCGGAGACTGTGCTGTGTCAGGCCGGTCTTACTTCTTGCAGAAGGACAGGCAGTCGGTGCACTGGTCCATGGAGGGGTTGCTCTCATGGGTGCCGATGCTCACCTTCTCCAGGGAGCAGTAGTTCTCAGCGCCGCAGTGATGGGTGCAGTTCTTGACGGTGCAGGCAATGCATTTGTTGGCGTTCATATCGTTTGTTCCTCCTTTTTATTGGGTACAGACGTAGTATGACCGCAACGCGCCGCCATCATGCAGGGTAAATCTGGAAATTATTTTTGAAACAGCGGCGTGGACAAATACCGGTCGCCGGTGTCGGGCAGCAGGGCCACAATGGTTTTTCCGGCGTTCTCCGGCCGCTGGGCCAACTGGGCGGCCGCCCAGACGGCGGCGGCGGAGCTGATGCCCACCAGGACGCCCTCTCCGGCGGCCAGCTCCCGGCCCGTGGCATAGGCGTCCTCCTCGGCCACGGTGAGCACTTCATCATAAATGGTCCGGTCCAGCAGGTCCGGAACGAAGTTGGCGCCGATGCCCTGAATGCCGTGGGGTCCGGCCTTGCCCTGACTCAAAAGGGGCGACTTGACCGGCTCCACCGCCACAATCCGTACATTGGGATTCTGCTCCTTGAGGTAGCGGCCCACACCGGTAAGGGTGCCGCCGGTGCCCACACCGGCTACAAAAATGTCCACCTGACCGTCGGTGTCCTTCCAAATCTCCGGGCCAGTGGTCTCATAGTGGGCCTTGGCGTTGGCCGGGTTGGAAAACTGTCCGGCCAGAATGCTGCCGGGCGTCTCCTTTTGCAGGGCTTCCGCCGCGTCCACGGCCCCCTGCATACCCTTGGATGCCGGGGTCAGCACCAATTCCGCGCCGTAGGCCGCCAACAGCTGCCGCCGCTCCAAACTCATGGACTCGGGCATGGTCAGCACCACCTTGTAGCCCTTGGCCGCCGCCACCGCCGCCAGACCGATACCGGTATTGCCGGAAGTGGGCTCGATGATGGTGCCGCCGGGCTGCAGCAGGCCTCGCTCCTCGGCGTCGCGAATCATATAGACCGCTGCCCGGTCCTTGACGCTGCCGGCGGGATTCAAATATTCCAATTTGGCCAGCAGCGCAGCCCCCAGGCCGTGGCGTGCTGTGTAATTGCACAGCTCCAATAGGGGCGTGCCGCCCACCAAATCCGTAATGTCTCTAAACGTATGCATGGCAATGTCTCCTTTCACCCCTCCATTGTATCACATATTTCCCAGTTGCGCGATAGAAATTTGAAATCAACAAAAATTTCAATTTTACTTTACTAATCGTCAAAATCGTATTATACTGTATCTGTGCGGTCATTTATGGCCGCTCCGACACTGTAACATCCTGAATTTTAAAATTTCGGGCAGATATTGGAGGAACACACTATGTCTAATTGTGCGATTGTAGGCATCAACTGGGGCGACGAGGGCAAGGGCCGCATGGTCGATCTGGTGACCCAGGACTATGATGTAGTCATCCGTTATCAGGGCGGCAGCAACGCCGGTCACACCGTCATCAACGAGTACGGCAAATTCGGCCTGCACCTGCTGCCCTCCGGCATCTTCCGCAAGGGCGTGGTCAATATCCTCGGCAACGGCGTGGCCCTGGACTGTGAGGCTCTGTGGGAGGAGATGAGCGGCGTCATGGCCGCCGGTGTGTCCATCACCCCCGACAACCTGAAAATCTCCGAGCGCACCCCCCTGCTGCTGCCCTATCACCGGGATTTGGACTCCCTGGAGGAAGCCCGGCTCAAGGACAAGAAATACGGCTCCACCAAGCGCGGCATTGCTCCGTTCTACAGCGACAAGTATCAGAAGAAGGTCATTCTGGCCGGTGAGCTGTTCCACCCCGAGCACCTCAAGGCCCATCTGGCCGACATTCTGGAGTGGAAGAACCTGACGGTGGAGAAGGTCTACGGCGCTCAACCCTACAAGCTGGAGGACATGCTGGCCTGGCTGGAGGAGTTCGGCGGCAAAATCAAGCCCTTTATCTGCAATACCGTTACCTTCCTGCGGGACGCCCAGGCCGCCGGCAAGAAGTTCCTGTTCGAGGCTCAGCTGGGCGCGCTGCGTGACCTGGACTTCGGCATCATCCCCTACACCACCTCCTCCAACGCCATCGCCGCTTATGCCCCCGTGGGCGCAGGCTGCCCCGGCATCAAGCTGGACGAGGTCATCGGCGTGGTCAAGGCCTACTCCACCTGCGTGGGCGAGGGTCCCTTCACCTGCGAGTGGTTCGGCGAAGAGGCCGACAAGCTCCGCGAAGCCGGTGGTGAGTACGGCGTTTCCACAGGCCGTCCCCGCCGCGTAGGCCCCATCGATATCGTAGCCACCCGCTACGGCGTCCAGATGCAGGGTGCCACCAACATCGCCCTGACCAAGATGGACATTCTCTCCTACATGGACAAGATTCCCGTCTGCGCCCGCTATGAGCTCCACGGTGAGATGACCGACGAGTTCCCCTTCCCCGTGGATTTGAACGACGCCAAGCCCGTCATTGAGTATTTGGACGGCTGGAAAGAGGACATCGCCGGTGTCCGCCGCTGGGAGGACCTGCCCAAGGCCGCCCAGGACTATGTACTGTATGTGGAAAAGGCCATCGGCTGCCACATCGGCTATGTGTCCGTGGGTCCCGAGCGCGACGCCATCATTCTGCGCTGATGTGGTCTGACCAGAAGGAGGAGAGAGAATGACCGACCGTTACGAAAGCCCCCTGTCGTCCCGTTACGCATCCCAGTTTATGCTGCGCCAGTTCTCCGCCGAGAAGCGCATTGAGACGTGGCGGCGGCTGTGGATTGCCCTGGCCCGTGCCGAGCATAATCTGGGTCTGCCTGTAACCCAGGAGCAGGTGGACGAGCTGGTAAAGGGCATCGCCCCCATCGACTTCGAGGCCGCCGCCGCCAAGGAAGCGGAAATTCGCCACGATGTCATGGCTCACATTTACGCCTACGGCCTCAACTGCCCTCTGGCCAAAGGCATCATCCACCTGGGCGCCACCAGCTGCTATGTCACCGACAACGCCGATTTGGTGTTGTACCGGGACGCCCTGCTGTATCTCCGGAAGCAGCTGGCCGCTGTCATTGAAAATCTGGCCAACTTCGCCCTGGAATACCGCTCCATGCCCGCTCTGGGCTACACCCACTATCAGCCCGCCCAGTTGGTCACCGTGGGCAAGCGGGCCAGCCTGTGGCTCCAGGATTTGATGCTGGACATGGAGGAGCTGGACGACGTCATCGGCGCTATCCGCTTCCTGGGCTGCCGCGGCACCACCGGCACTGAGGCTTCCTTTATGGAGCTGTTCGCCGGAGACACAGCCAAAATCGACGAGATGAACCGGCAGATTGCCGCCGAGTTCGGCTTTGAGCGCTGCTACGACGTCTGCGGTCAGACATACCCCCGCAAGCTGGACAGCCGGATTCTCAACGTCCTGTCCTCCATCGGTCAGAGCTGCTATCGCTTTGCCAATGACCTGCGGCTGCTCCAGCATGACCGTCAGGTGGAAGAGCCTTTCGAGACGAAGCAGGTGGGCTCCTCTGCCATGCCCTACAAGCGCAATCCCATGCGCTCTGAGCGCATCTGCTCCCTGTCCCGTTACATCATGGCCGACGCACTGAACGCCCCCATGACCGCCTCTACCCAGTGGATGGAGCGGACCCTGGACGATTCCGCCAACCGCCGCATCAGCCTGCCCGAGGGCTTCCTGTGCTGCGACGCCGTTTTGCGGCTGATGCAGAATGTCACCAAGGGTCTCCACGTCAATGAAAAGATTGTGGAGAAGTTCGTCATGGAGTATCTGCCCTTCATCGCCACGGAAAATCTGATGATGGAGGCCGTCAAGCGCGGCGGCGACCGCCAGCAGCTCCATGAAATCATCCGCACCCATTCCATGGCCGCCACGGCCCGGATGAAAGAGGGATTGACCTGCGACCTGCTGGAGCGTCTGGCCGGTGACAGCGCCTTCGGCCTGACGCTGGAGGAAATCCGCACGGTTCTGGACCCCAAGCTGTATATTGGCCGCTGCCCCGAGCAGGTGGAGCGTTACGCCAACCTCTGTCTGGCCAAGGCCAAGGAAGTCGGCACGTTGTCGGCTGAGGACATCAATCTGTAAAAGGAAGATAGGATTCATGAGAATTACCACACCCGAAAACGACATTTCCCAGATTCTCTTCACAGAGAAGCAGATCGCAGCCCGGGTGGAAGCCCTGGGCATGGAGCTGGCCGCCGAGTATAAGGACAAGAAGCCCGTTATGGTCTGTGTCCTCAAGGGCGCGTCCTTCTTCTACATCGATCTGTGCCGTCAGATGCAGTGCAACATTGATATGGACTTTATTTCCGTGTCCAGCTACGGCGCGGGCTCCAAGTCCTCCGGCGTTGTCAAGCTCATCAAGGACCTGGACACCGATATCACCGGCCGCCATGTGGTGCTGGTGGAGGATATTATTGATTCCGGCCTGACCCTCTCCTATTTGAAGGAGTTCTTCGGCGCCAGAAAGCCCGCCTCCATCCGGACCATCAGTTTCCTGGACAAGGTGGACCGCCATCCGGCGGACCTCAAGACCGATTACTGCGGCTTTGATATTCCCGATGAGTTTGTGGTGGGTTACGGCCTGGATTACGCCAATTACTATCGCAATCTGCCTTATATCGGTATCCTCAAGCCTGAGGTCTACGCCGACTGAGCATCAACATGCCCTGGATTTTTAGAAATCCAGGGCTTTTTTATTGTAAAGATTTCGTTAGAATGACACGTTCCGCCTTGACTTCGCAGGGCGCTTCCCGTATAATCCCATCCAGTAACTTTAGAAAGGAACCGGTACCACGCCATGTCTCAGGACGACACCAGCGACGACAACCGAACCGAATACCGCATAGGATAGAGCATGGTCTGCCGCGTCTGCGGGAGGTCGTGCTCTTTTACGCTTTGTCCGTCCCTACATAGCCCCGTTCCGCCGTATCAAAAAGGAGAGAATGTTCTTGGACAGTATACCCCAACAATTATTTCTGCAATTTTTTCTGATTCTGCTCAACGCGTTTTTTGCCATGACGGAGATCGCCGTCATTTCCCTCAGCCCGGCCCGGCTGCGCAAATTGGCCGAGGATGGCGACAAAACCGCCCCCCGGCTGTTAAAACTGGTGGAGGAACCGGCCGGGTTCCTCTCCACCATCCAAATCGGCATCACCCTGGCCGGATTCCTGGCCAGCGCCTTTGCCGCTGAAAATTTTTCTGATGTGCTGGTCAGCTGGCTATACAACGATCTGAGCTTTCATGCCATTCCTGTGGACGCTTTGGACACTCTGGCTGTCATTGTTATTACCATCATTTTGTCGTATTTCACCCTGGTACTGGGTGAACTGACGCCCAAACGCATCGCCATGCAGAAACCCCTGGAGGTGGCGAAGCTGTCCTGCGGTGTGGTGTCGGCCCTGTACTTTGTCATGCGTCCCGTCATTTGGCTGCTGTCGGCTTCCACCAACGGCCTGCTGCGGCTGCTCCACATGAAAGTAGAAGCCGAGGAGGAAACCGTCACCGAGGAAGAAATCCGCATGATGGTGGACCTGGGCGAAGCCCGCGGAGCCATTGAAAGCGAGGAAAAGGAGTGGATTGAAAACGTCTTTGACTTCGGAGACGCCATGGCACGGGATGTGATGACCCATGTCTCCGATGTGACGGCCATCCCCCTGGACGCTGCCGATGAGGAAATTATGGAAACCATCCGGCAAACCGGCCTGTCCCGCTATCCGGTGTACGATGAGGACGAAGACGACGTGGTGGGCATTCTCAGCGCCCGCGTCTTTCTGCTGGACCGGACCGGCGACGCCCCCAGTCCCTTAAAAGACCTGCTGCGCCCGGCTTACTGTGTTCCCGACACACTGAAAGCCACGTCCCTGCTGCGGGATATGCAGTCTCAGAAAATCCATCTGGCCGTGGTGGTGGATGAATACGGCGCAATGGCCGGTCTGATCACCATGGAAGATCTGGTGGAGGAAATTGTGGGCAAAATCTACGATGAATTTGACCCGTCGGATCCGGTGGACATTGAGATGGTGGAGCCGGGCCTGTGGCGGATCACCGGCACAGCCCACATTGACGATGTGGCCGAAGCGTTGGACGTGGAATTGCCGGAGGATTTGGAGTTTGACACCCTGGGCGGCCTGGTGTTCAGCCGTCTCAATACCATCCCCGAGGACGGTGCCACTCTGGACGTAGAAGCCTACGGCCTGGAAATTCATGTGGAAGCCATTGAGGACCGGCGCATTGTCACCGCTCTGGTCCGAAAACACCCCCAATAAAAAAGTTTTACCCAATCTTTGATGGTGCAAAAAATGGTCTCCGACGTCCACCCCACTGGGGCGGCGTCGGGGACCATGGCCTTTGGCCGGGGATTCCACCCGCTGCGGCGGGCGGTGGAAACGATTAGGGAGTTTCGCCCCGTGCGCGGGGCGACCGGGGGCGCCGTCCCCTGGACCCCTGCGATTTTTGAAAAAAGCGAGTAAACTTTTATTTTTTCATAGAGCTTCCAGCTTGTAGCAGTCCGCCCGGCGGTGCTGCAGCAGCGGCAGCTGGCGGCGAATGGCGCTCACCCGCTTCAAATCCAGCGTCACCAGCTGGGCGTCCTCCCCTTCCTCCAGCTGCGCCAACACCGTTCCCCAGGGGTCCACAGCAATGGAATGGCCCCAGGAGCGATACGACGCCGTCCGGTCCCGTGCCGGGGCCGTGCCCAGGAAAAACATCTGGTTGTCTAAGGCTCTGGCCCGGAACGTCAGTTCCCAATGGGCCGGGCCGGTGGTCATATTGAACGCTGCCGGGACCAGAACCACCCGCGCTTTGGCCAGTGCCATCAGCCGCGCCAGCTCCGGAAAGCGGATATCGTAGCAGATACACAGACCCATCCGCCCAAATTCCGTATCAAACACGGTCACATCGTTGCCCGGCGTCAGGGTGTCCGACTCCCGGAACTGCTGGCCCCCGTCTACATGGATGTCGAACAGGTGCATTTTTCGATGGCGGGCAATTTGATGGCCCTGCCGGTCAAAGACATAGGCCGTATTGTAAATCTTTCCGCCCAGCCCCAATTCCGGCATGGAGCCGGCGGACAGGTACATCCCATACGCCTTAGCCAAATCGGCGCACCGCCGCCAGAGGGGGCCGCCCACAGCCTCGGCGTACTTGGGAAAGGCGGCGGTATCATAGGGACAGCTGAACATTTCCGGCAGGGCCACCAGATCGGCCCCCGCCGCCGCGGCCTTTTTCATCCACCAGGACACCGCGTTGAGCGTATCTTCCTTACTGGCACAGACCTTGCTCTGGACCTGATAAACCTTCATAACATCCTTCATGGTATCTCCTCCTATCCCCCACAGTATATCATACTTTGGTCATTTCGCGCAGGATGCTTTGCAGAAACCCACCGCTTTTTTCCCCTTTGCCCTATTACACGGCAGGCCCCATCTGTGCTATACTGAGTGACGCAAATGGTAGTCGCAGTGTGGAACCACGAGATGAAAGTTTCGTGGTTCCGCTTTTTTTATTGAAAATGGAGAAAAGGAGATTGTATTTATGCCCAAAACCAAACTGCAAAACATCATCTTTACCATCATCATGGCCCTGATCATGGTCTATGGTATGATCGTCTACAACGTGGCCCTCAATACCGGCGGCGTCACCAACGCCACCTTTGCCATGCCCCTCCACGAACTGCCCATCATGGCCCCCATCGCCTTTGTGCTGGAATTCTTCGTGGTGGAAAAGCTGGCCACCCGTCTGACCTTTACCTTTATGCGTCCCACGGACCGGCCCCAGTTTATCACCTACGCCATTTCCCTGATGATCGTCTGTATCATGTGCCCCGTTATGAGCCTGATTGCCACCCTGCTGTTCAAGGAGCCCAGCTTCGGCACCTGGGTTCATACCTTCGGCTGCAACATGCCCATGGCCCTGATCTGGCAGATGTGCTACTGCGGTCCCCTGGCCCGGCTGATCTTCCGGACCCTGTTCCGCAGCGCTGCCGAACCCGCCGCCCACTAAACTTTCAGCGCCCCGTATCATGCGGGGCGCTCTTTGTTTACATAAAAAATTTTATGTTGCGGAATGTTGTTCCAGAGGGTATGATATAGGAAATCTTTTCCCACACCTCAAAGGAGGTCCTGCCATGCAACGTTCTGTTCGGTTTCTGTTGGCCTGGGTCCTGATTCTGGCCCTGACCATTTCAACTCTGGCCCTGCCCCGGCTCCAGGAAAGCACCGGCGGCAGCGTTCCGTCCACCGGCTCAGTGCTGGTGCTCCAAGGAGAATCCTCTTGGGGACTGCTGGACGGCCGTATGACGGCCACCACCGGTTCCCGCTACGCACAAAACGGCGTCCAACTGGTGCCATTGGCCCAGACCGCCGCAGCCCTGGGCGGCACGGTGACCACCGACGGCGGCGCGGTAACGGTACAATACCGGAATCGGATCCTCACCTTTACCGAGGGCAGCTGGTCCGCCCAATCGGAGAGCGAACCCGTGGCCCTGTCCACCACACCGGTGACCGTGGACGGTGTGTTCCACGTTCCGGCAGTGTCCCTGTCTCATCTGGGTTGGACCGTACATACCACCGGCTACTATGACGGTGATTTGGTGCTGCTGTCCCGGACTTCCCTGCCGGAGGACCGGCTGGAAGCATCGCTGTCCTCCGCTCTCGAGAGTCTGGGGCCCAACGCCGGACTGTTCCCGTCCTCGTCGGTGCTGCTGCGGCTGGATTCTCGCTGGTCCGTCCAGAACGGCAAGACCACGGCCATGTCGGAGACCACCGACGCCGTAACCCCAACCCGCAGCGGCAGCACCATTCTGATGCCCTTGAATGCCTGTGCTCCGGCCCTGGGCTATACGGTGACGCCGTCAGGCGGCGGCTATCTTGTCACGGGCCACGGCACTTCCCTGACCTTCTCCCAGGCCATGGTCTCCACCGCCGATGTGACGGCAAAACTGGGCGGTCATGTCTATCTGGACGACGCCAGCGGGGCCATTGTAATCTCCGCCTACTCCCTGGATGCCAAGCTGTCCCTGCGGTCCACCGCCCTGGAACAGGCCGGGCAGCTGACGCTGCTGGACAGCGAACTGGCCAAGGGATACATTGCCCTGACCTTTGACGATGGGCCCTCCGGCTCCATCTCGTCCACGCTGCTGGACGGTCTCAAGGCCCGGAATGCCCACGCTACCTTCTTCCTGTGCAACTACCGCATCTCCACCTTCCCCCAGACCATGGAGCGCTATCTGGCCGAAGGCCATGAGATTGCCAACCACTCGGCCACCCACGCAAATCTGTCCACCGCCTCGTCGTCCAAGCTGGCCCAGGAAATCGACACCACCAACCGCACCATCACCCAGCGTACCGGCGTGACGCCCACTCTGATGCGTCCCCCCGGAGGTGCCTATGACAGCGATGTGCTGGCAGCCCTGAAAAGTCGGGGCATGAGCTGCATTTTGTGGAGTCTCGACCCCATGGACTGGAAGCTGCGCAACACGGAAAAAATCGTTCAGGCTGTGGTATCTCAGGTTGAGGACGGCGACATTGTCCTACTCCACGACATGTCCAATGCGTCGGTCCAGGCGGCTTTGCAGATTATCGATATTCTACAGGCCAAGGGCTATCGCTTCGTTACCGTCTCTGAACTGGCCGAGATTAAGGGCGTGACCCTACAGCCCGGTCAGGTCTACTATGGATTTACCGACTGAAAAAGCCGGTATACGAAACGGCCGCCGTCCACCACCCGCTATGGGGTGGGGACGGCGGCCTTCGGCTTCGCCGGGAGTTGCGCCATCTGCGGATGGCGCTCCGGGACGATTGGGGATTTCGCGCCGTGCGCGGCGCGAGTATTTCGCTGGCTGCGGCGCGCTTACGCCCGGTTCAAAAACTGCTCCATGCAGCGCTGGGCCCGTTCCCGCACAACCGGTTCGTCGATGCCCGTCAAACGGCCATCTTCCACCACCACCCGTCCGCCGACCACCACGGCCTTGCAGGGGCGGGCATAGCCGACGGTACCCAGGAAACATCCAGGGTCCAACAGTGCGCCCACCTGATCGATGCTGTCCACGTCCAGCAGGAACAAATCACCCGCTTTGCCCACAGCCAGCTGGCCGATATCGTCCCGGCCCAAAACCGCCGCGCTGCCACGGGTTGCCATCTTCAAAAGCTCGTAGCCCGTGGGGGCGTCGGTACTGTAGGTCAGCCGGTGGAGCAGGTACGCCGCCCGAATCTCCGCCAGCAAATTGGAACAGTCGTTGGAAGCCGAACCGTCCACGGCCAAACCCACCGGCACCCCCAGTTTCAGCATATCGGGAATGCGGCAGACGCCGGAGGCCAGCTTCATATTGGAGACGGGACAGTGGGCCACGCCGGTTTTTGTCTCCGCCAGCAGACGCAGCTCGTCATCATTGAAGTGGATACCATGGGCATACCAGACGTCGCTGCCCAGCCAGCCGCAGTCGGCCATATACTCCAGGGGCCGTTTACCCAGAACTTCCAGACAAAACCGCTCCTCGTCCTTGGTCTCGCACAGGTGGGTATGGAGCCGGACGCCCAGCTGCCGGGCCAGGACCGCCGATTCCTTCAGCAAATCCGTGGTGACACTGAAGGGCGAACAGGGCGCCAGCGATACTTGGGCCATGGAGAAGGGTTCCGGATTGTGGTACCGCTCCACCAGCCGTCGGCTGTCCTCCAGAATCACGTCCACCGGCTGCACCAAATCGTCCGGCGGCAAGCCGCCGTCGGATTTACCACGGGACATGCTGCCCCGTGTGGCGTGGAACCGAATACCCAGCTCCGCCGCCGCCTGGAACTGCCGGTCAATAAAGCCCTCGGAGCCGGTTTTGGGGAATACATAGTGATGGTCCATACAGGTGGTACAGCCGTAACGCAGCAGCTCCCCCATGCCGGTGAGACTGCTGTAATAGATGCAGTCCGCATCCAGTCCCCGCCAGATTTCATAGAGTGTCACCAGCCAGGGAAACAGCTCCATTTTCTGGACCTGGGGCAGGTTGCGGGTGAAGGTCTGATAGAGGTGGTGATGGGTGTTGACGAGACCGGGATAGACAAAGCAGCCCTGGGCGTCCAGCACCCGGTCTGCCGGTTGTTCCTCCGCTCCCACATAGGTGATGACGCCGTCCTCGATTAGCAGGTTTCCGTTGGTTAGAACCCGGTCGGCATCGTCCACGGTGACGATGGCCCGGGCGTTTCGGATGCTCAGCGATGCCATGGGCAATTCCTCCTGAAATACAAAAAAATTTTCCCGTTGTCGCCTATCAGTATACGACAACGGGATGGTAGTTTGCAAGATTCTTACTGTGGAAACCGGGCGCGGAAACAGATGGAACGGCCATGGCGCGCCGCCGTCAGCGTGCCGCCGTGGTGCTCCACGATAGCCCGTGCCACCGAGAGGCCGATACCGCTGCCGCCGGTGGTACGGCTGCGGGTGGTGTCCACCCGGTAAAACCGGTCGAACAGCCGTTCCGGGTCCAAATCGTCCGGCAGCGTGCAGCCGTTTTCCACCTCCAGAATGATGTCCCGCAGGACATAGAGCCGTAGGGCGATGGTGGTGCCTTCATCGGCATATCGAACGGCGTTGTCCAGCAGCAGCGACAACATCTGCTGAATGGCGGCGGCATCGCCCCGAATCTCCACACCGTCGGCAATTTCCAGCATCAGACGCCGCTGCCGCGTCTCCGCCACGGCCCGGTATTGCTCCGCCACATCCCACACGGCCTCCGACAGCACAAAGGAATCGTTCTGGAAGGGCGTTTCCTCCTCCATCCGGGACAGGGTGATGAGGTTGGCAATCAATCCCGACATGCGCCCGGCCTGACGGCGGATGCTGGCCACCCATTCATTATTGGGCAGCTCTGCGTCCAGCACGTCGGCGCTGGTGGAAATGATGGTCAGGGGCGTTTTCAGCTCATGGCCCGCATCGGTGAGAAATTGTTTCTGCTGTTCAGCGCTGCGGAGCATGGGCCGGATGGCCCGTTTGGACAAAAGATACACCAGCAGAAACACGGCCAGATAAGCCACCGCCGCCACTGTGGCCGAAATCAGCAGCGTATTGAGAGCCGTTCGGCGGTCCGGCTCAAAGTTGAGGAACACCACCGTGGTGTCTTCGCCGTTTTCCACGGCCCGGTAGCGGTAATCGCCGCAGAAGCCGTATTCCTTCTCCTGCTGCAATGCCTGTACATAGAAATCTGATGCCTCCGTCTCAGATACGGCGGCAATGCGCTCCATTTCCACATCGGTGACCGTCGTACCGTCGCCGTGCACCACAAAAAACCGGGTGAAAAAGGGCGTCTCCTCCGTGTAGTGGACCGCCGGTTCCGGCCGCAGGTCCCCGGAGAGGACCTGCGGCATATTCCGGCAGCCGTCCGTCATTGTCGGAGATAAACCGCAGCATGGCGTCAGCGCCCTGGAGCAGCCGCCCGTAGCTGAGCACATTGATGGCCGCCAGCAGAAACACAAACACCAAAAGAGTGGAGCCCATGGCAATGCGGATAAACCGCCATTGGAGCCGTTTCAGCATGAACCATCCTCCAGGGTGTAGCCCACGCCCCGGATGGATTGAATGGTCACCCGGCTGTGAATCGATGCCAGGTGCTTGCGCAGATAAGCGATATGCACCCAGACCACATTCATCTCCGTGTCACTGTCGAAGCCCCAAATCCGCTCCAGAAAGGTGGCGGCGGACAGGATGACGCCGGTGTTGCGCAGCAGCAGTTCCAAAATCTGAAACTCTTTGCCGCCCAGGCGCATGGAATGGCTGCCGCAAGTCAGCAGACAGGAGCCTGTGTCCAGCGTCAGGTCTCCAAAGGACAGCTGCTCCTGGACGTAGGAGGGCCGCCGCCGCAGCAGCGCCCGGACCCGTGCCAGAAACTCCTGGGAGGAAAAGGGTTTTGGAAGATAGTCGTCAGCCCCGGCGTCCAGCCCCGCCACCCGGTCGTCAATGTCGGCCTTGGCCGTCAGCCCGTCCACCTGGGGCATCATCACGTCCAGCACCACGGCGTCATAGGAGCCGTTTTCCAGATAGTCCAGGGCTTGCGCGCCGTCTTCGGCCACGTCCACCGTGTACTGGCTCCGTTCCAGCATGATTTTCAGGGCGCGGGTGATTTCCCATTCATCGTCGGCCAGCAGAATGCGCATGGTCCTTCCCCCTTTCCGTACTGATATTCAGTATACGGCCTTTCTCCATTCTTTGCAACAATCAAGCCCGAATCTCCTGACGCATAAAGCCGATATAGGACACAGCAAAGCACACGGCAGTCAGCGCCACCATACACACCAGATGGGGCCACACCAGCAGCAAGCTCTGGCCGAAGGGCAGATAGCCCGCCACCGCGCCGGACAGCTGGGACATGGTGATGACGCCGATGGAGCGGACGTTGGGGTTCAGGATGGTACTGGCGGCCTCGCTGAAGAGATAATACGGGGAAATCCGGTTCAGCGTCAGCTCCAGATTGTAGTTGGCCTCCTGGTTGTAGAAGCCCTGGATGCCGTCCAGCGGATAGGCCGCCGAGGCGATGGCGGCGGCCACCATGGAGAAGAAGAACGAGAGGAAAATCCAGATGGCAATAGCGCCCAGCGCCGCCGTGGCCGCGTGGCGGCACCAGACGGACAGAACCATGGAAAAGGCCAGCCAGAAGGATACATAGACGCCGCAGAGGGCCAGGAAGGCCACAATCCGGGCCACCTCTTCGCCCTTGGGGGGCACACCCAGGCTGAGAATGCCCGCCCCCAGGACCAGCAGGCCCATGGCAAAGATGGTCAGAAAGATGACGGCCACGCCGGAGAGAAATTTGCCGTTTCGGATGGCGTCCCGATGGATGGGCTGGGCCGCCAGACGGTTCAGCGTCCCCTGGGACCGCTCCCGGCTGATGGCGTCAAAGCCCAGGACAATGCCCATCAGGGGGGACAGAAACGCCAGAAACGACGCGAAGGACGGCAGATTGCTGCCGCTGGTGGTAAACAGCGTCAGGTAGAGAAAATCCAGCTCCTCCGAGGAGTCGCGGATGGTGGACAGGGCCGCGTAGAAACCCGTCACTCCGGCAATGGCCAGCAGCGCAAAGAGCAGGAGAAACCGGTTGCTGTTGAGCTGATCGGCCAGCTCCTTGCGGAACAGCGCATGGAGACCGCCGCCGCGGGGCGTCCGTTCACGCTCTGCGCCGGAGGAGTCCGCGCTTCTTGTCAGTGGGAAGGTCATGGGACGCACCTGCCTTTTCAAAGTAGTTGTGATAGATCTCATCCAGATCGTCGCTGCGCTGGCACAATCGCTGGATGTCATAGCCCCGCTCCAGCAGCAGCCGGGCCAGGACGGGCCGCAGGTCCTCTTCGCCCTGGACCAGCCAGCCGCCGCCCTCCATGGGCCGCAGCTGCCGCAGACCCTCCAGATGCTCCAGCAGGGCTTTCAATGCCGCATCGTTGGGGGTGGCGGCCACTTCCAGAATGGGCCCACCGTCGCCCCGCAGCTCTTTTGCCAGCTGTGCAATGGGACCACAGGCAATGAGACGGCCCTCCACAAAGATTCCTACCCGGTCGCAGATCTGCTGGACCTGCTGCAACTGATGGGACGAGAGAAGAATGGTCCGCTGGTCCTGGGTGGACAGGCGGCGGATCAGTGCCAGCAGGTCCCGCATGCCCTCCGGGTCAATGCCCAGGGTGGGCTCATCCATAATGATAACCCGTGGGTCCTTTATGAGCACATCCGCAATGCCCAACCGCTGGCGCATACCGCGGGAGTAGGTACCGGCTTTCCGGTCTCCGGCCTCCTCCAGACCTACCCGGCGGAGCAGGCCGTCAATGCGGGCTTCCAGGGCGTCGCCGCTGAGACCGTTGAGCCGCCCGGTAAACCGCAGATTTTCCCGGCCCGTCATGTCGGTGTAAAAAATAGAGTAAAACTTTTATGATTTTTCTGATTGCGTAAAAGTAGCTTGTTACGGCAGCAGCGTAAACTCCAATTCCACCGGGTTATGGTCACTATAGGCAAAATCTGTATCCACATTGACAGCCCGTGCCTGCACATTATCGGAAACCAGGAACCCGTCCAGCACCGAAGTGTAATTGACGCCCTTGGTATAGGGCAAATCGCAGCTGCGGCAGGTGGGAACCTGCTGGTCATTGTCGGCATACACCACCGAAATCCCCTCCGGCAGCATGGTTTCGTCAAAGGTCTGGACCCAGGGAGGAACCTGCTGCTGAGACGGGAAGATACCCAGCGTATCCCCCAGCACATGGTTATAGTCGCCGCCCACAATCACATAGTTGCCCTGGCGGTACTCCTCCTCCAAAACCTGGCACAGCAGCTCCATCTGTGCCTGCCGGATGATGCCGCCTTCGTCATAGGCCGACATATGGGAGTTAATCAGAACCAGTTCCTTGCCCCCGTCCACCGGCAGCCTTTGGACCGCAAAGCACCGGTCCAGGTCGAAAAATTTGGTGGGAAAGCTCTGGTCTACCGGGTAACTGCGGCGCTCAGCTCCATCCATGGCATAGCCGCTCAGCGTCAGCAATCCGGCGTTGACAATGCCGTGGGGCTCATAGACCGGGTAAAAGAGATAGGCCGTGTGGAAATTGCAGGCATAGACGGCGCTTTTGTCGGGAAAGGCCTCCGTCAGCCATTGGCGCTGATTCACTTGATAGCTGCGGGTGGCTTCCTCGTCCACCTCCTGCAACAACAGGAAATCGGCGTTCAGGCCCTTTAGCGTATCCTCCACGCCGCCCACGTTGGCCTCCACCCGCTCCCGGCTTCCGGCACGGGACTGCTTGCCCTGGACCGGCGTCCCGTCCTCCATAAAGCCCTTGTCCATGAAAAAGGAAAAGTCGTGGTCATAGGCGCCGAACCCGATGTTCCAGGTGACGGCGCTGTACGTTGTTCCGGTCTGCAAGACAGGCTCTTGAGGATTTTCCACTTCCAGTTCCAAATGGTCCGGAATGCGGCTGTATTGCAGCTGCAAATAGAGGGCGTAGCCGCCCACTATCAACAGACAAAGCACCACCAGACCGCCCAACACACACAAAATACGTCGCAGTTTCACAGGGTGTTCTCCTTCCAAATAGCGGCCAGCTCCAGCAGCCGCGTCCGTTCGTTGTCCGCCGGAACCTCCAGCACATGATTTAACAGCTGCCGCAGCAGCCGCCCCACCGCCGGACCGGTCACCGGCAGGTCCCGGCCCGTAATTGCCAGCTGGGCCAGCGTTACACAGTTGCCAGACCGTTCCAGTTCCTCGGCCAGAGCCGTTTGTCCATACAGGGTGCAAAGGCACCGGCCCACATCCCATCCATGGTCCGCCACCACCCGCTTCAATCGGTCCATGGTCAGCTCCGGACCGTACAGGGACGCCGTTTCCACCGCCAGACGGCCCGTTTTTTTGTCCAGCCGCATAATGGCAGGGTCAAAGTCCGGTACGGCCAACCCAAAGGCCGCCCAGGCCGTGGCCGGGCTGTCAATGGTGACCGTGGGCCAGGGCTGGGCCGTCCCCGGCTCCAATCCCACAGCCCGCAGCATACCATAGTCCAGCAGCTCCAACGCCCGGTATGGCTCCGGAGACCGGAGGGTTTTCTCCACCTCGTCCCGGATACGTTCTGCCGAAAGGATTGTGCAGCCATGGGCACAGGCCGCCATAGCCCGCCGGGTTTCCGGTTCAATGGCAAATCCCAGCTGGGCCGAAAACCGCACGGCCCGCAGCATCCGCAGGGCATCCTCCTGGAACCGCCGTTTCGGCTCCCCCACACAGCGCAGCAGCCGATATTTTAGGTCTTCCCGTCCGCCGTGGAGGTCCACCAGACGGCCCCGGACGTCCAACGCCATGGCGTTAACCGTAAAATCCCGCCGGGCCAAATCCTCCGCCAGCGTTCCCACAAAGGAGACGGCGTCGGGGTGGCGGCCATCGGAATAGCCGGTCTCAGCCCGATAGGTGGTCACCTCAAAGGCATAACCCGATTCCAGCACCGTGACGGTGCCGTGCTGCAAGCCCGTGGGGACACAATGGGGAAAGAGGGCAAGGACCTGCTGCGGCATGGCCGACGTGGTCATATCCCAGTCGTGGACCGTCCGGCCCAGCAGGGTGTCCCGGACGCAGCCGCCCACGGCCCAGGCTTCATATCCCGCCGCTTCCAGACGTTGCAGCACACTGTCCGCCGCCTCTTTTGCCGTCATGCCGTTTCCCGCCTTTCTCGGACACGAAAGATGTCATTCGAGTAATTTTTCTTGTCACACAAGCCATTTCGTATTATAATGAGTCACGCACGTCTTTGCAAGCTGAAATGCTTATCCACAGCGCTGCATACATTGACAAACGAACGGGGTCCGCCAGGTTGACCCAAATGTTCTCTTTGATTTGATAGAAGGAGGAAGTTTTTATGCCTTCCAATGCCGCTTTGATTGGCGAATATCTCCGCCCCGGCCGCCGGGTCCACCTCATTGGCATCGGCGGTGTGTCCATGCGTCCCCTGGGACTGGTGCTCCACGATATGGGCGTGGAAATCTCCGGCTCCGATATGAGCAACTCCTCTGCCACCGACGGTCTGTTGGCCCAGGGCATCCCCGTGGCCATTGGCCATCGGGCCGAAAACATCGAGGGTGCGGAAGCCATTATCCGCACCGCCGCCGTCCACAACGACAACCCGGAAATCGCCGCCGCCCGTGCCCTGGGCATTCCCATTTTTGAGCGTGCTCAGGCCTGGGGCTACATCATGAAGTCCTACCGGGAAGCCATCTGCGTTGCCGGTACCCACGGCAAAACCACCACCACCTCCATGGTGACCCACATCTTTATGGAAGCCCAAAAGGACCCCACCGTTATGATCGGCGGCCGTCTGCCCCTGCTGGACGCCGGACACCGGGTGGGCCGGGGCGGCACGATTATCATGGAGAGTTGCGAGTATTACAACTCTTTTTTGAACTTTTTCCCCACCATTGCAGTGATTCTCAACGTGGAAGCCGACCATCTGGATTTCTTCAAGGATTTGGCCGACGTTCAGAAGTCCTTCCGTGCCTTTGCCCAGCTGGTGCCGGAAACGGGCTGTGTTATCGCCTCCGGCGACGACGCCAGCACCCAGGAAACCCTGGCGGGCATCGACCGTATCACCTTCGGTCTGGGTGAGAACTGCACCGTCCGGGCGGTAAATTGCAGCGACGACTGGCACGCCTTCGACGTTCTCTGCAATGGAGCCCCCTACGGTCATTTTGACTTGGGCGTGGTGGGCCGTCACAACACCCTCAACGCTCTGGCGGCCATTGCCGTGGCCTGGCGCTGCGGCATTGACAGTGAAACGGCCGCCCGTGGCCTGGCCTCGTTCCACGGCGCAGGCCGCCGCATGGAGAAAAAGGGCGTGTACAATGGGGCCGACGTCTACGACGACTACGCCCACCACCCCGGCGAGCTCCATGCCCTGCTGTCCGCCGTCCAGACCATGGGCTACAAGCGGATTCTCTGTGCCTTCCAGCCCCACACCTACACCCGGACCCATGCCCTCTTCGATGATTTTGTCCGGGAGCTGCGGCGGGTGGATGTGGCCGTGGTGGCGGAGATCTACGCCGCCCGGGAGCAAAACACCATCGGCATTTCCTCGGTTGACCTGGTTGCGCAGATCCCTGGCGCCATCTACTGTGAGACGCTGCCGGAGGTCACGGCGCAGCTGCGGCAGCTGGCCCAGCCCGGCGACCTGATTCTCACCGTCGGCGCCGGTGATATCTTCAAGGCCGGAGAAGCGCTGCTGAAAACGAAATAACGGTACATACGCCCGCACCGGAAATCGGTGCGGGCTTTCTTGATCGTCTGATGATTTACCAATGCTGAAAATATACCTTGACAAATGAGGTATCTCCGTAGTATAGTGAAACCAGAGAGGTGAGGAAATGCTGAACATGTCCGATATGATCCGTGGGTATACGGACACCATCATTCTTGCCCAGCTGCTCCGCCATGACAGTTACGGTTACGAGCTCAACAAGGCGGTGGCCCAGGCCAGCGGCGGTCTTTTGGAATTGAAGGAGGCCACGCTGTATACCACGTTCCGCCGTCTGGAAGGTGCCGGCTGCATCCGCTCCTATTGGGGCGATGAAACCACCGGCGCACGGCGGCGCTACTATGCCATCACGGAGCTGGGACGGGCGTTGTACCGGGAAAACTGCGCCGACTGGCAGACCTTTAAAACCATCATCGACACACTGTTACAAGGAGAAGAGGAACCATGAGTCAAAAAATCGACCGTTATATACAGGCACTTTTTGAAGACGTTCCCCGGACCAAAAAGGCTCTGGAGCTGAAAGAGGAGCTGCTGGGCAACATGCGGGAGCGCTATGAGGACTATCTGCGGGATGGCAAAAGCGACAGCGAAGCCTACAGTCTGACGGTGGCCAGCATGGGAGATCTGGACGAAATGATTGCCCAGGTCATGCCCGACGAGCATTTCCGGCAGGAGGCCCAATACTACCGCCGCCGCAGCGCCCGCAATACAGCCATTGCCGCAGCCACCTATATTTTGGGCGCTGCCATTGTGGTAGCCAGCGCCCTGGCGCCCTGGGAGGGCGTGCAGATTTTGGCTGTGGTGATTCTGCTGGTACTGGTAGCCGGTGCCACGGCGCTGCTGATCTATACCGAAATGTCCACACCGGTGGAGTATCGGGAAGACGAGCAGGGCGACCGCTGGATGAAAGAAGCCCAGCGTCATCCCGGCGGCCAGACCGTCAAGGCCGTGATGAATCTGTACTGGATTGTTGTGACCACAGTCTATCTGGTTGTCAGCTTTCTGACCGCTGCCTGGGGTATCACCTGGATCATCTGGCCCCTGGCGGGTCTGCTGTCGGCCATCATCCGCACTGTAATCGCATTGAGGTGGCAGCATGAATAACCGTACTCTGCTTTGGATTCGTCTTGTGGTTCTGATTCTCTCCTTTGTGGCGGTGTTGGCGGCGGCGGTTGTGGCTATGACCGGCGGCAAATTCTCCGTGTCTCTGATTGGAGACGGCAAGCTGGCGGCGGAAGCATCCTTTTCCGATGTGACGGACATTGCCGTGGAGGGCCGGACCTGTGCCGTGGAGATTGTGGCAGGAACCGGACCGGATGTGGTCGCACGGTACTACACCGGCGGCCTCCTCCCTGCCGAGACGCCGGTCTGGGAGCAGACGGGCGGCACCCTCCGCGTCACTACCTCTAAAGGCAATTTCCTGTCCGGCGGCCGTCTGGTCCTGGAAGTGCCCGAAGATGATGCGTTGAACTATCAGCTGGACACTATCTCCGGCGGCATCCGGGTTTCTGTGGGCGGCAGCGCCTTGACTGTCCAGTGTACCACCGGCAGTGTCAAAGTGTATGAGCCCTTTCAATCGCTGGATGTGGAGACCACCACCGGCTCTGTAAAGGTCACCGCCGATGGGTCCACTACCCGATGCCGGTTGGAGAGCACCACCGGGTCCATCAAACTGGCCCTGGAGGATGTACCGGGCTACACCCTGACCGCCGAAAGCACCACCAGCAGCGTCAAGGACGAGTACAACGGTCTTTCCTATGAGCGGAGCGTCTCCGGCGCCGTCTGGGGTAATGGTAGCCTTGCCGTGGAGGCCGAAAGCACTACAGGTTCCATCAAATTGACAGACTGGTAAATCGAAAGCCGGGGGCAGCGCCCCCGGCTTTCGCTGGGCATATCAAAAAAACAACACGCTGCAAATCGATGTATGATTATATACCATTAAAAAGCAGGAGTAGCACCAATCATGGTACTACTCCTGCCAAAGTCGAACAACTACGCATAGAAACTCTTTGCCGCTATTCTGTAACGGTCATTGAATTAAACTATTGCCCCTTTCTTACATCGTACTTTCTATTGGCTCCATCGACAGCTAGCGTAGA
>DVJJ01000109.1 GCA_018716875.1 Candidatus Avoscillospira avistercoris
GGTGGGCAGCGTGTTTTTCATGGAACGATCAGACTGGCACTGAATCAAGATGTTGCACCACTCATGAAAGACCCGGTTGGGTATCTTCATCTTGAGGGAGTTGATGGCGCTTGTCAGATTGGCGTTAATCAGCTCCGCCTCGTAGACGAAAGCTTCAAAATTGGCCTTTACCGGCTCGTTGATGTAGGGCAGGTTCTCTTTGACAGCCCGGATCAGATCCTCGGTGCGCAGATAAGAGGTGGTGATGATGGAGATGGCGGTCTCCAGTTCCTCATTGAGATGCTTCTTGTAGCTGGCGGCGGTACTTCGCAGGTACCAAATGGGGGCAAGGGAAAATCCAATGCCCAGAATCGGCACCATATACACATTATTGATGAGCAGCGCCAGTACGGCACCCACCGCAAATAGGATAAGCGACAGCCGTTTGACGGCCTCATAACGGTCAGACCGGCCGGTGCCTTTCAGGATCTGCTTCAGCTCATAATCCTGATTGAAGAATCCCTTGGCGGGTGTGCCCATCAGAACATTGAGTTCATCAAACAATGTGGCCGCTTTGCGCTGGGAGCGGAAGAGAGCGTCAATGAAATCGCCCGGGCGCACACCGAACAAAGCCAGGAGGCCCGCGCTGATAAGCGAAAAACATATGATATAGATCCACTGCAATGCTTAATCCACCTCCTTAGGGGGCTGCATGAACTCAGCCAATTCCTTGTTGGAAATACCGTTGTCCAGCAGGCGCTTTTTCAAAGTGTCGGAGATCAGGCCGACCTTCCGATGGTGCCCGACCACACGGACATTCCCATCCCTATCGGTCACATTGTCCTCTACCTCAAACTTATATAGTGTGTGGGAGACGAGCTGACCATCTCGGAAGTCCTCACCCTCCAGGATTTCCATGATTTTGCGGGAGCGATCCTCCAGCTGTTTGGTGAACACCACGATGGGGTAGGCCTCTACCATGATTTCCATGAGCACAGAGTCATCCATACTGTATTTGCGCTTGGCGAGGGTCATCATTCTGCGGTATGTGCTGTTGCAGGAATTGGAGTGGATGGTGGTGCAGACCGTGTGGCCGGTTCGAGAGCTCTCTGCTGCAGACAGACTTTCCGCCGCAGACCGCATCTCACCGACGCCGATCACATTGGGATGCTTGCGCAGAACCCGCTCCAAGAGGAAGTCCTGGTTGATATTCAGAGCCGGATTCTCGCTGGGGCGGGTCAGCAGGTGGATGACAGAATTCAGGATGTTGCCGTTCTCGTCCCGTTTGACCAGATCAAACTCACGGCTGCCCTCCTCGATGGTAATGAGGCGCTGGTTGTTGGGTACATTGGAGAGCAGCCAGGCCATGATGGTAGTCTTGCCGGAACCCGTGGAACCGGCGATGCACACACTGACACCGTACCGAATACAGGCCATCAGGAAGTGAAGCATCTCAGCTGTGGCGCTGCCGGAATCCAGAAGCTTCTGTTCAGAGACCGTCTGCTGATTGACGATACGGATGGAGGCATTGATACCAACATCCGGGTCCACGATAGGGGTCTTATCCACGGAGATACGGATGTTCTTATCCAGAAACCCCACCACGCTGGGCATCGTATCGTCGATGACCATGCCGCAGGCGTTGAGCATACGCCGCACCACATCAATGGCGTGCTGCGGAGAAGAGAACTTGTCCGGGATCTTGATGCTGCGGCCGCCGGCCTCGATCACCTCAATGTCATTGTAGGCATTGATATTGACTTCCTCGATGCCGGGCTTGTAGATCCATTTCTTCAAAAAGGAGTACCCGGCCATATCTTCATAGAGCTGCTCGCAAAGCTGCTCGGTGGTCAGCCCGCTGATAGCGTATTTGCGTTTGACGATGTACTGCACCATCAGTTCTTTCAGCAAGGCTGTGGCCCGCTCGGCATTGGCTTCGCCAGCCTCAGCAATGGTGGAAGCGTGATTCTCAGCAAAATACCGCTGCACATCCTCCAACACCTGGTCATAGGTCAGATCCTGATTGGCAGCAGGCGCAAAGAATATGTCGTTGAGGTTATTCATCGGCATCGTCCTCCTCGAACTCTTCCTCATCGTCGGGATCTTCCTCTGCGGCCTGTTTCGCCAACTCCATCTGCTCCAGTGCGTCCAGCACCTTGTTGAGCGAAGCGGTGTACTTGGGATTGCAATATTTGATGGCCTGGAACATGCCGCCCTCAGTGGCGCACCGGTCGATTTCCTTGCCGTAGGGGAGCAAACCATCAAATCCTCCGATGATATACCCCATTTCATCCAGAGCGTGGAACGGCCGGGCCATACCGGCAAAGGTCAGGTGCTGATCGTAGTGAAAACGTCCATCCACCAGCAGCGGCTGATGGGCCTTCAAGTAGTTGATCCCTTTCAAATCAGGGGTGAGCAGTCTGACGACCAGATCACCGGATTCAATGGCTGCCGGTGTGAACACATTGGTCATGTTGGAACTGCAGTCCAAAATGACGAAATCCACCAGTTTGGCTGCCGCATTGACCAGCTGGAGCACCATGGCGTATTTGATTTCCGGGTAACTCAGAGGATTCTCACCGGCGGAATACCCCATCAGGCCAATGAACGGATAGCTTTTCAGAACCGTGACATGGCTTGCCACCAGCGAGGTATCAATCTCTACGCTGCTGAGAACCTGGCCCACCGAGGCGTTGGTCTGAATGATCTGATCCGGCAGCCAGACCGGGAGCATGGGAACGCTGATCTCCGCGTTGATGATGATGGCTTTCCGCTTATCTCGGGTCAGGGCTTTTGCAAGAATGGCGGAAAACATACTTTTCCCGCTTCCCGGACTGCCCCAGACAGTAATGACTTTTCCCATCGTTTCCGACCTCCTTCTGTTACTCAGCCGGTTGGCTGGTGTCCGCGGGGGGCGTTTCAGCGCCGCTGTCCGGCGCCTCAGAACCGTCCTCGGCCGTAGGCTCGCTGCCCTCCGTAGTCTCACCATCTTCCGTCAGCGTTTCGGGAAAATAGATCTCCTGCAGAGTTTTGTCCTGCGCTGCCAGAAGTTCCTCGGCCAGCTGATCGTTGTTACGGGAGATCAGGGCCACATGGGCGACGCCGTCGTTTTCCATCTCTGTGATGATCCGGGCCTGCTCAGGCGTTGCCAGAACTGTGATAGTGGCAGACTGCTGCCGCTCTTCATCCTCCGTAGGCTCCTTGGTGTTGTCCACATTGACACCATCGGAATCGGTAACCGACAGCACTTTAACAAAGCGGAGCTCCGGGACCTCTTCTGCTGTCTCCAGGAAATGATAGATCCGAATGATGTCGTTGGGCTGGAGCTTGTCGGAGAGGCCGGAGGCCAGCGTCTTAACAGTCATTGAGATAGCTACCTTTCCAGAAGGGATGTCATTGAGTGCCACATCCGAAGAAACCGGAACACTGCTGACCTTGCTGGTAAGGATGTAGTCACCCTCAGCCAGATCCGCTGTTACATACAGCCCCTCCACATCGCTGAGACTGTGCGCAACATTGGAGGGCAGATTGTAGCCGCCAACTTCCACAACCTCGGCATTGTCCGAGGTGATTTTTTCGCCTTTCAGCACCGGCTGCGTGATACGGACGATTTCGGCTTTTCCGTTGGTCTGACGGGCGATGGTGGGGAGGGCAACAAAGGCAATGACTGCTGCCAGGACCAGGGACAAAATGCCGAAGATAAAACGGTTGTTCAATTTCATAAGCATAATCTCCTAATGCAAAAATAGTTCGGCCAATGTCGCCGCAGAGCAGCCGCAGGCCAGAAAAGGTAGAAACGGGATGGACAAAGGGCGCCAATCCCGGTAAATCCGCCGAATCATCAAAATGATGGGCATAGCACATACTGCGGAAACCAGAAAAACGATGGACATACCGGAAGGACCATAGATGAGTCCCAGCACACCGCAGAATTTGATGTCACCGCCGCCCATGCCGGTCCCTCCAGTTACCATGGCAGCAGCCAGAGGAATACTGAATCCAAGCAGAGCACCTATTAAGGACTTTGCGAATATCGGCCAGAGCCAAAGCGGAGGTTGCCCGCAGTCCAGTGCGAACCACGCTTTGATCAGCGGCGCCACCGCAGCCAGCGGGATAAAAAAGACGAGCGCCCGGTCAGGCACTCGCCGATGAAAGATATCGTAGAAGGCAAAACCGACAATCACCAAAAACGCGGTGAGCAGATATGCCGACCAGATACTATTCTCGATTGGTATACCAGTCATCATAGAGGCTCCCGTTGATCGATACATAATCGTTCAGGTTGATGCTCAGCATCCCATCCGGCGTCCACGTGTCCCAAACCTGAGTAAATACTGTGTAGTTGGTAGAATCCGGGAACCAGATAGGCGTAAAATGCACCGTTCTGTTGTAAGTGGAGAAGTCGTTGGGCTGGAAGGTGAATTTTGCACTTCGACCACTGGACACCCGCTGCAGAAGACGCAGATAGGTTTGGTACTGGAATTCCGGAAACACAGAAAACGCCGTCTGCGGATGGGTAATGTGACTGGTGGGTGCATCGGTGGAGAGCGTTGCGGTCACATCCTGCTTGACGCCATACCCGCTCTTCATGGCCTTGCCGGAGGCAGTCGGTACAATATCATCCGGCATCAAGGACATGACACCGCTGATCGAAGCGGAGTAACCGGTGTATTCATACTCCCAATAGCCTTCATCAACCCAGTGCCACGATCCAGCTCACCAGCTCCGCCAGGGTGCGGAACAGCCCCCGCC
>DVJJ01000110.1 GCA_018716875.1 Candidatus Avoscillospira avistercoris
CTTACCGCACCCATTCAGAGCCACCGCACCAAACCACTAAAAAAACTTAAAATCCCAAAATTTAAAAGTTTTACTCGATTTTTTTCAAAAAATCGCAGGGGTCCAGGGGGCAGGGCCCCCGAAAAAACCATCTCATTTCTTCAGAATGACGTCATGGTAGCCGCCCTCGACGATGGAGGTGGCGGACACCAGGGTAATGCGGGCGTCCCGCTGGAGCTGGGGAATGGTGACCGCGCCGCAGTTGCACATGGTGGACTTGACCTTGTACATGCTCTTTTCCACGCCGTCATGGAGGGAGCCGGCGTAGGTGACGTAGGAATCGACGCCCTCCTCGAAGCTGAGACCGGCCGCGCCGCCCAGGTCGTAGCGCTGCCAGTTGCGGGCGCGGTTGGAGCCTTCGCCCCAGTACTCCTTCCGGTAGACGCCGTCCACCAGAACCTTGTTGGTGGGGCTTTCATCGAAGCGGGCGAAGTAACGGCCCAGCATCAGGAAGTCCGCACCCATGGCCAGGGCCATGGTCATGTGGTAGTCATGGACAATGCCGCCGTCGGAGCAGATGGGCACATAGACGCCGGTCTTCTCAAAATACTCGTCCCGGGCGGCGGCCACTTCAATCAGCGCCGTGGCCTGGCCGCGGCCAATGCCCTTCTGCTCACGGGTGATGCAGATGGAGCCGCCGCCGATGCCCACTTTCACGAAATCGGCTCCGGCTTCGGCCAGATAGAAGAAGCCTTCCCGGTCCACCACATTACCAGCACCCACCTTGACGGAGTCGCCGTAGTGCTCGCGGATATAGTCAATGGTCCGTTTCTGCCAGATGGAGTGTCCCTCGGAGGAATCGATGCAGAGAACGTCGGCACCGGCCTTGACCAGGGCGGGGACCCGCTCGGCAAAGTCCCTGGTGTTGATGCCCGCGCCCACCATATAGCGCTTGCTGCCGTCCTGCAGGCTCAGGGGATGGTCCTTGTGGTCGGCGTAGTCCTTGCGGAAGACAAAGTACATCAAATGGCCGTCATCGTCGATGATGGGCAGGGAATTGAGCTTGTGCTCCCAGATGATGTCATTGGCTTCTTTGAGGTTGGTGGAGGCGGGGGCGGTAATCAGCCGCTCGATGGGGGTCATAAAGTCCCGGACGGGGATATCCTCAGTCATGCGGGATACGCGGTAATCACGGCCGGTGACCACGCCCAGCAGTTTGCCGTTGGGGGTGCCGTCGGCGGTAACAGCTAGAGTGGAGTGACCGCTGCGGCGGGTCATGGCCAGTACGTCGCCCAGGGTGTTGTCGGGGGTCACATTGGAGTCGCTGACCACAAAACCGGCCTTGTGGGCCTTGACCTTTTCCACCATGGCGGCTTCGCTCTCAATGGACTGGGAGCCGAAGATAAAGGACATGCCGCCCTCCTTGGCCAGAGCCACAGCCAGGGTATCATTGGAGACAGACTGCATGATGGCGGAGACCAGGGGGATGTTCAGGCAGATGGGGCACTCCTCCTGGCCCTTGCGGTATTTAACCAGAGGGGTTTGCAGGCTGACATTGGCGGGGATGCAGTCGGGACCGGTGTAGCCGGGAATCAGCAGGTACTCGCTGAAGGTGCGGGACGGTTCGGAATAGTAATAAGCCATGGGAAACTCCTCCTTATCAAATCAACGGAAATACCGGGCGGCGCTGCGGAACAGGCCCATATCATAGTTGCCGGGAACGTTTTTATACAGCTCCGCGCCCACGCGCTCGCTGTGACCCATCTTGCCGAGGACGCGGCCGTCGGGGCTGGTAATGCCTTCAATGGCCCACAGGGAGCCGTTGGGGTTAAACGCGGTGTCCAATGTGGGATTGCCGTTCAAATCCACATACTGGGTGGCAATCTGTCCATTCTGTTTCAGCTGCGCCAAAACCGCGTCGGAGGCCAGGAAGCGGCCCTCGCCGTGGGAGATGGGCACGCTGTAGAGTTCGCCCACCGGGGCCTCCAGCAGCCAGGGAGAGTTGTTGGTGCAGACGCGGGTCCGGACAATGGACGACTGGTGGCGGCCGATGGTGTTATAGGTCAGGGTGGGGCAATTGCCATCCATGGGGACGATTTTGCCGTAGGGCACCAGACCCAGCTTGATAAGGGCCTGGAAGCCGTTGCAGATGCCCAGCATCAGGCCGTCGCGGTTCTCCAGCAGATCGGTGATGGCGTCGCGGAGCCGGGGACTTCTGAGGAACGAGGCGATAAACTTGGCGGAGCCCTCCGGCTCGTCGCCGCCGGAGAAACCGCCGGGGAGAAAGACGATTTGACCGTTCCGGATGGCGTGCTCCAATTCCACCGCCGACTGGAACAAATCCTCCGGCGTCAGGTTGCGGATGACGATGGTTTCCGCCGTCATGCCCGCCTGCAAGCAGGCCCGGACCGAGTCATATTCACAGTTGGTGCCGGGGAACACGGGAATGACCACACGGGGCTGGGCCACCTTGGTTTTGGCAACCAGGGGAGCGGCGGCGGTGTAGGTGATGGGCTCCACGCTGCCGCCGTCACCGGCCACGGTGGGATAGACCTTTTCCAACACCCCGTCGTTGAGGGCCAACAGCTCGGACACAGGCACCCGCTCAAAGCCAATGGTCACATGGCCGTCGTCGGTGGTGTGGCCCAGCAGCGTCGCGTCCACATCCTCCGTCAGCTCGGCCACAATGGCGCCGGGCATGGACACATACCAGTCGTGGACGCCCTCGCCGGTGAAGCCGATGCCGTTGCCGAAGGTCATTTTGGTGACGGCTTCGGCCAGACCGTGCTCCACGGCCCAGGCGGCTTTCACCTTACCGGCACGGCACAGGGCATGGAACTGCTCCCATCCGGCCTTGGGGTCCTTGGCCCCAAACAGGTACACCGGGTGACCGGCTTCCTTGAACTCTGTGGTCAGCACGTCTCCGGACTGGATGGGGGCAATGGCAAAGGAAATCAGCGTGGGGGGCACATCCAGGTCCAGGAAGGAGCCGGACATGGAATCCTTGCCGCCGATGGCGGCGCAGCCCAACTCTAATTGGGCATCCAGCGCGCCAAGCAGCGCGGCAAAGGGCTTGCCCCAGCGGTGGGGCTCCGTGCGCAGCCGCTCGAAGAACTCCTGCAAGGTCAGATAGGCTTTTTGATAGTCAGCGCCCGCCGCGACAATTTTTGCAACGGAGGTGTAGACGCTGGCCTTTGCACCGCCGTAGGGGTCAGCGCTCATGTGGTCCGGGTCAAAGCCCCAGGCCATCACGCTGGACTGGGTCGTATTCTGGCCCGGCTCCACAGGGAACAGGGCCGCCATGGCCTGGGCGGGGGAGCGCTGGGTTTTGCCGCCGAAGGGCATCAGAACGCTGCCCGCGCCAATGGAGCCGTCAAACCGCTCGGTGAGACCGCGGCGGGAGGCACAGCGGAGGTCGGCGGCCATGTCCCGCAGAGTGGAGAAGGGCAGGGCCGGGGCCTTGTGCTCCAGCTTGTCAACCGCAATGGCGGCGTGCTTTACCGCGCCGTTGGTGTTGAGGAACGCCCGGCTCAGATTGGCGATGGTCTTGCCCTTCCAGGTCATAACCATACGGGGGCTTTCGGTGACCGTGGCAACGGGATAGGCTTCCAGGTTTTCCATACGGGCAGCATTCATCAGGGCGTCGGCGTCCTCGGGGGCCACCACCACGGCCATACGCTCTTGGCTCTCAGAAATGGCCAATTCGGTGCCATCCAGGCCGTCATACTTTTTGCGGACGGCATCCAGGTCGATGGTCAAACCGTCGGCCAGCTCACCGATGGCAACCGATACGCCGCCGGCGCCGAAGTCGTTGCACCGCTTGATCAGACGGGTAACATTGCCGTTGCGGAACAGCCGTTGCAGTTTCCGTTCCTCGGGGGCGTTGCCCTTCTGGACCTCGCTGGCCATGGTGGTCAACGACTGCATGTTGTGGCTCTTGGAGGAGCCTGTGGCGCCGCCGATGCCGTCGCGGCCCGTGCGGCCGCCCAGGAGAATGATCACATCGCCGGGCGCGGGCACTTCGCGGCGCACATGGCTGGCGGGAGCAGCGCCGACGACAGCGCCGCATTCCAGACGCTTGGCGATATAGCCAGGATGATAGATCTCAGCCACATGGCCCGTAGCCAAGCCGATTTGGTTGCCGTAGGAGGAATAACCGGCGGCTGCCGTCTGGGCAATCTTTCTCTGGGGCAGCTTGCCGGGGGTGGTTTCGCTGAAGGACACACGGGGATCGCCGCCGCCGGTAACGCGCATGGCCTGATGGACATAGGCGCGGCCCGACAGGGGATCGCGGATACAGCCGCCGATGCAGGTGGCCGCGCCGCCGAAAGGCTCGATTTCCGTGGGATGGTTGTGGGTCTCGTTCTTGAACATCAGGAGCCAGTCCTGCTCCTTGCCGTTGACCACGGCGGGAACGTGGATGGAACAGGCGTTGATCTCTTCGCTCTCGTCCAGCTCTGGCAGCAGACCGCGCTTTTTCAGGGTCTTGGTGCCGATGGTTGCCATGTCCATCAGGGTTTGAGGACGGGCGGCGGCCTTTTCCTCGCCGTAGACCTCTACACGGGCATCCAGATACCGCTGATAGGCGGCTTTTACATCCTCATCAGCCAAATCGATTTGCTCCAGATGGGTGGAGAAGGTGGTGTGGCGGCAGTGGTCGGACCAATAGGTGTCCACCACGCGGATTTCCGTGATGGTGGGGTCCCGGTGCTCCTCATCCCGGAAATACGCTTGCAGGAACTTGAGGTCGTCCAGATCCATAGCCAGTCCCAGGGAGCTGAGCAGCTCCGACAGAGCGGCTTCGTCCATGGCCGTAAAGCCGGTGACCGTTGCCACTTCGCTGGGGGTCTCATAGGTGCGCTCCAGCGTTTCGGGTTTGTCCATGGAGGCCACGCGGCTTTCCACCGGGTTCACCAGATACTTGGAGATTTTCTCCACATCCGCATCGGAGAGGACACCCTCCAGCACATAGATCCGGGCATAGGCCACCAGGGGCCGGGCCGCGCCGGACAACAGCTGGACGCACTGGGCACAGGAGTCGGCCCGCTGGTCGAACTGACCGGGCAATGCTTCCACAGCCAAAATGCGGTGGGGACCCTCCGGCAGGGGGAACGTCTCGTCATAGGTCACGTCCACAGGGGGCTCGGAAAACACCACGCCCCGGGCCTGATCGAATACATCCGGCTCGATGTGGTCCACATCGTAGCGGTTGAGGACCCGGACGCCGGTGAGGGCGTCGATGCCCAGGAACGACCGAAGATCGGAAAGAACGGAGGCGGCCTCCGGACTGAGGCCGGGCTTCTTCTCGGAATAGATTCTGTAAACCACAGTTGATTCTCCTTATTATAAAGCCTGCAAGGCGCGGCGACCGATGTCGCGGCGGCAGTAGGCGTTTTTAAAATGGATGCGGTCGGCCAGTGCATAGGCGGCGGTGACGGCGCTTTGCAGATCGCCGGCGGTGGCAACGGCGCCCAGGACGCGGCCGCCGTTGGTGCGGAGGACGCCGCTTTCGTCACGGGATGCACCGGCAATATAGATGGCCTCGTGGTCAACCGTCTCCGGCAGCGTGATGGGGTACCCCTTTTCATACTTGCCGGGGTAACCCTTGGAAGCCAGCACCACGCAGCAGGCTGCGCCGTCGGAGAACTCCACCGGTGTTTCGGTCAGCTTGCCGTCCCGGACGGCCCGGAAGATGGTTAAAAGATCGCTTTTCAGCAGGGGCAGCACCACCTGGGTTTCGGGGTCGCCAAACCGGCAGTTGTATTCGATAACCTTGGGGCCGTCCTTGGTAATCATCAGACCGAAATACAGGCAGCCCCGGAAGGTCCGGCCCTCATCTTTCATGGCCCGGATGGTGGGCAGGAAAATTTCCTGCATGCACCGCTGGGCCACAGCGGGGGTGTAATAGGGGTTGGGGGCGATGGTGCCCATGCCGCCGGTGTTCAAACCCGTGTCGTTGTCTCCGGCCCGCTTGTGGTCCATGGAGGACACCATGGGAATGACGGTCTCGCCGTCGGTAAAGCTGAGAACGCTGACCTCAGGGCCTTCGAGAAATTCCTCGATGACCACTCGGCTGCCGCTGTCACCGAAAACCTTGTCCTCCATCATGGAGCGGACGGCGGCGGCGGCTTCCTCCCGCGTCTGGGCAATGACCACACCCTTGCCCAAGGCAAGACCGTCGGCCTTGACCACTGTGGGGATGGGGCAGGACGATACATAGTCCAGAGCCTTGTCCAAATCGGTGAAGATTTCATAGGCGGCGGTGGGAATGTGGTACTTGGCCATCAATTCTTTGGAGAATGCCTTGCTGCTCTCGATGATGGCGGCGTTTTTCCGGGGGCCGAAGGAGGGAATCCCCGCGTCCTCCAACGCGTCCACACAGCCCAGGGCCAGGGGATCGTCAGGGGTCACCACGGCGAAGTCGATGGACTCTTTTTTGGCAAACTCCGTGATGGCGGCCACGTCCGTGGCGCCGATGGGGACACAGACGGCGTCATCGGTCATGCCGCCGTTGCCGGGCAATGCAAACAGTTGGGTGATTTCGGGGTTTTCCCGCAGCTTTTTGATGATGGCGTGTTCGCGGCCGCCGCCGCCAACGACCAATACCTTCATAGATCGTTACCTCCGAATGGTTGATAAATGGGAACGCATAGGGTGCCACAACGACCCGGCATGGAATACTCCTGTCGGGTCGTTGTACCTTTTTTAATGATGGAACAGGCGCATGCCGGTGAAGCACATGGTCATGCCGTACTTGTTGGCGGTGTCGATGACATTGTCATCGCGGATGGAGCCGCCGGGCTCGGCCACATACTGCACACCGCTTTTGCGGGCCCGCTCGATGTTGTCACCGAAGGGGAAGAAGGCGTCGGAGCCGATGGAAACGCCGCTTTGGGTGGCAATCCAGGCCTTTTTCTCCTCTCTGGTCAGGACGTCCGGCTTTTCTGTGAACAGTGTTTGCCAAACACCGTCGGCCAGAACATCCTCGTATTCGTCGGAAATGTAAACGTCAATGGCGTTGTCCCGCTCGGGACGGCGCACGTCGGCCTTGAAGGGCAGGTTCAGCACCTTGGGGCACTGGCGCAAATACCAGTTGTCGGCCTTGGAGCCGGCCAGACGGGTGCAGTGGATGCGGCTCTGCTGGCCTGCGCCCACGCCGATGGCCTGTCCGTTTTTGACGTAGCAGACGGAATTGGACTGGGTGTATTTGAGCGTAATCAGGGCCACAATCAGGTCGATTTTCGCAGCTTCGGGCAGCTCTTTGTTTTCGGTGACGATGTTGGTCAGCAGCGTTGCGTCAATCTTGAAGTTGTTGCGGCCCTGCTCAAAGGTGATGCCGAATACGTCCTTATACTCCTGGGGCGCGGGAACGTAGTGGACATCCATCTGAATCACGTTGTAATTGCCCTTTTTCTTCGTCTTGAGGATTTCCAATGCCTCGTCGGTGTAGCCGGGGGCAATGACACCGTCGGAGACCTCCTCCTTTAGATACCGGGCCGTTGCGGCGTCGCAGACGTCGGACAGGGCGGCCCAGTCGCCGTAGGAGCAGAGACGGTCGGCGCCTCTGGCCCGGATGTAGGCGCAGGCAATGGGAGAAAGCTCCACGTCAGGCTCCACAAAGTAAATCTGCTTGTCCACGTCGCTCAGGGGCAGACCCACGGCGGCGCCGGCGGGGGAGACGTGCTTAAAGCTGGCGGCGGCGGGCAGACCTGTGGCCTGTTTCAGCTCCAGAACTAACTGCCAGGAGTTGAACGCGTCCATAAAGTTGATATAGCCGGGCTTGCCGTTGAGCACGGTGATGGGCAGTTCGCCGTCACGGACGAAGATTTTCGAGGGCTTCTGATTGGGGTTACAGCCGTATTTCAGTTCCAATTCCTTCATAGTTCTGCTTCCTCACTTCCAGATGGGTTCCTTGGTATCCACGGAGAAGGACTCTCCAAACTTGTTGATAATGCGGGTCTGGGCAAAGCCGTTGCGCAGATCGGTATAGCGGACAAAGAGGGAAATGCGGTTTTCCTCATTGAGGGCGTCCCACAGCTCTTTGGCGAAGGTGTCAGCATCGGGGGCGTCAATCGATACCCGAATGGGCTCCCCGGCAAAGGAGGGCAGGGGATTGCCGTCGCCCTGATAGGTGCTGATAAAGTGGCCCGCGTCGCCCTCGGCCACATATTCAAAGAACTGGCGCATGGGGCAGCGGTTGGGGCTGGCTTTCAGAATGGACAGGGCATAGAAGCCGTTCCGCTCCACCAGGCCGGAGATTCTGGGGGTGAAGTTGGGCTCGTCCGGCTCAAATTCCCGGGTCCGCAGGGCGTCGGCAAAGGTTTTTCCTTCCAGCAGATAGTCCCGGATGGTGTCGGTCTGGTCGCCGTTGGTGACGATGGTACGATTGCCCACCAGGCGCACCGGATGGTAGATAATGAGGGAGGGGTCCTCCACCTTGGACGGGTCATAGGCTTCGGTACGGATGCCGTCGTCTGTCAGGGAGAAAATACGGTTGCGGGAATTGGCGCTGCGGCCCATAATCCAATAGGCCATGACAGCGGCGGAAGCGCCGGGCAGGGATTTCATGCCCAGAACGATGCCGCGGCCGGGATAGGGGTTGGCCCGCAGCAGCTCAAAGAGATTCTGATTCATTGGAAAAACCTCCTCACTTACTCATAGCGGCACACAATTCCTCCGCCACCTGGGGCAGAAGAATCCATTCGGCCTGCTCCATAACCCGGCGCTGCAAGGTCTCCGCCGTGTCCTCCGGCAGAATGTCCACGGCCTTTTGGGCCAGAATTTTGCCGCCGTCGGGAATTTCGTTGACATAATGGACCGTCGCGCCGGTGACCTTTACACCGTAGTCCAGCGCCGCCTGATGGACCCGCAGCCCATAGAAGCCCTCGCCGCAAAAGGAGGGAATCAGCGACGGGTGGACGTTGATAATCCGGTTGGGAAACCGGTTGGTAAACGACTTGGTGAGAATGCTCATAAAACCGGCCAGAATGATTAAATCGATATGAGCATGCTCCAGCTGTCGAACCAGTTCCTGTTCAAAAGCTGCCTGGGACCCGCAGCCCTTTTTGGTGACAATGGAAGTGTCCACACCGGCCTTGGCGGCCCGCTCCAGTGCGTAGGCGCTCTCATTGTTGGAAACAACCAGAACAATCTCACCGCTGTGCAGGATACCGCTTTGCTGGGCGTCCAGAAGGGCCTGTAAATTGGTGCCGCCGCCGCTGACCAGGACGGCAATGCGGGCGCGGCTCACAGGAGCACTCCTTCGCCCTCAACGATTTCGCCCAGACGATAAGCCTGTTCACCGTTGGCGTGGAGAATTTCCAAAGCCCGGTCCGCGTCGGCGGCGGACACCACGGCGGTCATGCCGACGCCCATGTTAAAGGTGTTGAACATGTCGCGCTCCGGCACGTTTCCGGCCTTGGCAATCAGGTTAAAGATGGGCAGTACGTCCACATGGTCAATGCGGGCGGCGCAGCCGGGTTTCAGACTGCGGGGAATGTTTTCAAAGAAGCCGCCGCCGGTGATGTGGGAAACGGCCTTGACCGTGACCTGCTCCATCAGAGCCAGCATGGGTTTGACATAAATCTTGGTGGGGCACAGAAGGGCTTCCCCCAGGCTGCGGCCATTCAGCTCGGATATAGGAGTTTTCAGGTCGGCGTGCTCCACGTCAAAGACCTTGCGGACCAGAGAAAAACCGTTGGAGTGGACGCCGCTGGAGGGCAAAGCGAGAATCACGTCACCGGGGGCCATGGTGTTTTTGTCGAGAATCTTGGCCTTATCGACAACGCCCACGGAGAAGCCCGCCAGGTCGTACTCGTCCACGGGGTAGAAGCCGGGCATTTCAGCGGTTTCGCCGCCAATGAGGGCGGAGCCGGACTGGACGCAGCCCTCGGCCACGCCGGAGACGATTTGGGCAATGCGCTCGGGAATGTTCTTGCCGCAGGCGATATAATCCAGGAAGAACAGAGGTTTCGCACCGCAGCACAGCACGTCGTTGACGCACATGGCTACACAGTCGATGCCTACGGTGTCGTGCTTGTCCATCAAAAAGGCCAGTTTCAGCTTGGTGCCGACGCCGTCGGTGCCGCTGACCAGGACAGGGCGCTCCATGCCCTTGACATCCAGTTCAAACAGGCCGCCGAAGCCGCCCACGTCGGAGACAACGCCGGAGGTCATGGTCCGGGCAATGTGGGCCTTCATCAGTTCCACCGCCTTGTAACCGGCGGTGATATCGACACCGGCGGCGGCGTAGCTTTCCGAACGGGAATTGTTCATTCTGCGTCCTCACTTTCCGAGAGCTTGCGCTCAAACTTGTTCTTTTCGGTGTTTTCGGGGATGGGGGCGGGATATTCACCGCTGAAACAGCCGGTGCAGTAGCCCTTGCAATGGCCCTCGGCGGCCAGCTTGGTGACGCTGTCGATGCTCAGATAGCCCAGGGAATCCACGCCGATGATGTCGCGGATTTCGTCAATGGTGTGATGGCAGGCAATGAGCATATCCCGGGAGTCGATGTCGGTGCCGAAGTAGCAGGGATTCAGGAAGGGGGGCGCGGAAATCCGCATATGGATTTCCTTGGCGCCTGCGTCCCGGACCAGCTTCACCAGACGGGCCGAGGTGGTGCCGCGGACAATGGAGTCGTCAATGAGCACCACCCGCTTGCCCTCCAGAGTGGAGCGGACGGGGTTCAGCTTCATGCGGACCTTGTCCTCCCGGTTGCTCTGGCCGGGGGCGATAAAGGTCCGGGCGATGTACCGGTTTTTAATCAGGCCCACGCCGTAGGGAATGCCGGACTGGCGGGCAAAGCCCACAGCGGCGTCAATGCCGGAGTCGGGGACGCCCACCACCACGTCGGCCTGAACCGGGTGCTCCAATGCCAGGTACGCACCCGCCCGGACCCGGGCGGAGTGGACGGAGCAGCCCTCAATGACAGAGTCGGGCCGGGCAAAGTAGATGTATTCAAAGACGCACATGGACTGCTGGGACTTGCCGCAGTGGTCCTCGATGGTGCGGATGCCGTCTTTGGTGAAGACCACGATTTCACCGGGCTGGATGTCCCGGATGAAGTGGGCGCCGATGGCGTCCAGCGCGCAGCTTTCGGAGGCCACCACATAGCTGCCGTCGCCCATCTGACCGTAGCACAGGGGACGGAAGCCGTGGCGGTCCCGGGCGGCAATGAGCTTGGAGGGGGACATGATGACGAGAGAGTATGCGCCGTGAATCCGCTCCATGGCCTTGTTGACGGCCTGCTCGATGGAGGGGGCCGTCAGCCGCTCCTTGGTGATGATGTAGGAGATAACCTCCGTGTCGGAGGTGGTATGGAAGATGGAGCCGCACAGCTCCAGCTCTTTTCTCAGCTCTGCGGAGTTGGTGATGTTGCCGTTGTGGGCCAGGGCCATGCGGCCTTTGATGTGGTTGACCACAATGGGCTGGGCGTTGGCCCGGTCGTTGCCGCCGGTGGTGCCGTAGCGGACGTGGCCCACCACCATGTTGCCCTGTCCCAGACTGCTGAGGACCGTGGGAGTGAACACCTCACCCACCAGACCCGTGTCCTTATAGGCCCGGAACAGGCCGTCGTCTCCGACGACAATGCCGCAGCTCTCCTGTCCCCGATGCTGCAAGGCGAACAGACCATAGTAAGCCTTGGCGGCGAGATCCTGCTTCTCCGGGGAAAAGATGCCGAATACGCCGCATTCTTCACGCAGGCTTCCCATTACTTGCCCTCACCGGTCAGACGGCGCATCATCTCCTGATAGGCCTCCTCGACGCCGCCCATATCCCGGCGGAAGCGGTCCTTGTCCAGCTTCTCACCGGTGGTGCTGTCCCAGAACCGGCAGGTGTCGGGGCTGATCTCGTCGGCCAGGACGATGGTGCCGTCGGCCAGACGGCCAAACTCCAGCTTGAAGTCCACCAGGGTCACGTTGAGCTTGGCGAAGTAGTCCTTCAGCAGCTCGTTGACCTTGAGGGCCATGGTGCGGATGGTGTCGATTTCCTCGGCGGTGGCCAGCTTCAGGGCCAGGGCGTGGCTGGTGTTCAGCAGGGGATCGCCCAGATCGTCGTTCTTGTAGGAGAACTCAAAGGTGGGCTGATCGAACACAATGCCCTCCTTGACGCCGTAGCGCTTGGCAAAGGAACCGGCGGAGATGTTGCGGACGATGACTTCCAGGGGCACGATGGTGACTTTCTTGACCACGGTTTCCCGCTCGCTGAGCTGCTCGACGAAATGGGTGGGCACGCCGTGCTTTTCCAACATCTGCATCAGCAGGTTGGACATCTGGTTGTTGATGGCGCCCTTGCCGACAATGGTACCCTTCTTCTCGCCGTTGAAGGCCGTGGCATCGTCCTTGTAGGACACAATGACGTACTGGGGATCGTTGGTGGCGAATACCTTCTTGGCCTTGCCTTCATACAGCTGCGTGGTCTTTTCCATGATACAATACCTCCGAAACGATTGTTCTTTATGTAAGGGTGATGTAAAGGGGAAATCTTATTGGGCGTATTCGGCCTCAATGGCGCGGTTCTTCTCCAGAACGGCGGCGGCGGCCTCCTGCCGGGCAGTTTGCAGCTTTTCCATCAGCTCCGGCTCGCTGAGGGCCAGCATTTGGATGGAAAGCAAAGCGGCATTGACCGCGCCGTCAATGGCCACCGTGGCCACCGGGATGCCCGAGGGCATCTGGACTGTGGAAAGAAGCGCGTCCATGCCGTCTAAATTGCTGCTTTTGATGGGCAGGCCGATGACGGGCAGCACCGTATTGGCTGCCATGGCGCCTGCCAGATGGGCGGCCTTGCCGGCGGCCGCAATGATGACGCCGATGTTGTTGCCGGCGGCTTCCCGGGCGAATTTCCCGGCTACCTCCGGCGTGCGGTGGGCGGTGTAGACGTGTACCTCAAAGGGTACGCCGTACTGGCGCAAAGTCTGGGCGGCTTTGTCCACAATGGGGCGGTCGCTGTCGCTGCCCATGACAATGGCTACTTTCTTCATGAATCGTACCTCCTGTGTCCAAAAAAACAAAACTGGGCAGCCCTACCCCGTAGGTAGGACTGCCCAGACGGTCGGCATGAATGTCCCGGTTTTTGCTCCCTTGTGGTACTCCACTTCAATTCCGTCAGTCACAAAAACCACTGGTTGCATCATACAATAATCCGGCGGGTCCTGTCAAGGCGGGGAATGGGTAAACTTGACAAAATGCCGTAGAAAAAACGGCGATTTGCGGCGAAAAACCTTGTGCAGTTTGACTTTTAAAGATATTTTGCGGACCTAACAAATTTTTAGAAAGCATGGCGCTGCCATACGGTGACAGTATACCATTTTTTCGGCGTTCCGGCTATAGGAAATGGAAAGTTTTTGTCTGTGACCGCCGGGGAAACCGTGGGAGATTGCGGCTTTACTCCGTCCGGGAAATATGGTATACTGTATCGGAACGCCATATGGCGGAATATTGTGTGTATTTGCCCCGATTTTTGCCGGATTCCCCGGTGCGGCGGTGCGGCGGGGAGAAATACGGCGGAATTGCCGCGACAGGAGATGGAACGCCCATGCAGAGAAGTGTGCTGGAATATCTGGAGGCCACGGCGGCGCGTCTGGGAGACAAGACAGCCTTTGCCGACGAGCACGGCGCGGTGACCTTTGGGGAGCTGGAGGAGCGGTCCCGGCGGCTGGGCTCCTGGCTGGCCCGGAAGGTTCCGGACAACGGGACGCCCATCGCCATTCTGGCCGACCGGTGCGTCAACAGCCCCGTGGCCTTTATGGCGGCCCTCCAGTGCGGCTGCTGCTATGTGCCCCTGGACCCCCAGATGCCCCGGCAGCGTTTGGAATCCATCCTCGAGCAGCTGGAGTCGCCGGTGGTCCTCTACGATGACGCCCAAGAGAAGCTGGCCGCCGAGCTGCGGGACCGGTATCCGCTGGAGCGGATTTCTGCCCACACGGCGGACCCGGTGGACGATGCCTTATTGGCGGCCCGGCGGGCGCTGGTGGTGGATACGGACCCGGTGTATATCATTTTCACCTCCGGTTCCACCGGTGTGCCCAAGGGCATCGTCTGTCACCATCGGGGCGTCATGGATTTGGCCCAATGGCTGTCGGAGGCCGGACAGTTTACGGAGGGGGACACCCTGGGCAATCAGGCGCCGTTCTACTTTGACGGTTCGGTAAAAGACCTGTATATGACCATCAAATGCGGCGCGACTTGCGAGATTATCCCCAAGAAACTGTTTATGTTCCCCAAGCTGCTGGTGGAGTTCCTCAATGAAAAGGGTGTAACAGCCCTCCAGTGGGCCACGTCGGCCTTCCATCTGGTGGCGGCCTCCGGCGTTCTGGCGGACCGCTCCATTCCCACACTGCAAAAGGTGCTGGTAGGCGGTGAAGCGCTGCGGGCACCGGATTTGCGGGCGTGGCGTCAGGCCATGCCGGATGCCGCGTATATCAACCTCTACGGCCCCACAGAAACCACCGTGGACGCGGCATGGTACCGGGTGGAGCGGGACTTTGACGATAATGAGTCCATTCCCATCGGACGAGCCTGCGCCAACAAGGAGCTGTTTTTGCTGGATGAGGCGCTGCGGCCTGTGGCCCCCGGTGAGCCGGGCGAACTGTGCATCCGCGGCACCGGTCTGGCCCATGGATACTATCGGGACCCGGAGAAGACGGCGGCGGCCTTTATCCGCGACCCCCGCTGTCCCCACTATCCCCGGCGCATCTACCGTACCGGCGACATGGCCGTGGAGCGGAACGGCCTGTTTTATTTCCTGTCCCGCCGGGACGGCCAGATCAAACACATGGGCTATCGCATTGAACTGGGCGAGATCGAAGTGGCCCTCCACGGCCAGGACGGCGTGGAAGCGGCGGCCTGTCTTTTTGACGAGGGCCGGGACCGGATTCTCTGCGTCTATACCGGCAGCGTGGAGCCCATGGAGCTGGCCAAGGCCATGCGGCGGGCGGTGCCCAAATATATGATGCCCAACCTCTACGAGCGGTTGGAGCAGATGCCCTACAACGGCAACGGCAAAATCGACCGGGTACAGCTGAAGGCCCGTTTTTTGGGTCAGTGACCCGTACCAAAGCAATCCGGCCCGGCCGGAGGAAAGGAAGTTCTATCAATGAAAGAGAAAATCATCCAGATAATGTCTGAAATCTGCCCCGGCGTGGACTTCGCCACGGAGACGGCCCTCATTGACGACGGCCTGGTGGATTCCCTGGACATCGTCAACATTGTCACCGAGCTGATGGACGTCTTTGACGTGGAGATCAACGTGGAGGACCTGCTGCCGGAAAACTTCAACTCTGTGGACGCCATCGCCCAGCTCATTGAGCAATTGCAGGAGTAAGCCATGGCGTTTACTTCCTGGGAGTTTCTCCTGCTGACGGCCGGAGCGGCGGTGGTGTATTATCTGCTCCACCGCCATACCCAGTGGCCGGTGCTGCTGGCGGCCAGCCTGATTTTTTACGCCGCCGGCGGACTGGGGGCCATGGTCTGGCTCTTTGCCATTGCAGCCGTCACCTGGGGGGCCGGTCTGGTGCTGGAACGGATGAACGACGCCCGCAAGGCCCTCTCCAAAGGCGACAAGGCCGGACAACAGCGGATCAAACGGCGGAAAAAAGCCGTGGTGGCCGTCACCGCCGTTCTGTGCTTCGGACTGGTCTATGTGATGAAATACTGGAATACAACCGTGGCCCTCTTTCCGGCGGCGGTGGAGCAGATTTTGCCCCGGTGGGATTTCCTCATGCCCCTGGGCCTGTCCTTCTTCACCTTCCAATCGGTGGGCTACGTCATCGATGTCTATCGCAGCAAGTATGCGGCCCAGCGGAATCCGGCCAAATACCTGCTGTTTGTGTCGTTTTTCCCCCAGATGGTCCAGGGCCCCATTGGGCGCTATGACGCATTGGCCCCGCAATTGCTGGCCCGACGCTCTGTGGACTGGCGCATGGTGGACCGGGGCATCCAACTGGCCATGTGGGGCTATTTCAAAAAGATGGTCATAGCCGACCGGGCGGCGGTGGTGGTCAACACCGTCATCGGGGAGAACTGCCCCTACGGCGGCGCGGTGATTTTTGTGGGGATTCTGGCCTACAGCATCCAGCTGTACTGCGATTTCTCCGGCGGCATCGATATCACCCGTGGCGTGGCGCAGATTTTCGGCATCGATATGGCGGAAAACTTCCTGCGGCCCATTTTCGCCACGTCGCTGGCCGACTACTGGCGGCGCTGGCATGTGAGCCTGGGCCACTGGATGCGGGACTATCTTTTTTACCCCCTGTCCCTCTCCAAACCCTTTGCCAAGCTGGGCAAATGGGGCCGCCGCCACCTGGGCGGTCTGCCCGGCAAGATTCTGGCTACCTCGGCGGCCACCTTTGTGGTCTATCTGGTCATCGGCATCTGGCACGGCGTCAACTTCCGATACTTTGTCTACGGCATCTGGAACGGCTCTCTCATTACCATTTCCATGCTGATGGAGCACCGGTTCCTGGCCTGGAAACAGGCATTGCACATCAACGACAAGTCCAGAGGCTATCACTTCTTTACCATGGCCCGGACGTGGCTGATTGTGCTCTTTGGCCGGTATATCGGTTCCTCCCCCCGGCTGCTGGTGGCGTTAAGTCTGATGGCGACCACCATTCTGCACCCGGTACCCTCCCAGCTGTGGGACGGTACCCTGTTGCAGTTGGGTATCACCGGTACGGACTGGGCCATCATCGGTCTGGGTACGGCGGTGGTCCTGGCGGTGGAGACCTTCCAGGAGCGGGGCGGCAAGGTGCGGGAGACGCTGGAACGGCAGAATGGGTTTGTCCAATGGCTTGCCATTGCTGTGCCCCTGATTGTCATTCTGCTGCTGGGCGTATTCCGGGCCGGTTATATCTCCTCGTCCTTTATCTACGGACAGTATTAAGGCGGTGATCCCTTGCAACCGAAACGATGGTTTTTGATGTTCTGTGCCACGGCGGCGGCTCTGGTGCTGGCCCTGATGGCATTCAATTATGTGACCGACCCCTTCGGGGCCTTTGGGGACCGCTTTTTCCAGTGGTTTTCCTATGACGAGACCAACAACCCCCGTGTGGCGAAGGTTTCTTATTTGCAGCAGCACCATGAGGAATACGATTCCTACGTCATCGGCTGTTCATCCAGCAGCTCCCTGCCTACGGAAGCCCTCAACGAGCTGTATGACGCCAGCTTTTACAACATGATTATGTACGGCGCGGACATGGCCGACTGTGAGAAAATCGCCAACTATCTGTTGGACAACTACCAGGTGGAAAATCTGGTTCTCAACATCGAAATCAGCGACGGCGCTTCCTACAATACGGAAAGCGACCCGCTGACCTACGGCCTGCACCATCTGGAGGACCCGGACCTGCCGGCGCTTACCTACTACACCCGGTATCTGCTGGCAAACCCTCGGTATGGCTATGCCAAGCTCCAGAGTTTGGAGACCGACACCATTTTGCCCCAGTCCTTTGACGTTTTCGACGAAAAGACGGGCACCTATGATAAGCGGGTCCGGGACGTGGAGCCCATCGGGAACCTGGAGACATATCTGGCCGCCTATTCCGATTTCACCACCCTGGACCAGTCGGGGACCGTGGGCCTGTACCAGACAGAAAATTGTATGAAAAGTGTGGCCGCCATCCGGGATGCCTGTGCGGCAAAGGGCGTCAACTTCGTGGTGATGACCGCCCCCATCTACGGGGCCTACTTCAACAAGTACCAGCCCGGTTCGGTGGAGAACTTCTATACCCAGCTGGCCCAGGTGACGCCCTATTGGGATTTCTCCTGCTCGTCCCTCAGCTGGGAGCCCCGGTATTTCTACGATGCTACCCATTTCCGCAACTGCGTGGGAGAAATGATGGTGGCCCGCATGGCCGGGGACGATTCCGTGTGGATGCCCGACGACTTTGGCGTCTATGTGACGGCGGACAACGTTTCGGACCATCTGGCCGGGAGTTTGACGGCTCAGCCCATGGACGCGGCGGAGAACAGCGCCCAGGTACCCATTCTCATGTACCATCATATTGTGGAGGAGGACGACGGTTCCGGCTCCGTGACAGTGGACCAGTTCCGGGCCCAGATGGACGCCCTGCTGGACGCCGGGTACACCACCGTTTCCCTACAGGAATTGGCGGACTATGTCAACCACGGCGGCGACCTGCCGGAAAAGCCTGTGGCAATCACCTTCGACGACGGATACGCCAGCAACTACGAGCTTGCCTATCCCATTCTGCGGGAGCGGAATATGAAGGCGACGATTTTTGTCATCGGCGTGTCCGTGGGCAAGGACACCTATAAGGACACGGACCATGCCATGACGCCCCATTTCTCCTATGAACAGGCAGCGGAAATGGTGTCGTCCGGCCTGATTTCCGTCCAGAGCCACACCTATGACATGCACCAGTGGGCGCCCTATGAAAGCGGAGACCAGGTCCGGGAGAACATCCTGCCCCTGGCAGGGGAGTCGGAGACCGATTATGTGGCGGCCCTGACCGAGGACTTTACCACCAGCCGGGACCTGCTGGAAGCGGCCACCGGGGAGCCGGTCACGGCGCTGGCGTTCCCCACGGGGCTCTATACCACGCTGACGTCGGCGGTGCTGCGGGACCTGGGGGTGGAGGTGACGCTGTCCACCAATCCGGGCGTCAACACCGTGGTCCGGGGCTTGCCCCAAAGTCTCTGTGCCATGCTGCGCATCGGCGTGAACAGTGAAACCACCGTGGACGCCCTGTTGGCGTCTCTGCAACCGTGAGGGGAGGAGGGTTCCCATGACATTTTATTCGATGATGAACGATTCCTTTACCATGGGCCAGCAACTGGAGTTGCTGGCCCGCGTCGTAGTGGCCACCCTGTGCGGCGTGGCCGTGGGCTTTGAACGGACCCGGCGGCTGAAAGAAGCCGGTATCCGGACCCATTGTGTGGTGGCCTGTGCCGCCGCCCTGCTGATGATTGTGTCCAAGTACGGCTTTGCCGATCTGGCCTTGCACGGCCAGACGGACTTTATGGGCAGCCGCGGCGCGGACCCGTCGAGAATTGCCGCGCAGATTGTCTCCGGCATCGGCTTTCTGGGAGCGGGATTGATTTTCCGCAACGGTCTGGCGGTCAAGGGACTGACCACGGCGGCGGGCGTCTGGGCCACGGCGGCCGTGGGGATGGCCGTGGGCGCGGGGCTTTATTTCATCGGCTTGTTCACCGTGCTGATCATTGTGGCTATGCAGCTGATTCTCCACCGGCGCGCTTTGGGCGGCGATGCCTATTGTACCCAACGGCTGGTGGTGGTCTTCTACGATTCGGAGGGGGTACACCGGGCGCTGGAGACGCTGCTGGACCATATGGAAGCGCAGATTCTCGAAAGCGACATTGAGCGGCGGGAGGACGGACCGGCCACCTACCGATTGACGGTCCGCAGCCGTCACCCTCTGGACTTCCAAACCATGAACACATTTTTATCCAATCACCCGGAAATTCAGCGGTTTTCCGTGTGATGGAACGAGGAGGAATCCCTATGCAATACATCCTAGCCCACGATCTGGGCACATCCGGCGACAAGGCCACACTGTTTTCCACCGACGGCGCGTTGGTGGCCGCTGTGGTGGAATCGTATCCCTGCCGGTACTACAATGACAACTGGGCGGAACAGAACCCCGACGACTGGTATGCTGCCGTCTGCCGGGCCACCAAGGCACTGACAGCCCAGGTCTCTCCGGCGGATATCGTGGGCGTGAGCTTCAGCGGCCACATGATGGGCGCGGTGCTTCTGGACGGTAGGGGAGAGGTCCTGCGAAGCGCCATCATCTGGGCGGACCAGCGGGCCACAGCGGAGCAGAAGCGTCTGGCGGAACGGGTAGGGGACGAGCGGTTCTACGCCATCACCGGCAACCGTAACAACCCCACCCATTCCATCTGTAAAATCATGTGGTCCCTGGAGCATGACGGATTGGGCGGACAGCTTCACAAGGCGATCAACTGCAAGGACCTGATTGTGTACCGGCTCACAGGCCATATCGGCACCGACTACTCCGACGCTTCCGGTACCGGCGTGCTCGATTTGAACACCTTTACCTGGTCGGCGGAGATTCTGGAGGCCGCCGGGGTCCCCATGTCGGTGATGCCGGAGCTTCGCGCTTCCACCGATCTGGCGGGCCGGGTGACGGCGCAAGCCGCCGCCGAGACGGGTCTGCTGGAGGGGACGCCGGTGTTCTGCGGCTGTGCCGACGGCGCGGCGGCGTCCATTGGCGCGGGCATTGCCCAACGGGGGCAGGGCTATATCAGCCTGGGTACATCCGCCTGGATTTCCTATTTTGACGATGCCATGTATCTGGACCCGCAGCAGCGGACGTTCAATATGGCGGGTATGGCGAAACACGATGTGTACCCCCTGGGTGTGATGCAGGCCGCCGGTTCCTCCTATAGCTGGATGCGCGATCAGCTCTGCGGCGCGGAGCGCTGCAAGGCCCAGGCGCAGGGCGGCAGCATCTACGATGCAATCAACCGGCAGATTGCGGAGACGCCCGTAGGCGCCAACGGCGTTCTGTTCCTGCCCTACCTCATGGGGGAGCGGAGCCCCTGGTGGGACGCCAATGCCCGAGGGGCCTTCCTGGGACTGAAGCAGGAGACGGCCCACGCCGACCTGCTGCGGGCCGTCATGGAGGGCGTGGCCATGAATCTGGCACTGATTTTGCAGGTGTTCCGGGAGAAGTACCCCTTTGAAACTCTGCGCATCATCGGCGCGGCGGCCCGGGAACCGGTGTGGCGGCAGGTGTTGGCCGATGTGCTGAATGTCCGCATTGAACAGCTGAACCTGCTGGAGGAGGGCTGCTCCCTGGGTGCGGTGATGACGGCGGGTATCGGCGCCGGGGTGCTGCCGGGACCGGCGGCCATTGACCGGTTCCTGCGGGTGGAGCAGATTACGGAGCCCTGTCCGGACCACGCCGAACAGTACGCCGCCCTGCTGCCCCGGTTTGCCGACGCCTATACCCGTCTGCGGGGCTTTTCCTACTGAATCTGTCAAGTCGAAAAATGAAAAAATGGGTAAAATCGGCGTAATGAATAGAAGAGCCTGTGGACAAAGCTGTTAGGTTGTGGATAACTTATAAACTTCTGCAAAGGCTCACAAAAACCCCAAAGGGAAATCGGGCATTCCACTGATTTTTATAAAGTCCTTGAAAAAAACGGGAAAAAGCCCGTGGGCCCCCGGCCATTGGCTGTCCGCCGCTGTCGGACAGCCGGCGGCCGGGGTTTGTCATAGCCCTTGGTGAAACTGCATAAATAATATCGCAATACTGCTTTACTTAAATAAATAAACTTGGGTATTTTGCTGAATTGTGAAGACGGGTGTCTTTTAGTGGAGAAAAGCGTGGAAATGGGAAATCGGTTATGTTATACTGATAAACGGTGAGAATTGCATTCGCGGATTCTGAGCCAATCAACGTCCCGTTTTTGGAGGCGGGACTAGCAATAAACAAGGAGGACTTCAACATGGAAACCTATGGTCTGGAAAAGTACGGTATCACCGGCACAACGGAAGTTGTGTACAACCCCACCTACGAGCAGCTGTTCGAGGCGGAAATGGACCCCGCTCTGGAGGGATTTGAGAAGGGTCAGCTGACGGAGCTGGGCGCCGTCAACGTCATGACCGGCATCTACACCGGCCGCTCTCCCAAGGATAAGTTCATTGTCATGGACGAGAACAGCAAGGACACCGTGTGGTGGACCTCCGACGAGTTCAAGAACGACAACAAGCCCGCTTCTCAGGAAGCCTGGAAGGTCTGCAAGGAGCTGGCCCTGAAGGAGCTGTCCAACAAGAAGCTGTACATCATGGATGTGTTCTGCGGCGCCAACCACGACTCCCGCATGGCTATCCGCTTCATCATGGAAGTGGCATGGCAGGCTCACTTCGTCAAGAACATGTTCATCGAGCCCACCGCTGAGGAGCTGAAGAACTTCGAGCCCGACTTCGTGTGCTACAACGCTTCCAAGGCCAAGGTGGAGAACTACAAAGAGCTGGGCCTCAACTCCGAGACCGCTGTTGTCTTCAACCTGACTACCCGTGAGCAGGTCATCCTGAACACCTGGTACGGCGGCGAGATGAAGAAGGGCATGTTCTCCATGATGAACTACTATCTGCCCCTGAAGGGCATGGCCTCCATGCACTGCTCCGCCAACACCGACATGAACGGCGAGAACACCGCTCTGTTCTTCGGCCTGTCCGGCACCGGCAAGACCACCCTGTCCACCGATCCCAAGCGTCTGCTCATCGGCGATGACGAGCACGGCTGGGATGACAACGGCATCTTCAACTTCGAGGGCGGC
>DVJJ01000111.1 GCA_018716875.1 Candidatus Avoscillospira avistercoris
AAGATGTGCCCATATAAGTTACTTGCATTCACATCTTACTCCTTTACAAAATTGCCTGAATTGTCAACGATAAGGCCACCATATATAGTGACTCTGCGGATGTTGCCAAGGGATACTGTAGTACGGTCGTATATCAAACTTGCATGGCTTGCATAGATGCCAGTGTAATTATTGATACCGCTACATTCACCTACAGCACAGACAATACATCGACGCCGTTGAAAGGTGGCCGGTACCGTGGATATAGCTATGTTACAATCCCGGAACGTGACATAATATATGCAGGCCGTGCTGTTGGCACTTAAAACCAGAATGCCGTTTTGAAGGTTTGAATTTCCGTCGATAACGTTTTCGCCGTACATGGTAAATCCGCCGATTGTCTCAACGCGGACAACGCTGTTTCCAGCATCGATATGATTGCCTTTCAACCGGACGTTGGTAAGTTCCCAATCACATCTACCGGCCAACCGCATATCTCCTACGATCTGTGCACCGGAATCCATATTCGTGCCATCGATGCAGACAATACCGTTACGTTTTCTGCTCTCGTCGATCGCATATGTGTCTGCCGTCAGTGTCCCGCCATACAATTTTATGGTTGCCGTGAAGCCGCTCAAATCGTGAGGCAGTGCGTTTAGCGCTCCAGTAATGGTGCGCTTGGCGTTGCCGACACTGGTGCCGTCATTGCTGTCGCTGCCACTTGAAGCGTCAACATATAATGTCAGATTCCTGTCCAGCGGTGCCGGTGCAAAATCCGCCGCCGTCTTTTGGCTGTCAACAATCTGCCCATCCTCGGTAAATGCTGCAAAATTCCCGTCTACCACCGGCTGGGCTTCCAGCACCGCCGTCAACAGTGTTTTATTGATTTCCTCTTTTGGCATACCCAGTCTATAAAATTCCGGCATAGGCTCACCTCGCTGTCAATGTATTGCCGTCCTCGTCCTGGAGGACAACGCCCTCCGAATCGCAAAGGACATAGGTCATTTCCGGGATGTAGTATCCGACACCTGCATAGGCCCAGGGCATCCCCGACCGCATATAGATGCGCCGCAGGGATTCCAGCAATGTGTCCAAAATGGACACAATCCGCTCGATATCATTGGCTCGCTGAAATGTCAGGAACCGCATGGTATCCGGCGCGTCGGGGGCACCCGGCGGGTAGACCAGAATGTTCCGCAACTTCTGGATATTCTGGATGTACTGCTCCATCTGCTGCCGCGTCTGGATATTCTGCCTAGTCCAATCGGTTTTCGTGACCACATCGGCCTTGTAACCTGATTTGTAGAGTTCGTCGGCAATGTAGGCCACGGCCTGGCCCACCCGGTTGAAATCCCGCCAATCGTACCGGCCCGGCTCTGTCCGGTCAAAAATCAATTCGTCTAGGATACTCATGTTACAGCCTCCGTGTCTGCGGACAAGCCGCCGTCAAAGACAAGCGTCTGATTGGTCAGCACCGCTGACCGTGCCTCGTCAAAGGCGTTGTAGATGGTCATGGTGTCGCCCACCTCCAGGGCCGGGTTGCCCCGGCTGGGCGGCGTATACTGGAGCCGCCGCCGGTTTGTTGCCAGGAGCCAATCCGCTACGGCCTGGCCGTCCACCACGCAGGGATTGGTATAGGTCCGTATATTGGCCCCGGTACCAGCTGTGTATTCCACGGCCTTCCCTCCGGCGAAGCTGTCCCGGACCGTCACACGCACAGCGCTGTAATACTGGGTCACCCCAATGCTGGCCAGGCTGGTGCAGTTGTTGCCGTCCAGGGTGTCCACCGGCTCCCCTGCCACCAGGTCCCGGAACACATAGGCCCCGGCCCGGTCCACCCAGCAGGCGCAGCGGGCCGCCTGTGCCACCAGACGCAGCGCTTCCCGCTTCTTGGTCTCCAGAGGGATGCAGCGGCCTACAGTACGGGCGGCTACCTCGTCGCTCATGTCCAGAACGGCTTCACCGCCCAGGATATCAACCACAGCCTCCCGCAGCGTCCAGGTGCCGCTCTGACCCTTTTCGTATAACTCGTCATCCAGTCCAATGATACGGTCATTGGCGGTGATCTGGGCTGTCAGGGCCTCGTCGGTAGCCTGGGCCACGGTGTAGTAATGTCTTCCCATGGAAACCCGTTCCCCGTTGATAATCAGGGAGCTGTCTATGGCCTGCCCGTCCTGGAGATAGGCATACAGGCCGGAGGGATTGAGAAAGTTATACTTTCGATCCTGGTTGTCAAAGACAAATACCAGCTGCCGGGACGGGATGGCGGAGCAGTCCACCGACGCCCCAAACTGGAACGTCGCGGTGGCGATGGTATTGGCGTCAAAGTCCTGGATGATGCCGAAGATAAAGCGGTACAGCTTAATCCGGCGGTATGGCTGCGGTGTCCGCAGGAACTCCACGACGACCTTGTTGTACTCCTGTACTTTTAATTCGGCGGCCAGCACCGGCCCGTCGTTGGAGAACTCCTGGCGGGCCAGCTGCGTGCCATCATGGGAAACAGTGATCCGCACCAGGGATGGCCAGCAACCGGCCGGATCGTCAAAGTACATCATAAATCCGATGGAGGATGCAGGGCCCGACAGGTCAAAGGTCAGCGTGGGCGGCACAGCAAAGTTGCCGGACCCATCCGACAGGGATGTGGACCAATAGGGCACCGTGGCGCCGTCGGGCAGGATATCCCAGGTGCCATCGGTTTGCATGAGATTGTCCTCCATGGTCATGATCTTGCCGGGAGAAACGGCGGTGCCGGGCAGCAGGTCCATGAGGCGGGAGATGGATTCCGCGCCGTTGCTGGAGGGCGTGGCCTCGTCTTTTGCGTCCACATCCTCCAACCGGAATGTAATATGGATATCTACAAACCGCTCGTCGGTGTATGGATTATACGTATTGCTGACCGGCTGCACGGCGGATCACCTCCTGGGCGGTCATGGTCAAGGAGATATTATGCCAAATGGGGACGCCATTCCGATAGGCGAACACCTCCATATTGGGAAATGGAACCGTCATGGATTCCGTTTTCTCCCCGTTCGGCGTCGGGTGCGTCACCTGGAAAAAGCCGCCCTGCTGGAGCAGACTGTTGAGGGCCTTGATGGTGTCGGCGGGGACCCAGTCCCAATCGGCCCGGACGTTGGGGCGAAAGCCGATGACGTCCCGGACCACCTTTCCGGACGCCATGGTGGTTTCCTTGACCACCACATCGCCGCCGTAGGTGATCGCCCGCACCAGGGGCATAGTCACCGATACGCCACCCTTGGCAATGGTGATTTCATTAGCCAAACCCCTGCCCCCTTTGCTTGATAATGCCATTCAACGGGTCAAACAGCGCCGTAGCCGCTTCCCGTCCGTCGATATTGACGTGGATTTCGTAGACACCGCCCTGGACGGTGGGCATCAGACCGGCCAGACCATTGACCACACCGGCGGCGGCCTGCTTGGCGGCATCGGCGGTGGAGCTGCTGCGGGTCATCCGGTCTCGAATATCCCGCATTTCGTCCACATAGCCCACCTCAAAGCCTTGGGCCGTATAGCGGCCCGTTTCCTCGGTGACGCCGGAGGGCGAATTGATATCCAGAGCGCTGTTCATGGCGGCGGCGATCTGATTTGCCAAGTCCTCAGCTGCATCGATGGCAGCCCAGGCATTGTCGTCGATGCCGTCGGCCAGCCCCTGGGCGGTATCCCAGCCACTGCCGTAGGCGGTATCTTTCAAAGAATCCAAAGCCTGGGCCAACTTGTCGTCATACTCCGTTTTCAGAGTGTTCAGTTCGTCTTCATAGAACTTTGTGGCAATCTCAATGGCCCGCAGGCGCTTTTCCTCCCACAGCTGTTCATAGGTCGCCCACTGTTCATCCGACATAGCCAACAGCTCCTCGCCGTAGGCAATGGCGGAATCCAGGTCCATCATGGAAATCTCGCCCAGCAGGCTGTCGGAGATTCCCCGCTCCTGTAAGCGGTTCAGTACATCCTCATATTGGTTGAGGACGTCAATCTGGCCTTGCAGGTCTCCCAGCTCCAGCTTATCGTCTTCCATGGTGAAGAGGTCGCCATAATCGCTGAGCTTTTGGGCCATATCATCCCGAGCGTCGAGAATTTCCTCCAGCCGTCCCTCCATTTCCTGGACCATGGCATCTGTCTGACTTTGCCACAGTTCCAACTCGTTTTCGGCGGTCTCCTGCCAGAGTTCCAGCTCCTTCTGGGCCATCTCCTGGTCGTACTTGTAGATCTCCTCGTTGATTTTCCGGTATTCGTCGATGTTTTCGTCATCCGTCAAATACTGGTCCCGGAGTTCTCCCAGCCGTTTATAGTAGGCTTCCTCGGTGACCTGGCCCATGGCCAGCAGGTAATCCAGCTCATCCCGGATTTCCTTGTACTGATCCAGATTCTTCTCCGCCTGGGTGACCGACTTTGCAGCGGCACGGGAGCCGGTGCTGGAGGCCGTTCTGACCGCGCTGGTGTAGCTGCCCAGAGACCCTTTGAGTTCCTTGAGGGCGGCAATTTGGGCATCATAGGACTTGATTTCATCCTCAGACGCCGCCTTTGCTTCCGCCAGTTTGTAATGCGCCTGAGCATTGTCCAAAGCAGCAGATGCGTCATCTTGATTAGCTTGTGCAGCTGTAGCAGCTGCCCTTGCCGCCTCAAGTGTGGCAATTTGCTCGTCAATCTTGGCTTGTGCCAGCTTAATATAGGTATCCTTATTGAGCGTGATGGCTCCGGTCTCCGTGTCGATGGACAGAGCCGCCGCATAACCGGCGTCGATCAGATCCAGGGCCGTGTCCAGACTGAGAGACCCGGCGCTCTCCTGCTCCTGCAACGCCTTGGTCAGGGTGTCGGCGGCACCGGCCAGAGACAGTGAACTATCCCGCAGATCATCGGCAGTTGCGGCCTGGTCCTCCTGGGAATCGGTGAGATCGTCGGTAGCGTCGGTGGCATTTTGCGCACTATCGGACAGATCGCCGCAGACATCGGACAGTTCATCGATTTTCTTGGATGATTCATCGATGACGTCGTTGGCATCCTCGATGGTGAAAGTCAGATTGTTTTCTTCCTCGCCCAACTCCTGGATGGTCAACTGCAAATCACCAGTTACAGAACCATACTGCCGTACCTGTTCCTCAGCTTGTTTCGTCGCGTCTGCCAGCTGTTGTTGTACCAGCACCAGCTGTGTTTCGGCATCGGCAAGCTGCTGCTCAGCTTCCATACGGATGCGGTACTGCTCTACCATTGCATCCATATTGGCCTGCTGAATAGCCCTTTGGGCCTCCGCTTCGGCCAGATTCCGCATGGCTTCGGCAGTCATGTTCAGGCTGTCGGTCTGCTGGTCATAGGCCAGATTCAATTGCGGCATGGTCTCGTTCAGCTGATCCACCAGCCCGGCCAATGCCTGCTTCTGTCCTACGGACTTTTCCTCCACCGCCGCCAAATCCTCCAGGGCAGCTATCATGGCCAATGTGTTGGTTTGCTCCGTCCTGGCGCTCTCCATGGCTGCCAGACGGTTTTTCTCTGTCTCAGCCAGCTCCTTGTTCAGGTCTTTTTGGCTGCTGCCTGCCAACGCACTGGCAGCGGCCAGAGACCCCAGCACGGCCACCAATGCGCCCACAGCGGTAATCACCGCGCCTATGGGGTTGGCGGTCATGGCGACATTCAGAGCCGTTTGGGATGCCGTAGCAGCGGCGTGGGCGGCCCGCAATGCCTGATAGGCCGTCACACCGGCACTGACTGCCGATGTGATACCGCCGGTGAGCTTGAGCATAGGCCCCAGCGCGGCCAGGAAGATTCCGGTCTGGACAATCTGTTTTCTGGTCTCCTCGTCCAGGCTGGCAAAGGACTGGGTAAGCTCACTGATTTTCGTAATCACCGGCGTAACAATGGGGAGCATATCGCCGCCAATGGTGGCAAGCGCTTCTTTCAGCGATTCCTGTAAAATCCGCAGCTGATTGGCAGTGCCGGTGGATGTCCGGGCAAAATCGCCCTGGGCGTTTTGAGTCTGGGCCAGAACGTAGTTATACCGGAGCTGCACCTGCTCGGCCTGGGTCATTTCCTGATAGGATTTTTTAATGCCCTGGGCCATGGCGTAACTCTCCAGGTTGACCTGAGTCATGACCACGCCCAAATTCTTGAGGGATTCTGTCTCGCCGGTGAAGATACTTTTTAAGGCGGTGTTCGCTTCGTCGATGGAAATATTCTTGAAGCTGGCCAGGTCCGCCGCCAGATTGACCAGGGTTTTCGACATATCGGCGGCAGCCTCCTGGGAGTAGCCCATGGAGGTAGCCATATCGCCGTAAAGTGCCGCCATGTCCAGGGCCGTACCTTTGGCCAGGCCGATAGAGGTTAGCGTGGAATCCGACCAGGCCAGAACCGATTGAGCGGCATCGCCAAAGGCCACCTGCACCTTATTCATGGATTCCTCTGTGTCGGAGGCATAATTGACAGCGGCGGTACCGGCGGCCACCAGCGGCGCGGTCAGGCCCATGGTCAAAGTGTTTCCGGCGGCGTTGAGCTTCTGGCCTGCCTGTTCCGCACCAGCCGCCAGCTGATCCAGATTAAAGCGCGTCTGCTCCAGCTGGTTTTGGTAACGGGTCAATTCCGCCTGGGCCCGGCGAAGCTCGCTCTCCCACCGGCTGACCGCGTCGGAATTTTCTCCGTACTGCTGCCGCACCTGTGCAAGGACCTGCTCCAGCTGGGCCACAGCCCGCTCCTGGGTCTCCACCTGACGGCGGTAGACCTCTGACCGCTGGGTCAGGGCTTCCAGAGAATTTTCCTGCCCGGCATACGCAGATTCCACCGCCCGGGCCTCGGCGGCATATGACCGCAGTTCACTATTGATAGCCGAAAGGGCTCGCCGGAATTGGGCTTCCCCCTCAATACCAATACGGGGTCCAATATTAACTGGCAAAGGTGGTCACCTCCATGTCATGATGGCGTCGAGAATATCATCCCGGCGGGTCTTGGTCTTGGCCCCCTCCCGCTTAATCTGATAACACGCGATCAGGTCGAGAAGTTCCCCGTACCGGATGGCCTGGGTTTCCTCATAGGACAAACCCAGGGCCAGACCGTAATACTGGTACCACGCAGGGCTCATGGGCTCTGCGTGGTTTCTGCGTTTTTTCGGGATTCCTCCACTTCCACCTGGCGCTGGATGCCCTCCACCACGGCCCGGAGCGCCGCGCTGCGGATGGTGGGCAGGTCCTTGAGGAACAGAACGGCCCGAAGGGCTTCTGCGGTGGGCGGCTGGTCTGCGGCTTTGCCCAGCATACGGGCCTGGGCCGCGCCGCCCTCCAGCAGCGCTGCTACAATGTCCAAACCATCATTGCAAAACGCGGTCATATCCGGTGTCTGCAATGCGTCCAGGACGGCTTTCATGGTACCGTGACGCTGCATCAGCGTCACGGCGGCGGAAACGGTCAGGGCGGCAGGATAGGCCGTCTCTCCAATCGTCAATACAGTGCTCATATCAGTATCCTCGTTTTCCCAGTTGGGCTTTCCCTATTTCCCCCGAGCCGACAAGCCCGGTTTCAGCCGGGGGAATCATTCCCCCAGTAGCTTTTTAATATAGGCCTCGGCGTCGGCCTCGGTGTCCAGCAGCGCGTAGCGGCACCAGTTGTGAGCCGACGTGTCATCCCGCATAATGGTGGCGCTTAGCTCCGGCGTCTGCCAGTCGATGGTCTCGCCCTGGGTGACGGCGGTAATGCCGGGGTTGGCAAACTGGATTTTGGGCAGCACCAGGCCCATGTACTTG
>DVJJ01000112.1 GCA_018716875.1 Candidatus Avoscillospira avistercoris
TGCTGAACAAGAAACGGTAAAATCAGAAAAAGAACAAAAATACAACGATATCCACGGTCCGGGGCAGGCTGTAACAATGTCTTTGCCCCAACGTTCAGATTTCCTGTAAATTCTACACAATACCATTACTGCTTGCTGCGCCTGTCCGCAGTCTGTATTTTGCATAGAAAAGGAGAACGATACTATGAATGCGTTAAGTCTGGATACCGTCGTTCTGTCGGAAGACGCTCTGGAAATCATCATCCTCGATCAGACCTTGCTGCCCGGTGAGATCAAGTATCTGCATCTGTCTAAGGCGGAGGATATTTGGGAAGCCATCTATGCTCTGCGGGTCCGCGGCGCGCCGGCCATCGGCGTGGCGGCTGCCTACGGTATTTATGTGGTGACGGCCCAGCTGCAAACGGACAATATGGAGGAGTTCTGCAACTACTTTGAAGAGCAAAAAGCGTATCTCGATTCCGCTCGTCCCACAGCGGTCAATCTGTCCTGGGCTCTGAATCGGATGAGCAAAGTTTTGGCGGAAAACAGGCAGACCATGACGGTGCCGCAGTTGAAGGAGCGGCTACGCCAGGAGGCCCACGCCATCCGGGAAGAGGATATCGCCATCAGCCGCAATATCGGCCAGCTGGGATTTGAGCTGCTGCACCACGGCGACGGCATCCTCACCCATTGCAATGCCGGTACTCTGGCGACTGCCAAGTATGGCACGGCGCTGGCTCCCATATACATCGCTTTGGAGAACGGTTGGGACGATCTCCATGTGTACTGCGACGAGACGCGGCCCCTGCTGCAAGGCGCACGGCTCAGCGCCTTTGAAATGCAGACCGCCGGTGTGGACACCACATTGATTTGTGACAACATGGCTTCTATCACCATGAAGCGCGGGAAGATCCATATTGTCTTTGTTGGCTGCGACCGTGTGGCAGCCAACGGCGATTTTGCCAATAAAATCGGTACCAGTGGCGTAGCCATTTTGGCCCGATATTACGGCATTCCGTTCTATGTCTGCGCCCCTACCTCCACCATCGATATGTCCATTGCCAGCGGTGACGACATAGTGATTGAGGAGCGTCCGGCAGAGGAGGTCACCGAGGTTTGGTATGAAAAGCGCATGGCGCCGGAGGGGGTCAAGGTCAACAACCCGGCCTTTGACGTCACGGACCACAGCCTGATTACCGGCATCATTACCGAAAAGGGCATTGCCTACCCGCCCTTTGATAAGGCCTTTGAACGCATGGGTATCCGGTAATTCTGTTACAGAATGAAAAGGGAGATGGATCGGCTGGTCCATCTCCCTTCGCGTATGGAAAAGTAGTTTCGTTATGTTTTAATCACCAAACGGTCAACCAAACGGGATATTGTGGGACCGGCATTCTTCCTGTCATGGTTCTGAACAGAACACCACTTTTTTCGGCAATGGGGAACAATCAGGGAACGGCAACCGGTTGTTTCGCCAGTTCTTCCTCCTCCAACACCCGGTAGGCCACTTTTCCCACCAGGGTTTTGGGCATTTCCTCTTTAAAGGCAATGTCGTAGGGCATGGCGTATTTGGCCACATGCTTGCGGCAGTAGTCCAGCAGCAGTTTCTTGGTCTCTTCGCTGGGGGCAACACCGGGCACCAGTTTGACAAAGGCTTTGACTTTCTGCATCTTGTAGGGGTCCGGCACACCGATGACACAGCTCATCTGGACCAGCTCGTGGGCGTCCAGAATGTTTTCCAACTGAGCTGGGTAGATGTTGTAGCCGGAGGAAATAATCATGCGCTTGGCCCGGCCTTTGAAATAGACAAAGCCCTGCTCGTCCATGGTGCCCAGGTCGCCGGTGTAGACCCAAGTCAAACCGTCGGCGTGGGTCCGCAGTGTCTCCGCCGTCTCCTTGGGATGGCCCCGGTACTCCTTCATGACCGTGGGACCGGCCAGAAGGATTTCACCTTCGGTGCCGTAGGGCACTTCCTTGTCGGTGCCGGGCTTGACAATTTTAATGTAGGTATCGGGGAAGGGCAGGCCGATGGAGCCTTCCTTGTACATATGGGACGGCGTCAGACAGCAGGCCGTGACGGTCTCCGTGGTGCCATAGCCCTCCCGAACCTGAATGGTGGCCTTGTGGTCATAGAGGAACTTGTCAAACTTCTTTTTCAGCTCTACCGAAAGGGAGTCGCCGCCGGAGAATACGCCTTTCAGGCAGCTCAGGTCGGCGCCGTCCATATCAGGCAGCCGCAGCAGCGCTTCATAAAGGGTGGGAACACCGGCTACAAAGTTGCAGCGTTTTTTCACCAGGTCCCGGGCATAGGTTTTGGGGGTGAACCGGGGCACCAAAACGCAGCGGCCGCCCTGGGACAGCATGGTATGGATGCAGACGCCCAGACCGAAACCGTGGAACAGAGGCATGGCGGCCAACATTTTGTCGCCGGGGCGGAACATGGGATTAGCCGCCACTACCTGCTGGCCCAGAGCGTTGAAATTCTTATTGGTCAGGACGATGCCCTTGGTGGTGCCGGTGGTGCCGCCGGAATAGAGGATGACCGCCGGGTCATCGGAACGGCGCTCTACCTTATAGTTATAGAAGCAGTGCTTGCTCATACGCATAAAGTCGGCCCAGCGGATGACCGGAGCATCGTCGGGAATCTTTTCGATTTTCCGGCCCTCGGTCAGCATGTAACCGGCCCGGATGGTGGGGGAGAGGGCGTCTTTGATGCTGGCAATCACAATATTGACCACTTTGGTATTCTGCCGGACCCGTTCAAACTTATGATAGAACTGGTCCAGGGTGATGGCGGTGACGCTTTCCGATTCATTGAGATAGAATTCAATTTCCTTTTCCGCCGACAGGGGGTGAATCATATTGGCGATGCCGCCCACCAGATTGACGGCGTAGAACAGGTAGATGGCCTGGGGGCAGTTGGGCATGGCAATGGTGACCCGGTCATTTTCCCGGATGCCGATGGTCCGCAGAGCCTTGGCGCAGAGCTCAATCTCCTGCATCAGCTTTTTATAGGTGGTGGATTTGCCCATGAAGTCGAACGCCACATTGTTGGGGTATTTCTTGGCCGTTTCGGCTACGGCGTCATACATGGAGCCTTCAAAATATTGCAGATGCATGGGCACATCGCCCATGTAGTCCTTCCAGGGCGTTTTTACAGGGATGGTTTTCATTTAATACTCCACCTTCTCGCTCAGCGGCAGCTCCAGCAGCCGCGGATTTTCCAAGAGTGTTTTTAACAACCGGATGGTTTTGGAATAGTAATAGCCGTCGGCAATGCGCTCGTCGATGGTCAATCCCAGGTCCACGCTCATGCGCATGGTCATATTGCCGTCATCGTCGTAAAAGGGCCGCTTTTTCATCAGACCAATGGCACAGAACAGGGAGTTGGTGCCCCAGTTGGTCAGATGGTGATACCCGGCATCCAGTTTCAGACTGCCCAGATTGGTCAGCACCACCGAGCAGTAATAGGGGTCCGTGGCAATGACCGAGGAGGGCATCCAGCCGTGGCGGTCCAGGAATCGGGCGCCCCAGCCGATGAGGTGCTTGCCGGGAATTTTCTGTACCACATCCATGGCGGCGGAAGAGGCGTCCTTGGTCTCGCCGCGGCCCTTGGATACCTGCCGGTAAATCTCATTGTGAATGGTGTCCAGGGTATCGGTTTCCTTAGCATGGATTCTGGCCAGGGCCTCACCACCTTCATCGGAGAAAATCTTCTTGATGGTAAAGGCGGCGGTGACCTCGTTGCGCTGGTATAGGTTTTGATTGGCAATAAACCGGTTCATATAGGGCCGCAGGACAATGACCTTCAAGATGGCCGTCACCACCAGCTGAAACAGGTTGTATTTATATTCGGGGCCGGAGGCGTTTTTCTCCTCCAGATATTGCATGGCGTCGGTCAAATCGACCCGAATGTGCATAAATGCCTCATTATCGCACCGGTTGGGATAGATTAAGGGCATAATGTAATGCATGGAATCAACTTGACGCAGCAGGACGCCGTCCTTTCGGTCTCCCCATCTCTTTTTCATCGTTCTATGGTACCCCCGTTCACGAAACGTTCTCATGCAGCTGACGGCGCAGCTTGTAGTAATTTCTAAATACGAGCCATTCCGCCAACAGACACACGGGAATGGCCGCCACAATATCCAGGACGGAATGCTGTTTGACAAAGGCCACCGACAGGCAGATGCAGATGACTGCCGCCACAATGGCCGCCTTCACCGGCCAGGACGCGGAGCGCTCTTTGAGCCATGTGGACGCGATGCCCAGGGAATACGCCACATGCAGCGACGGACAGACGCCGGTATTGGTATCGACCGAATAGATAAACGCCACAATTTGCGTCAAAATGTTTTCCTGCGGAAATGTCTCCGGACGCAAATCCTGTCGGCTGGGAAACAGAATATAGATGGCCATGGCCACCAGCTGGGTGATGATGATATAGGTTTGCAGGTTTCGGAACTGGTTCACATTGTAAAGCAGAAAATACAGCAGGGAACCGACAACCAGCAAATACCAGAACACATAGGGGATAATAAAAATCTCCTGAAAGGGAATGACATCGTCCAGCCAACAGTGGACCGGATGGCATCGTTCGGCGGGAATCAGCCGTTCTGTAAGGATGTACAGCAGGAAATAGACCACCCAGCCGGACAACAGCTTCAGGTGGGAAAATTCCGGCGTATTCAGCTTGGAGAAACGGAATGAGCGGTAATCAACGGTTGGTTTTCTCATGGAATGTCTCCTGGTCCGGCCGGTTGGTGTGATGGCGTTTTTTGGGAATGTTGTCGTATGGCACCACAGTATGCAGGGGCATCTGCTCGGCCATGGCGGTGATTTCCTCCATAAGACAGTCGCAGATGCGCTGCCGCTCTTGCGCCAAAGGGCGGTCCGGGTCAAAGGTCACGGCATGCCCCAGACGGGCCGTTTTCAACCGGGGCGCGATGTACATGGGCACAAAGGACAGCCGTTTTCCCGTGCGGTTGTAATAGGTCCGGGCCACGTCGATAGACCGGTTTTGAAACTGGTTGACAATGTGGTTGTGAGGCTCGGCGCACTCAGGAAAAATAATCACCTTTGCATTATCGGACAGCGCCGCTATGGTCTGATGGAAGGTGGTCATAATCCGGGAGTCGTGGTACACGGGAATGGTGTGGGCATTGTTGAAAATACACACGGAAAACGGCGTGATCACATAGGAAGAGAGCCGGTAAAACCAGCGGATATACAGGGGTTTTGCACGCCAAAAATCGTTATAGGCATAGGAGGGCACCGCCCGCCAATCCATCATCTGGGCGGCGCACCAAATCCGGCGCTCGCCGGGAAAATACAGTTCAGCTGTGATGGGACCGTTCATTTTGGCATGATTGCCCACCACCACACAGCCGTCATCCGGCAGATGTTCCGTGCCCTCCATGGTGATGCGCGGATAGAGGACCCGCACCACCCAACGGATGGCGACGTATACCAGACGGGACAAGCTGCGGCGTATAAAATGCTGTTTCGTTTTTTTTACGGAATGGACCATACGTTTTGCTCCTGCAACCCAATGTGCTCGTCAATGCAGAGCCTATTAAAGAAGATTATACTCCATAGGACCTGAATTGTGTAGGGAAAAAGCGGAAAAATGTCAAATATACTATTTTTTTGTACAGTTTATCCATATGGACCGAATAGAAACGGAATACCGCCGGCATCGAATGAGCCGGCGGCGTCTGCTTATGGCAGCGCCGCTTCCATCTCCGGATCGGCGCGATAGCCCCAGGCGCCATGACCGGGCAGGAGCACCGTGGAGGAGGGCAGACGGCGCAAATAGGGTACCACCTGGTCCAGGTAAACGGTTTTATCGCCGCCGGGGAGCCGAATCAGTGTTTCCGTGCCGGGAATCAGATTGTCGCCGGTAAACACATGGGTTCCGGCGGCTTCGATGGCGGCGCTGCCGGGGGAATGGCCCGACAGCTCCACCAGATGCAGCGGAATGCCGTGCCATTGGAGGTCCAGCGTACCGGTGTAGGTTTCGTCAGCGGTACAGGTATATTGGGTGTCAAACAGCGCCGCTGCCTGCCGGACCACCTCCGGCCCCTGGGAAAAGAACATGGCCGGAAAGACGGCGGCATGACTGCGGCGGGGATTGGCCATGCGCTGGGCGCAGATTTCGGTACAAATCACCGTACAAGAGAAGTGCTCCCGCAGTTGGTTGACGCCGGAAATGTGGTCGTAGTGCTCATGGGTCAGCAGAATGGTGCAGCGGGTCACGCCGCTGCTTTGCAGCAGGGCCACGGCTTCCCCACTGAGACAGGGGTCCACAACAAGGGCGTCGCCGCCGCAAAGGACCACATACATATTGGAATGAATCAGAGGCAGTTCAAACCGGTGAACGGTATGGCCCCCGATGGGCGGAATGGACTGCAAGCTGGGCCGCCTCCTCAATCTGCAATGTGGTCCCGAAGGACCTGGGGCAGCGCGTCAATGAGATCATCGGGAAGGAGACTGTATTCTCCCAGACGGCGGGCGGCGTGGTCTCCGGCAGCGCCATGGAACCAGACGGCCTGAGCGGTCAGCCGGGCGGCGTCGGTACCGTTGGAATAGAGCGGTTTCTGCCCCAGGAACGCGGCCAGAATCCCAGCCAGTGTGTCGCCGCTGCCGCCGGTAGCCATACCGGCGTTGCCGCTGGTGTTGATCCAGGTGCGGCCGTCGGGGGCGGCGGTGACGGTGCGATGGCCTTTGAGCACGACAATGGCCCCCGTGTCCTGGGCCAGGGAGCGGGCGGCATCCAGCCGGTCGCCGATGGGCAAAGTGCAGCCTGTGAGCCGGGCAAATTCTCCATCATGGGGCGTTAAAACCGTGGGGGCTGTGCGGCTGCGAATCCAGTTCAGATGACCAACTGCGGCGTTGAGACCATCGGCATCCAGCACCACCGGACAGTCCAGGACTTGGAGCAGTACCCGCACCAAGTTGTCATGGTCCCGGCCCAGGCCGGGACCAATCAGGGCCGCGCTGCACCCGTTGACCCGGTCCAGAAGTGCGTCCGCCGAATCGGGCAGGGGAAAGGGCATGGCGGCGCTGCACCGTCCGGCGACAATGGGATAGACATTCCGGGGCACAGCCACAAAGACCAATCCCGCGCCGCTGCGCAGAGCCGCCGAAGCGGCCAGCACCGGCGCGCCGGTATATCCCTCGCTGCCGCCGACGATAAGCAGGCGGCCATAGTCACCCTTGTGGCTGTTGGGCTTCCGGCGGGGCAGGGTAAAGCTGCCGTCCACGACTTCCAGCCGGGCTGTCTGGTTGTACAGCAGATCAAAGGGCAGTCCGATATCCGCTACCCGCAGATCACCGGTGTGCTCCGCGCCGTCCCCCAGATAGTGGCCCGGCTTGGGGCAGGAAAAGGTGACGGTGACGGCGGCACGGACGGCGCAGCCCAGAACCGCGCCGGTGTCAGTGTGAATGCCGGAGGGAATGTCGCAGGATACCACCGGGCTGCCCGTGCGGGTCTGGAGCAGCTGCACCGCCAATGCGGCGTCGCCGGTGATGGGCCGGGACAGCCCCACGCCAAACAGGGCGTCCACATTGCAGTCGCAGACGGACAGCAGCAACATCTGCTCTTGATTGGTGGGACAGAAATCCTCCAGCGTTCCGCCGCAGTCCCGGAGCCGCTGCTCCATGGCACGGGCGTCGGCGGTCATACGATTGCGCTCACCGACAAGGACAGCCCGAACGGAAAAGCCCCGCTGCATCAGCAGCCGGGCGGCGGCGATGCCGTCGCCGCCGTTGTTGCCGGGGCCGCAGAATACGGCCACCCGGCGGCCCTTTTGGGCTGGGTCGTTCATCATGGCCTGGAGCCGTTCCACTTCTGCCTGGTCCTCGTCGGTGAGGGATTCGCCCTTGCGGGGGACGGCCACCAGCAGGGTGCTGCTGGTGGCCGTCGGCCCCAGGGGGGCCGGCGTCAGCAGATCTTCTACTGCGTCGGCCACCGCCGTGGCCGCCTGTTCCATCAACTCCAGAGACGGGATGCCCCGTTCCTCAATGGCAATGCGATCCAGCTCCTTCATCTGGGCAGCCGTGGCCGCCATCCCGCTGTATGACATGGTAATTCCTCCTTGGCAGGATCCTTTTTATATACAGTATAACACAGCCGATGAAAAATCCAACCGGCCCTTTTGGGACAGTTTGTTGGAATTGGTAAAAAAATAAAAGTTTTACTCAACTTTTAAAAAATCGAGTAAAACTTTTATAGCTTTCACGCCGGATACCGTATCAGCAGCGCTCCAGAGGGCCAGTGCTTCCTCTGACTACAATGCGCGTTGACAAAGCCAGCTTAATGCACCCGTGACTGCGGATGGACTGAGCTGTTTCCCCGGCAACAATACGGCGGTAGAGGAGACTGACGGCTTCGCTGCCCAGTTGCTCTTTGTGGGTGTGGACCGTGGTAATGGCCGGGTCCACCATTTCACAGATGGGAATGTCATCAAAGCCCATGACCGCCACCGCTTCCGGCACAGCACAGTCTCGGGACCGCAGCGCCCGAATGGCAGCGGCGGCGACCTCGTCGTTTTCTGCGATAATGGCCTCCGGCAGCGTTGGGGACTGTTCCAGCCAGCTGCAAATATCATGGAAGGTCCGGTCCGGAGAAATATCCACCGGTATGACCATCAGAGGGGCAGCTTCTCTGCCCAGATGCTCGGTAATGGCCAGACAAATGCCGTTTTCCCGGTCCTCAAAGTTGGCTACCCGCTGGTTGGCCCGCACATAGGCAAAGGTCCGGCGGCCCTGGTCAATGAGATAGGACACGGCGGCCTTGGTGCCGTACAGGTTGTCGTTGCCCACGCAGTCGGCATAGGCCGACAGAATGAAATTGTCGATGACCACCACCGGGAAGGGCAGAGAACCGTTGACGATCATCCCGCCCAACTCCGACTGCTGGGCACCGGTCATGTCGGTGCCCAGGACCAGCAGACCGTCGATATCCTGGAGAATATCGCTCATCTGCTCAGTGAAACTGCGGTTGGCGTAATAGTAACGGATCAGAACGCGGCAGCCTAATTCTTTGGCTGCCCGTTCTACGCTTTGCAGCACAAACGTATAGTAGGTGGAGGCTTTGACAATGCCGACCTCCGGATCAATATAAATCAGAAAACAAAACTGCCGGCTGTCTGCCGCCGTAATCTTCGGCGCGTAATAGCCCAGTTCCGCGGCGGCGGCCAAAATCCGCTGCCGGGTTGCGGCGCTGACGCCGGGCTTGCCATTCAGGGCAACAGAGACAGAAGCAGTGGAAATGCCCAACTTTTTTGCAATATCTTTGGCGGTTGCGCCTGCCATGTGGAATCACCTCTTCCACTGTATTGTAAATCATTTGACGGAAAAAGGCAAGAGGGGGAACCTAATATAATTAGGTAAAATTAAGTTTGACAACTGCAATGGTTAGGCAAATACCATAAAAAATAGGCGAATATATTAGGCAGTCTGGCCGTAGCAATTCCTGGATATCCGGTGCTATAATAAATGCACACCAAGCACAGATGTGATATTCGGCTGCCGGACCGGCGGCAGGATATACCATCCGGCATTCTCGGAAAAAACAAAAAAGGAGACTTGCATCATGAAAAAGAGAGCTCTTGCCATGCTGCTGGCCGGTATTCTGGCCGTCAGCGCCTGTGCCTGCGGTTCCAAGACCAACACCGAAGACACCGGCAGCGATACCGCCAGTGAGGACACCGCCAACACCGGTGATACCGCCACGGAAGACACCTCCACGGAGGACACCGGTTCTGAGACCGGCGAAGGCGGCGGCCTGGTCGGCGTGGCCATGCCCACCAAGGACCTGCAGCGCTGGAACCAGGACGGCGAGAACATGAAGGCCCAGCTGGAGGCCGCTGGTTACACCGTTGACCTGCAGTACGCTGCCAACGACATCCAGACCCAGGTTTCCCAGATTGAGAACATGATCTCCAATGGCTGCGAAGTCCTGGTGGTCGCCTCCATCGACGGCTCTTCCCTGGGCACCGTCATGGCTCAGGCCAAGGATGCCGGTATCCCCGTCATCGCCTATGACCGTCTGATCATGGACAGCGACGCCGTCAGCTACTATGCCACCTTCGACAACTGGAACGTGGGCGTCAAGCAGGGCGAGTACATCGTCGATGCGCTGGACCTGAAGAATGCCGGCGACAAGACCTACAACATCGAGTTCATCACCGGCGACCCCGGCGACAACAACATCAACTTCTTCTATGACGGCGCCATGAGCGTCCTGCAGGAGTACCTGGACAACGGCACTCTGGTCTGCCCCTCCGGTCAGGTTGAGAAGGCCACCGTCGCCACCGCCAACTGGGCTACCGACGCTGCTCAGTCCCGTTTCGAGAACATTCTGGCTTCTTACTACGCCGACGGCACCCAGCTGGACGCCGTCCTGGCCTCCAATGACTCCACCGCTCTGGGCGTTGCCAACGCGCTGGCTTCCTCCTACACCGGCGAGTACCCTGTGCTGACCGGTCAGGACTGCGACATCGCCAACGTCAAGAACATCGTCGACGGCAAGTAGTCCATGTCCGTCTTCAAGGACACCCGTACCCTGGCCGAAGCAACGGTCGGCATGGTGGACGCCATCATGCAGGGCAGCGAGCCGGAGATCAACGACACCGAGACCTATGACAACGGCACCGGCGTGATCCCCTCCTACCTGTGCGAGCCCGTGGCCTGCACCATCGACAACTATCAGGAGCTGCTCATCGACTCCGGTTACTACACCGAGGCTGATCTGGGCTGATTCCATTAGAACGTTCGGCCGTATCGGGGCGGTAACGCCGCCCTGATACGGCCTACCTAATGAGATCCTATGACGGAGGCGATACCTTGTCTGAGTATATTCTCGAAATGAAAAGTATCACCAAACTGTTTCCCGGCGTCCGGGCTCTGGACGACGTGAATCTGAAGGTGAAAAAGGGCAGCATCCATGCCCTGGTCGGTGAAAACGGCGCCGGCAAATCGACGCTGATGAACGTTCTCAGCGGCATCTACCCCTATGGTACCTATTCCGGAGACATCATTTACGACGGAGAGGTCTGTAAGTTCTCCAAAATCCGCGACAGCGAAGCCAAGGGCATCGTCATTATCCACCAGGAGCTGGCACTGATTCCCTATATGTCCATCGGTGAAAATATGTTCCTGGGCAATGAACAGGGTAAATCCTATTCCATCGACTGGAATAAAACGTATGCCGAGGCCGACCGCCATCTGCGGACCGTGGGCCTCACCGAATCCTCCCGCACGCTGATCCGCGACATCGGCGTGGGCAAGCAGCAGCTGGTGGAAATCGCCAAGGCATTGGCCAAGAACGCCAAGCTGCTGATTCTGGACGAGCCCACCTCGTCCCTCAACGAATCCGACTCCAAAGCCCTGCTGGACCTGCTGCTGCGGTTCAAGAAAGAGGGTATGACTTCCATTATCATCTCCCACAAGCTCAACGAGGTGTCCTACGTGGCGGACGATATCACCGTCATCCGCGACGGCCACACCATTGAGACGCTGACCAAGGGTGTGGACGATCTCAGCGAAGACCGCATCATCCGGGGCATGGTGGGCCGCGAGCTGGCCGACCGGTTCCCCAAGCGCAAGAATGTGCAGATTGGCGATACCATGATGGAGGTCAAAAACTGGACCGTGCACCACCCCCAGTACCGGGAGAAAAAAGTGGTGGACAACGTATCCTTCAAAGTGCGCCGCGGCGAAGTGGTCGGCATCTCCGGCCTCATGGGCGCGGGCCGCACCGAACTGGCTATGAGTATTTTTGGGCACAGCTACGGCAGCGGCATCAGCGGCCAGCTGTACCTTGACGGTAAGGAGGTCAAGCTCCATACCATTCGGGAGGCCATCGACCACGGTCTGGCCTATGTGACCGAGGACCGCAAGGGCAACGGCCTGATCCTCTCCAATCCCATCCGCATCAACACCACCCTGGCCAACATGAAGGGCGTCTCCAGCCGGGGCGTCATCGACCAGGACAAGGAGTACGCCGTGGCCGACGACTACCGGCAGAAAATGCGCACCAAATGTACCGGCGTGGAACAGAAGGTGGGCAACCTGTCCGGCGGCAATCAGCAGAAGGTTCTGCTGGCCAAGTGGATGTTCACCGATCCCGACGTCCTGATTCTGGACGAGCCCACACGCGGCATCGACGTGGGCGCCAAGTATGAGATTTACACCATCATCAACCAGCTGGTGTCCGAGGGCAAATCGGTGATTATGATCTCCTCGGAGCTGCCGGAGGTGCTGGGTATGAGTGACCGCATCTACGTCATGAACGAGGGCCGGATGGTCGGCGAATTCAACCAGGCCGACGCCACTCAGGAGGGCATCATGGCCTGTATCCTCCGATCCTGCAACAACGAAAAAGGAGCCGTGACCCATGACTAAGAACAAAATTCTGCCTGCTGTGCAGAAATATACCATGATTCTGATCTTGATCCTTGTCGCTGCCTTCTTCGCATGGCAGACCGACGGCAAGATCCTGCTGCCCCAGAATATCACCAATATCATCTCCCAGAACGCTTACGTCTTTGTGCTGGCCACCGGTATGCTGCTGTGTATCCTCACCGGCGGTAACATCGACCTGTCCGTGGGCTCCGTCGTCTGCTTTGTCGGTGCCGTGGGTGCCATCTTCCTGGATAAGGGGATGGGCTGGATTCCCGCCGTGCTGCTGATGCTGGTCGTCGGCCTGGTCATCGGCGCCTGGCAGGCTTTCTGGATTGCCTTTGTCCGCGTTCCTCCTTTCATTGTCACCCTGTCCGGCATGTTTGTCTTCCGCGGACTGTCCAACGTGGTCCTGGACGGCAAGACCATGTCCGTGACCAATGAGACCTTTGTCAAGGTCTTCGGCGGCGGCGCAGACTGCTACATCCCCGATTTCCTGGGCGGCGGTGAGGGTACCAACCTGCTGGCCCTGGTGGTGGGTGCCATTGTGGCCATCCTCTATGTGGTTATGACCCTCAGCAAGCGGGCTACCCGCGTCAAAAAGGGCTACAGCGTCGACTCTCTGACCAAGACCCTGGGCACCATGATCATCATCGTGGCTGTCATCGGCTTCTTCACCCTCAAGCTGAGCCAGCACAAGGGCATTCCCACCGCTCTGATCTGGGTGGCCGTTGTTATCCTGGTGTACGCTTATATCACGTCCAAGACCACCATCGGCCGGTACTTCTACGCCATCGGCGGCAACGAAAAGGCCGCCAAGCTGTCCGGCGTCAACACCAACCGGGTGTACTTCATCGCTTATACCAACATGGGCCTGCTGTCTGCCCTGGCCGGTATTCTGACCATCGCCCGTATGACCTCCGCCCAGCCCACCTACGGCCAGAACTATGAGATGGATGCCATCGGCTCCTGCTTCATCGGCGGCGCTTCCGCCTACGGCGGCGTGGGTACAGTCCCCGGCGTCATCGTCGGCGCACTGCTCATGGGCGTCATCAATATCGGCATGAGCATCATGGGCATCGACCAGAACTACCAGAAGGTCGTCAAGGGCTTGGTGCTGCTGGCAGCCGTTATTTTTGATGTTGTATCCAAGCGCGAGAAGAGCTAAAATAGCGGAGGAGAGCGTGGCCCGCGTCTGCGCGCCACGCTGTCCCTGCGTACTACCATAACAATGAGGTGACCCTATGTACTACATCGGCGTCGATCTCGGCACATCCTCCGTGAAGATTCTTCTGGTGGATGAAGCCGGCACCGTCTGCAAGTCCGTTTCCCAGACCTATCCTCTGGAGTTCCCCCAGCCCGGCTGGTCCCAGCAGAATCCCGAGGACTGGTGGAACGCCGTCCGTACTCTGATTCCCCAGCTGCTGGAGGGCATCGACCCCGCCCAGGTCAAGGGCCTGGCCGCCGGTGGTCAAATGCATGGTCTGGTGGCTCTGGACAAGGATGATACCGTCATCCGTCCCGCCATCCTCTGGAACGACGGCCGCACCGGCAAGGAGACCGAGGAAATGAATGCCCACTACGGCAAGGAAAAGCTGCTGGAGCTGTGCGGCAATATCGCCTTTGCCGGATTCACAGCCCCCAAGCTCCTGTGGATGCGCAAGCATGAACCGGAGAACTTCGCCAAGATCGCCAAGATCATGCTGCCCAAGGACTATGTGGTTTACAAGCTCACCGGCGTCCACAGCTGCGACATGTCCGACGCTGCCGGTATGCTGCTGATGGACGTGAAGAACCGCTGCTGGTCCCAGGAGCTGCTGCGCTACTGCGGCATTTCCGAAAGCCAGATGCCCAAGCTCTACGAGAGCTATGAGAAGGTGGGCTGCGTCCTGCCCGACGTGGCCAAGGAACTGGGTCTCACCGCCGAGACTGTGGTGGCCGCCGGCGCAGGCGACAACGCCGCCGCCGCCGTGGGTACGGGCACCGTGGGCGACTGCGCCTGTAATGTGTCTCTGGGCACCTCCGGCACCGTCTTTATCTCCTCCAAGGAGTTCCGCCTGCCCCCCGAGGGCAATCTCCATGCCTTTGCCCATGCCGATGGTACCTACCATCTGATGGGCTGCATCCTGTCGGCGGCTTCGGCTTACGGCTGGTGGACCAAAGATATTTTGAAAGCCATTTCCGACAATGAGGAGCAATCGCCCATCACCGAGGACGAGCTGGGCAACAACCCGGTATTTTTCCTGCCCTATCTCATGGGTGAGCGGTCTCCCCACAACGACCCCGACGCCCGCGGCGCGTTCCTGGGCATGACCATGGACACCAGCCGCCACCAGATGACCCAGGCCATTCTGGAGGGTGTGGCTTTCGCCATCCGCGACAGCGTGGAAATCGCCCGGGGCCTGGGCCTGCATCTGATCCAGTCCGGTCTCTGCGGCGGCGGCGCCAAGAGCCCCCTGTGGAGAACCATTATCGCCAACGTGCTCCAGATGGAACTGCACGTGCCCATGTCCGAAGAGGGCGCGGGCTATGGCGGCGCCATTCTGGCCATGGTGGCTTCCGGTGCGTATCCGTCTGTAGAAGCCGCCTGCGACAAGCTCCGCAGCGAGTGCCGTGTCTATAAGCCCGACCCGGCCATTGCCGCCCGCTATGAGGAACGCTATCAGGTCTACCGCAAGCTCTATCCGGCGCTGAAGGCGGTCTATCCCGCCATGGCAAAGACAAAGGAGTGACTTTTATGCACATTTATAGTGTATACGACGCGGAGTTCCGGACGTATGGCCGGGTCCTGTCGGGCTATGATACCGCCGAACTGGTGCAGGCTTTGGAGAATAAAACGCCGCTGCCCCAGGGTGTGGAGTATGTCCCCAGTGACAAGGTTCTGGAAGAGCTGCCCGCCTATGTCCAGATCCGCGATCAGGTCTACGGCGGTATGCCGGTTCAGCTGGGCTGGTGCAACGGCTGCAATACAAAGCTCAACTGTCTGGAGTACCACCGGGACAGCGAGGTGAACCTGGGCAGCCGGGACTTTATCCTGCTGCTGGGCCAGGAATCGGATATTGTGGACGGCGTCCTGGACACCGCCACCGTCAAGGCGTTTCTGTGTCCCGCCGGTACTATGGTGGAGGTCTTTGCCACCACACTCCATTATGCGCCCTGTTCGGCCAAGAAGGGCCAGGGCTTCAAAGTCATGGTGGCGCTGCCCCAGGGCACCAACACCGAAAAGCCCGTGTTCCTGCCCAAGACGGAGGAGGACACCTGGATGACCGCCCGCAACAAATGGCTCCTGGCCCACGCCGAGAGCAGCGAGGCCAAGGACGGCGCCCACATCGGTCTCAAGGGAGAAAACATTGATATTGCCAATCTCATTTAAACTTTTTACATAGCAAAAGGAGACGATTCCCATGATTACAAACATTCCTGAGCTGAAACTGGGCATCATTGCCGTGTCCCGCAGCTGCTTCCCCGCGGCTCTGTCGGAGCGCCGCCGCGCTGCCATCAAGGCCGCCTATGGCGAGGGCCTGTACGAGTGCCCCATCACCGTGGAGACGGAGGTCCAGGCCCGCGACGCCGTCAACGACGTGGTAGCCCATGGCGTCAACGCCCTGGTAGTGTTCCTGGGCAACTTCGGCCCCGAGACCCCCGAAACCATGATTGCCGACTTCTTTGATGGCCCCCTGATGTATGTGGGTGCTGCCGAGGGGGACGGAGACCTGTTCGACGGACGCGGCGACGCCTACTGCGGCATGCTGAACGCCAGCTATAACCTGGGCCTGCGTCAGAAGCGCGTCTACATCCCCGAGGTTCCCGTGGGCACCGCCGGGGAGCTGGTGGAGCGTATCCATGAGTTTGCTCCCATCGCCACCGCCATCCTGGGTCTCAAGGACTTGAAGATTATTGCCTTCGGTCCCCGTCCCGATGACTTCCTGGCATGTAATGCCCCCATCAAGGCCCTGTACGACCTGGGTGTTGCCGTGGAGGAGAACAGTGAGCTGGACCTGCTGGCCGCCTACAACAAGCACAAGGAGGATCCCCGCATCCCCGCCCTCATGGAGGAGATGAAGGCTGAAATCGGTGAGAACCAATATGCCGGTGTTCTGCCCCGTTTGGCCCAGTACGAGCTGACCCTGCTGGATTGGATGGAGGAGCACAAGGGCACCCGCAAGTATGTGGCCTTTGCCAACAAGTGCTGGCCGGCCTTCCAGACGGAGTTCGGCTTTGTGCCCTGCTACGTCAACAGCCGCCTCACCGGCCGCGGCATCCCCGTCAGCTGTGAGGTGGACATCTATGGTGCTTTGTCCGAGTACATTGGCGTCTGTGTCTCCGGCAAGGCAGTCACCCTGCTGGATATCAATAACACCGTGCCTGCCAAAGCCTATGACGAGGGCATCAAGGGCAAGTATGATCTGCGCCTGACCGAGACCTTCATGGGCTTCCACTGCGGCAACACCTGTGCCAGTCTGTTGAAGAAGCCCACCATGGGCTATCAGCGCATTATGAAGCGCGATCTGGAGCCCGATCTGGCCGAGCCCGATATCACCCGCGGCACCATGGAAGGCGACCTGAAAGCCGGTGACATCACGTTCTACCGTCTCCAGAGCGGCGCTGACACCACGCTGCACGCTTACATCGCCCAGGGCGCTGTCCTGGACGTTCCCACCAACAGCTTCGGCTCCATCGGCGTGTTCGGTATCCCAGAAATGGATCGCTTCTATCGCCATGTCCTCATTGAGAAGCGCTATCCCCACCATGGCGCTGTGGCCTTCGGCAACTACGGCAAGTCCCTGTTTGAGGTCTTCAAGTACCTGGGTGTGACCGATATTGCCTACAACCAGCCCAAGCACCTGCCCTATCCCACCGAGAATCCCTTCGCATAAGGGGTTTGAAAATTCCATAAGCGACGGGCCCACCGCAAGAACAGTGCGGCGGGCCCGTTTTTATGGTATTCTGAACACAAAAGGAGGCGATTCTCCATGAATAAACAACTGACCTGGTTCCTGGTGGCCATCATCTGGGCCATGGTAGCGGTCATCAATAGCGTACAGCATCGCAGCCCGTATCTTGTGACCTACAATGTTCTGGCGGCGATTCTCTTTGCTGCCTTGGGACTGCTCCAGCCCTATTGCAGGAAACGGGGTTCCGAGGGTAAAAAGATGTTCAACAGAATCGCTTTGATCGCGACGGGTCTGCTGCTTCTGCTGGTGGGACTGTTCCTCCGCTGACGGCGGCCCTTTACCGCGCCGTGAATTTATGCTATACTGAACTAATCTGAATTTGTACCAAAGGAGGCTTCGGCCATGGAATTTGTTCGACGCTTGCCCCTGCAAGGTCTGTATAATGTCCGGGATTTGGGCGGCTACGCCGTACCCGGCGGACGTACCCGCTTCGGCGTCTTTGTCCGGTCTGAGGCCCCCTGCGCCCTGCCGCCGGTCACCGTGGCCGAGCTGACCCGCTATGGCATCCATACGGCCATCGATCTCCGGTCCCCGGCGGAAGCGTCTCTGCGGCCCAGTGACCTGCGTATGGCCATGCTCTGCTGCAGCTGCCCCCAGGGCGGTGACGCCGAGAGCTTTTCCACCGAGCGGCCCGTGGACTGGCAGCAGATTTATATCACTCGCTGTGAGGACAATCGGCCCTGGGTCCGCCGCTTTTTGGAGTTGGCCGCCGCCGCCCGGGGCGGCATGCTGTTCCACTGTACCACCGGTAAGGACCGGACGGGTCTTTGCGCCTGTTTTCTCCTTTCCCTGGCCGGGGTGGACCGGGCCGATATCGTGGCCGATTACGCCGTCAGCGAACTCTATTTACAGCCGGTGTTCGACGCCATGCGGGGCGGCCGTCTGCGGCCCCAGGGTGAGGGAACCCGATATCATGAGACCATGTTCCATACGCCGCCGTCGGCCATGGAAGGGCTGCTGGACTACTTGCACCGGACCTATGGCTCTGTGCGGGAGTACCTTTGCACCACCGGCGTGACGGAGGAAACGCTGGAAACCATCCGAAAAAAATTCGTGGAACCATAAGGCGACACCCTTCGCCGGCTCCCATGGACTATACTCATAGAGAAGGGCAGGTGAGGGGATGCGGCGTCGCGGCTGTCTCCACAGTCTGATTATCTGGGCGGCGGTGGGTCTCATCGCCGCCGGTTTCTGGCAGTATGAAAATAATATTATTGCGGCGGAGCCGTTTTCCGTCCCATCGGAGCGGCTGCCCGCAGCCTTTGACGGCCTGCGCATTGCGGTGGTGTCGGACCTCCACGGCAAAACCTTCGGCCCCGGCAACGAAACGCTCCTGGACGCGGTGGAAGCGGCGGAGCCGGACCTGATCGCCATCACCGGTGATTTGGCCGACGAGACCTGTTCGGCGGAACAGGTGACGGCCATGGTGGACACGGCGGCGGCGCTGGATACCATTGCACCGGCCTATTACATATCCGGTAACCATGAATGGGTCATGGACGGTACCTGGGACTTTTACCAGCGGTTGGAGGACGGCGGCGTCCGGGTGCTCCACAATGAGTACGAGGTGTTGGAGCGGGACGGCCAGCAGATTGTCCTGGCGGGCGTCGATGACCCCAATGGTCCCTGGGACCAGAAGACACCGGAGACGCTGTTGGAGGAAATCCGGGCGGCCCACGGCGATGTCTACACGGTGCTGCTGGCCCATCGCAACGAGGATTTACCCCGCTGGGCAGCCCTGGGGGTGGATGTGGTTCTCTGCGGCCATGCCCACGGCGGCGTTATCCGTCTGCCCTTCGTGGGTGGACTGCTGGGGACGGACCGGCAGCTGTTTCCCGAGTTTACGGCGGGATTGTTCACCGAAAACCGCACGTCGATGGTGGTGAGCCGGGGTCTGGGCAACAGCGGCGTCCCTTTCCGGCTGTTCAACCGGCCCTATATTCCGGTGGTTTCCCTGGAAACTGTCTCCCAACCGTAAACAATCCGTAAACAATGGCCTCAATTGGTTGTTTTTGTGCCCAAAGCCGCTATAATGATAGTGGTGATGTAAGAATGTTTCAAAAATTGGGACAAAAATTCCGCTACTTTATGTATGGCCGTTACGGCTCCGACAAGCTGGGGCAGTTCTTGCTGGTTGTGGGCGTGGTTCTGTGCCTGCTCAGCAGCTTTTCCAAGCTGTACTTCCTCGGTTTGCTGGCCTATGTCCCCCTGATCTATGCGATTTTTCGCATGTATTCCCGCAACATTGCCAAGAGACAGCGGGAAAACCAGAAATTTTTACAGGTGATTCACCGGTTTCGGGACCGGGATCACAGCTACTTTGCCTGTCCCCGCTGCCGCCAGAAGGTGCGGGTCCCTAAGGGCAAGGGTCAAATCATTATCCGCTGCCCATCCTGTGGCGAGCGATTCAGCAAAAAGACATGAAAACCCAGTGATGCCGCAGGATGTTCCTGCGGCATCACTCCTATGTGCACCCCTTGACAACCTTGGAAGAATGTGGCACACTTTTCCTAGGGAAAGAACAGGAGGTGGATCCATGTGGTGTCCACAATGCAAGCGCGTTTTTGATGATGGCGTGACCCGCTGCGACGACTGCGGCGTTCGGCTGGTAGACCAGCTGGTGGCCGTCCGTCTGCCGCCGTCCATGGTCCATGAGACGGAGACAGAGACCGTGGAAGCGCCGGAACCGGAAGAACTGCTCCATCCCGTGCGCCGCCGCCGGGCCGGACGCCGCCGTGTTCCCGCTCGGACACCGGCGGAGGCTCCATCTGAGCCTTTTGATGATGCGGAGCTCCTGGCGGCCATGGAGGAATTCGAGACCGTCTACGGCGTCACCGCCGAGGAGGAGGACCCGGCGGAGCCGGTGTCCCCCAGCGGCTATCAAATGCTGTTTGTGTTTTTAGCCATGTTTGCCGCCTTGGCTGTAGTGGCCTGGCTGCTCTCATAGAGTCCCATGACCGGCAGCACCCGCCGGGCCAGACCTGCCGCCGCCACGATTTTGACGGCATCCCAGGGCAGGAATAAGATCATACCGCCCATGATGGTCTGGCCAATGGTCCAGGTCTTTTCCATGTACACCGTCAGAATCAGGTGCATATAGGGCAGACCCACGGCGTACAGCACCAGCAGCCCCACGGTGGAGGCGGCGCAGAGTGCCTTGAAGGAGGTTCCCCACCGCTTCACCAGCAGGCCGATGACGGCAGCCGCCGGAATCAGCCCCAGGAGAAAGCCGAAGGTGGTGGTGAAGATGGAGCCGATGCCGCCGCCGGTGGTGAAGATGGGCAGACCCAGCAGGCCCAGCGCCACATACATACCCTGGGACAGGGCGCCGAACTTCGGCCCCAGCAGCAGCGCCGACAGGGCGGTGAAGAAAAACAGGGGACTGAACGACGAAATGGGCGTGGGAATCTTGATCAGACAGCCCACCGCCGTCAGGGCCGTGAACAGGGCGGCTAAAATCCAATTGCGCAGTTTCATGTTGACCTCCGATTGTAAACTAATTATACTACAGTTGAGTTGACAATATACGTTATACCAGAAAATACATACGGTGTCAAGGGAGGCATTCCATGACCAAGGAATCCGTTTTGGCCCTGCTGCGGCAGCAGGGCGATTATTTGTCCGGCCAGGAGATGAGCCGGCAGCTGGGACTGAGCCGCGCCGCCATCTGGAAGGCTGTCCAAGCCCTGCGGGACGACGGCTATGAAATCGCGTCGGTGACCAACCGGGGCTATAAACTGGTGGAACACAGCACACCCCTGTGCCGGGACGAGGTACTGCGGGCCTTGGGAGACCATCCCTGGGCCGACCGGGTCACAGTGCTGGACTCGGTGGATTCCACCAACACTCTGGCTAAAAAGCTGGCTGCTGAAGGGGCCACCCATGGTACGGTAGTGGTAGCCAATCAGCAGACAGGAGGCCGGGGCCGTATGGGCCGCCGCTTTGCATCTCCGTCGGGCGTCGGCGTCTATCTGACGGTCATTCTCCGGCCCACCGTGCCGCCCCATCAGCTAATGCATCTGACGGCTGTCTCAGCCGAGGCCACAGTGGAAGCCATTGAGGCGGCTACCGGCCTGCGGCCCGGCATCAAATGGACCAATGACGTGGTTATTGACGGGCGAAAATGCGTGGGCATTCTCACAGAGCTGTCTATCCAGGCCGAGAGCGGTCTGGTGGACTATGTGGTGGTGGGCATCGGCACCAACTGCAACCATGGTGACGGCGATTTTCCCCCGGAGGTGCGGCCCATGGCCGTTTCTCTGAAAGAGGCCACCGGCCAGACGGTAAACCGCAACTGCTACGCCGCTGAGCTAATTCGCCAGCTGTACCGGGCTGACCGGGAACTTCTGACGGAGAAAGCGGCCTGGATGACCCGTTATGCTGCCGACTGCGTCACCATTGGCAAAGAGATTCAGGTCATTCGGGGCGGGGAAGCCCGTCCGGCCCATGCCGATGGCATCGATGAAGACGCCGGGCTGCTGGTGACGTGGCCCGACGGTACCAAGGAAACCATCACCTCGGGGGAAGTTTCCGTCCGGGGTATGTACGGATACGTGTAAGGAGGAATTTTGTATGAATGAAACCATGAAAACCATCCTCAGCCGCCGCAGCTGCCGCAACTTTATGGGCCGTCAGCTGGAAGACGAAATCCTCAATCCCATTCTGGAGGCCGGTACCTGGGCCGCCAGCGGCATGGGCAAGCAGTCGGCGCGGATGGTGGTAATTCAGGATGAGAAGCTGCGGGAGAAGTTCCGCCGGATGAATGCGGCGATTCAGGGCCGGGACGGCGACCCCTTCTATGGTGCGCCCACCATTGTGCTGGTCCTGGCCGATTCCACGGTACATACCTGGGCGGAGGATGGCAGTCTGGTCATCGGTAATCTGATGCTGGCCGCGGAATCTCTGGGCGTCGGCTCCTGTTGGATTCACCGGGCACGGGAGATGTTCGACAGCGACGAAGGCAAGGCCATGCTGAAAGAATGGGGTATTCCCGAGACCTACCGCGGCGTGGGCCACTGTGCGTTGGGCTATGCCGCCGCACCGGCCCCGGCCTATAAGCCCCGTCGGGAGGATGCCATTCTTCGTCTGTAAAAATACTTGCTATCCGGCAGAAAAAGGGGTATACTGATACCATTACCACCGACAACGTAAGGAGGCGGACTTGTGAAACTTGCAAGATTTGTTCTGAAGATCGTGGGCGCCAGCCTGGCCCTGGCCGGCGGCGTGTGCCTGCTCATTGGCTACTGGGATAAGATCACCGATCCCCACCGTTTCACCCTGTGCAGAAGACGTCCTTCGGAGTACGACGACTACGCCGATGTGGATGAATATTGAGTGATCGTAAAAGAGCACGCTGCAATGGAGCTTGCAGCGTGCTCTTTTTTTCTCAGAAACCCCCTATTGACAGAAAAGTGTACTATGGATATAATACACTTAGAAAGTGTACTGCACATATAATACAGTGAAAGGAGGCAGCCATGGTAGAGTTTACGACGCTGCGGTTGGAGGACGGCGTCCCCATTTATTTGCAGATCATTCGCCATGTCAAAGCCGGAATTGCCGCCGGAACGGTGGTTGACGGCGAGGAGCTGCCCTCCCGCCGGGCGCTGTCGGCGCTGCTGGGCGTCAATCCCAACACCATTCAGAAGGCGTTCCGGCTTCTGGAGGAGGAGGGATGGCTCCAGTCCCATACGGGGGCAAAAAGCCTCATTTCGGCCACGGCGGAACAGGTGGAAGCGCTGCGAAAAAACCTGCCGGACTATCAGGTGCGGGCCTTTGTCCGGTCTATGAAAGCCTTGGGCGCCACCTGTGCGGAGACCGTCGCCCTGGTAGAAACGCTCTGGAAGGAGAAGGAACTGGAATGAAACGTCAGCTTTCCCTATTGATGCTGGTCAGCCGCAGTCAGCTGTACCGGACCATCCTGATTTTAGCGGCCATGGCCGTGGTGCAGCTGGGTCTGGCCCTGTGGAGGATTCAGCACCCGGACATTAACGCAGGCATTGCTGTGGAAACTGTGCTGGATTGGTGGCCCTTCCGCTGGACGGCGGCGTTGGCTATGGCAGGCTTGTTTGTGTGCTTCGGGGCCATGGGCCGCCGGGGCGGCTGGGTGGATTACACCTGGTACCGGCTGCCGGTATCTCAAACGGCCCGGATGTTCTGGTCTCTGGTGGGCGGCGTGCTGCTGTTTCTCCTGGTGTGGGCCGTTCAGCTGGCGGCAGCCATGGGCGCGGTGTTCCTTTTCAGGCAGCTCCAACCGGAGCGATACCACCAGCAGACGTTGTTTCTGGCCGCCTACCGCAGCAGCTATTTCCATGGCCTGCTGCCTTTGGCCGACGGCTGGCGGTGGGTGGCGACGATTTTCCGCTATGTGGGCCTGGGCCTGTACGGCGGCATTGCTATGATTCGCAGCTTTTGCGGCAAACGGACCATTCATCCCTTTGTATCCCTGATTGCCATGGCCATCGTCACCAGTCCATTGGGCAGCTATGAGTGGGAGATTATCGTATTGGGTGTTCTGTGGCTTATGCTCTGTACTGCGTTTGTATGGCTGCCCAGATGGGCAGAACTGGAGGAAGAGGAGGAAACACCATGAAACAACGCCATGTGTGGATGGCCCGCTATCTGCCGCCGGGGGTGGACCCGTCCAAATCCGAGATGGGACTGTTGACGGGCCTGATTTCCGCGTTGCTGTTCCATCTGCAATTCATCCTGCGGTATCTGTCGGCCCGTAACGATTTATATACCTACTACCACGGCAATATCAAGAAGCTCGATGGTACCATGATGCCGCCGTTCTGGCAAATCTTAGGTACCAGCCTGTACGGCTGCTTTGTGGCGGCCCTGGCTATGGTGGTGGTGGCCGTACAGCTGTATTCCAGATATTACCAGGGCGGCAAAAGCATCTATACCATGCGCCGTCTGCCGGACCGCTGGGAGCGGTGGCGGCGGGTGCTGACCATACCGGCCCTGGCGGCGCTGGGCTATCTGCTGCTGGCCTTTGTGCTGCGGTGCCTGGATTTCACCATTTATATGCTGTGTACGCCGGAACAGTGCTTGTATCCCTATTCCTGGCTGGAACTGCTGAACCTGATGTAAGGAGGGGGTTTTCCTATGCTGCAACTGAAAGAAGTCAAAAAAGTCTATGGCCGAAGCAAACAGGCGTTGACCGGCGTGGACCTGACCATTGGACCCGGCGAAATCGTGGGCCTGTTCGGAGAGAACGGCGCCGGTAAGACGACGCTGATGAAGTGTATTCTGGGCTTTCTGTCCTACCAGGGAGACATCACCCTGGATGGGGAACCCATTACCACACGGAATATTGAGCGGCTCAGCTTTGCCACCTGTGAACACTCCTTTTTCCCCAATCTGACGGCCCAGGGCCATGGGGAATTTTATCGGGAGCATTTTCCCAAATTCCGGGAAAAACGGTTTGGCGCCCTGCTGGAGTTCTTCGAGCTGCCACCAAACAAGCCCATCCGCAGCTTCTCCACGGGCCAGAAAAACCAGTTCGAGGTCATTCTGGCCTTGAGCCAGGGGGCGGACTATATCCTGATGGACGAACCCTTTGCCGGGAACGATGTGTTCAACCGGGAGGATTTTTATAAAGTGCTCCTGGGCATCCTGGAGCCTACGGAGACGGTGCTCCTATCGACCCATCTGTTGGAAGAGGTCAGCGGTTTTATCAGCCGGGCGGTATTGCTGAGAAATGGCCGGGTGGTGGCTGACACCACCACATTGGAGCTGGACGAACAGGGTAAAAATGTTCTGGATTTTGTCAAGGAGACGTACCACTACCGGGCCGACCGGGTCAGCAAGGCTCTGTCGGAGTTGACGGGAGAGGAGGATTGACCATGCGCAGAAGTCTCATTCTGCTGCTGGCCCTGGCGGTGCTCAGCGTGGGCATTCTGGCAGCGGCGGTGCCTTATGTCAATCGGAACGCGGAGACTGTCACCTATACGGAGCAGCGGCTCTACGGTGACCCGGCGGTAGGGGAGGGGCTGCAAATCGAATCTATGTTGACCAGCAACGGCAAGCTCCACTGGCAGAATACCATCACCCTGGGGGAGACGGTGGAAACGGATTCGGACTTCCATTTTACCGCCCGATATGAGTGGGAGTGGGAACTCAGCCGCGACACGATCAGTCTGTACTGTCAGAGCAATATGGGGATGAGCAGTAACGGCCCGATTGACTTTATGGAGCAGCCGGAGACGGCCTGGCTGGCCGACGTGCTGACAGCGGCGGCAGAGCAGACGCCGGACGGTGCGGAGGACTATGCTGTGACGGTGCCACTGGCTCCGTATATAGAGTATTACGAGATTGCCGCAGAATCAACCCTCCCCGTTGGCCACACTGGCCACAGTATGGATGATTCGCAACTCTGGCCGACGGCCACGGAATTTTTCCATGTACCGGTCCGGGAGGGGGATGTGGCGTCCGTTACTGTCAGCAAGTATGAAAGCGGAAATGTCTACAGTATCGGTTATAACCTGCCCAATGTGAACAATATCTACGGCAGCGGGATTCAGGGCCCCGACGGCTGCTGGTATCTGCTGTTTACGGCCCGGGACAGTGACGGGAATCCCATTGCGGGAGCAGCCCCTCAGGGCATTTATCGAATTCCAGTGCAGAAGTTGGATGAGGAAGACGGCATTCTGGAGCAGGTGGTGGAGAGTGAGGTGGAGCTGGTCTATGCCACGGAGGACGGCAGCGCGCTTTATGGTATGGAAGACGATACCCGGTTGCTGCTGACAGCCGATACGGAGGATGGCAGCACCGCGATTCTCTTTGACTGGGCCACCATGGAGCAGATTCAGACCTTCCCCATCGGCGGCCATTACATGGGCAACGAGAACGGATGGTATCAGTCCCAAGTGGAAAACGACCATGTGGTTACCGTGTCCACCCTGCACTCGGAAAAAGAGGAAAACGATTCCCAGTGGATCACTGTCTGGGCGGTGGGAGAAGACGGCCTTTATCATCAGGTCATCGACTGCGACACCAGTGCCGGTATGGAGGAGAACTCCATTTATACCAGCAGCATTTTTGATGGGGAACGGTTTCTGCGGGTAGGCTATGCAGACCGGTATGGGGACAACAACATCCATGTACAGATCTGTGACAACCAAGGGCTCCAGTACGCGGCCCTGCTGATGTGCAACCTGAGAGAGCCGGATGACAGCGGCTTTCTCATTCAGGTGGAGAAAGACCGCCCGACACCAGGACTGGCCGAGGGTCGTTGACAAACAAGTAAAAACAGGATATACTAATAATAGAAAAGGGGTGCCACCGGCGACGGTTGTCCCCCTGGCTGGTTAAAAGAAGTAACCGCGCGTGTGGAAGACGGGGCGGTTACTTCTTTTTATGGTTCACAAATAAACCAATCAGGCAGACAACAAATGTAGCAAATGCGAACAAGTCCGTATATGTCACATAGTTCATGCCCATCCCCCCTTTCCAGGGGGACATGAAGCAAGCCCCCCTTTGATTAAGGGGGACAACCGCCGACCGTGTGGTGGCACCTTGTGTCCAGTATACGACAACAGTTTCCAGATTGCAACAAAAAACCACCGGGTTTTCCGATTTTTACGGAAAACCCGGTGGTTTTTTACTCGGTCAGTTCCCGGTACATGGCGGCGGCGTCATCCTTGCGGACGGCCTCAGCCACGGCCAGAACTTCAATTTTCACGGTCTTGGCGCCGAAACGAATTTCCAGCACATCGCCAACCTTCACATCATAGGAGGCTTTGGCCGGACGGCCGTTGACGGTGATACGCTCGTTGTCACAGGCCTCATTGGCCACGGTGCGCCGCTTGATGAGCCGCGACACCTTCAAATATTTGTCCAGCCGCATCTTACTTGTTGACCTGATCTTTCAGGGCTTTGCCGGGCTTGAAGGCGGGCACGGTGGAGGCGGGAATCTCAAAGGCTTCCTTGGTCCGGGGATTGCGGCCGGTGCGGGCCTCCCGGCGGCGGGTCTCAAAGGTACCGAAGCCCACCAGCTGCACCTTGTCGCCGGCAACCATGGTTTCGGTGATGGCGTCCAGGGTGGCATTGACGGCCTTTTCGGCGTCCTTCTTGGCAATACCGGCCTTCTCGGCCACAGCGGCGATCAGTTCAGTCTTATTCATAGCGTGTTTGACCTCTTTCTTTGGTGTTGAAATGGTGTGATCAGGGTTTACAGTCGTTCCACAGGGTCAGAAGCTGCTCCTTGGAAAGCGTATCCAGCGATGTGCTGCCGGCCCGCTGCTCCATGGCCGCAAACCGGCGGATGAATTTCTCACAGGCCTCATGGAGTACCGTCTCCGGGTCCAGACCCAGGGTATAGCAGACGCCCACGGCCGCAAAGAGGGTGTCGCCCAGCTCTTCGGCCACATTGGACCCGTCAACCATGGCCTGCCCCAGCTCAACGGTTTCCGCAGCCAGCTTGTCGATGGCCTGAAACCCGTTGTCCCAGGCAAAGCCCGCCTTGGAAGCCTTTTTCATCAGCTTTTCGGCCCGCCAGTTGGCAGGGAGATTCTTGGGCACCGCTTCCAGGGTGTCGGTGAAGGTCTTCTGGTCCTTTTCCACCCGCTTGATGGCGTCCCAGTTGTTGAGCACCTCGCCGGTGCTGCCCACCACTGTGGAGCCGAAGACGTGGGGATGACGCAGAATCAGCTTCTTGCAGATGCCGTCGTAGACGTCCTCCAGAGTAAACCGCCCGGCGTCCTGCTCCATGTCGCCATGGAATACCACCTGGGTCAGCACATCGCCCAGCTCCTCGCACATATGGACTGGGTCGTCCTGGTCGATGGCTTCCAGCACCTCATACGTCTCCTCCAGAAAATTCCGGGCAATGGATTGATGGGTCTGCTCCTGGTCCCAGGGACAGCCGCCGGGGGAGCGGAGGAGGTGGACAATCTCTACGAGATCGTCATAGCCGTAGCGGTCTTTCTTTTGAAACTCTACCATAGTTTTTCCCCTTTTGCAATATTTCTTCCGTAAAGTCAGTTGATTTTTAACAATTTGGCAATTTTTTCACCCTTGGGCAGAAGCATGCAGTCCTCCTTGGTGATAATCCGCAGGGCTGCCACCAGCACCAGATACACACAGCCGGCAATGGCGATGGCGCCCAGGCAGGCGACGCTGTTGGAGGAGATAAAGCGGCTCAGAAGCCCGTAGGCCGCCCAAGCGGCGGCGCCCATAATCAGGGACGCAATCAGGGGCTTCAGAAGCGTGCGGACAATCCGGGGGCTGTGCTCCCGCTGCATCCGCTTCATAGCCAGCAGGTTCAGAGAGATAATGGTGAAGTAGCAGCAGAAGGTACCGATGGGGGCGCCGATGATATTGAACTGAGGCATACCCACCAGCACAAAGTTGACAATCACCTTGACAATGCCGCCAATGAGCATATTAATCAGGGGCGTGGTCACATTACCGTGAGCCTGCATCATGGCGTTGGTCAGCAGCACCAGACAGTTGAGGATAACGGCAGCGCCGAAAATCCGCAGAATGGGGTTGCCGGTGGCCAGTTCCGTGGGACCGTATTTAGCCAGCATGGTGAGGATGGGGCCGGACAGTACCGCCAAACCCACGCCGCAGGGCAGACCCAGCAGGGCCGTGATACGGACGGCGGACTCCTCCACCATCAGCGTGGATTTGTAATCCTTCACCGTCAGATAGCCCGTAATGGAAGGGATGATGGACACGGTGATGGGAACGATGAAGGCGGCGGGCAGATTGAACATGGTCTGACAGAAGTTGTAGATGCCCCTGATCTCGTCGGTGTGGGACTGGGTGAAGCCCACGGCCCCCAGCAGGCGGCTACCGACGATTTTGGCATCCACCAGATTGATCAGCTGGAGACCGGCCGCGCCCAGGGTGATGGGAATGGCAATGGACAGCAGCTGCTTGACCGTCACGCCCAGGGGCTTGACGGGGCCGCCCTGGGCGTCCAGAAACGCGGCGGCCTTGCGGTATTTGGTTCCCAGATAGACCATGGAGACGATGGTGCCCACGGTGACGCCCAAAATGGCACCGCCGGCGGCCAGCACCACGTCGCCGGTGCGGTTCATGACGAACCAGGCCGCGCCCAGGCCGATGAACAGCTTGCACAGCGCTTCATAGACCTGAGAAACGGAGGTGGGGGTCATGTTGCTCTGACCCTGGAAGAAGCCGCGGTAAGAGGAGATAACGCACACAAAGAACACGGCGGGCGCTAGGGCGGCGATGGAGGCCCAGGAGTTGGGAGATCTCATAAACTCGGCCAGCTGGCGGCAGAAGATCAGCATACCGCCGCTGCCGATGATGCCGATGGTCAGAAAGACGTACAGCGACGCCCGGTAAATGCGTTTGATCTGGGCGTGGTGGCCTAGGGCCTCGCTCTCAGAGATCATCCGGGACATGGCCACCGGCAGGCCCGCCGTGGAGATGGTCAGCAGCACCGAATAGATGTCATAAGCCATGGTGAAGTAACCATAGCCGGAGTTGCCGATGATGCCCACCAGGGGAATTTTGTAGCAGGCGCCGATAATCTTGACGATGAAGGTGGCCAGGGCCAGAATGGCCGTGCCGTGGAGGAAGCTCTGCTTCTTCATGGGTTGTGGATTCAAAATGCAATCAGTCCTTTATCAAAGGCAGCACCGCATCAGTTGCCATGGGTCCAGTCCGGACCGCAGGCATCATGATGCAGTGGTGCGCAAATTCAAGAGGCGGAGGATTCGTCGCTGCCCGTGGGCTGGAACACCTTGGGCATGGCATACTCGGCCAGCTCCTTGACCACGGCGCTGAGGTCGATGGTGGGGAACTTGCCGCCGGCATAGAGAATCTTGCCGCGTACCATGGTCAGGCACACGTCACCGCCGCGGGCGGAATAGGCCAGGCTGGAAATGACGTTGTGGCAGGGCATCAGGTGGGGACGGGTGAAGTCCACCAGAATCAGGTCAGCATCCATGCCCTCCTTGATCATGCCGCATTCGGTGTCGCGGCCCTGGGCCCGTGCGCCGCAGACCGTAGCCATCATCAGGGCGGCGGTGGCGGATACGGCGGTGGGGTCGCGGTGCTTCTCCTTTGCCAGGAGGGCGGCGGCCTTGATCTCCTCAAAGAGGTCCAGGTTGTTGTTGGAGGCGGTGCCGTCGGTGCCGAGGCAGACGTTCATGCCGTCTTTGACCATGGCCATGATATCGGCTACGCCGCTGGCCAGCTTCAGATTGGAGATGGGGTTGTGGGCGGCGGAGACGCCACGCTTGGCCAACAGTTTCCGGTCCTCCTCCGTAATCCACACACAGTGGGCGGCGGTAGTGGGGACATCGAAGACATGGTGGCAGTCCAACAGCTGGGCCGGGGTCAGACCGTACTTTTCCACACAGCTGTTGTGCTCGCTCTCGGTCTCCGACAGGTGAATGTGCATCCGGACACCCTCGTTGATGCAATATTCGGCCATGGCGTCCCACAGCTCATGGCTGGAGGTGTACTCACCGTGGATGGAAGCCTCAATACGGATGCGGCCGTTGTCGTAGTTGTGCCACTTCTCCCGGGCGGCCACCAACTCCTGACAGGCGGGATATTTGTCGAACTCGAAGCCCTCCGGGTCAAAGAGGGTGGTACCGCGGGACAGATTGGCCTTGATGCCGCTCTCGGCCACGGCCTCGGCAATGGCATCGATGTGGTCGTACATGTCCGTCACGGAGGTGACGCCGAACTGGAGGCACTCGGCAATGCCCAGCAGCGTGGCGGCCTTGACGCAACGGTCATCCAGATGGGCTTCCTTGGGGAAAATATACTCCGTCAGCCAGGTTTGCAGATCGTAGTCGTCGGCGTAGCCCCGCAGAATGGTCATGGGCAGATGGGTGTGGCAGTTGATCAGGCCGGGCATCAGCACCATGCCGGTGCCGTCAATGATTTCCTTGGGCTTTTCCGTCTCGGGGGGCGGGTTCTTGCCCACATAGGAAATTTTTCCGTCGGTGACGCCGACGAAACCGCCGGTGTACTGGTGCATGGACTCATCCATGGTCACCACAGTGGCATTGGAAAACAGTGTATCCATAGTCGTTCCTTTCGTATAGAAAAATAATGTATTGACCATTCAGACTGTCAATAAACAAGGTAAGCTTGCCGCCATAGAGCAGCAGGGGGTGTGTGCGGGGGACAAAAAGTCCCCTGCACTAATTTCAATAGACCGAGAATTCAACTTTAAAAAGTTGAATTCTCGCATCGAGTTTGTCAAAAACACAGTTTTGACAAACTCGATTACTGCATAAATTCCTGACGCATGAGGGAGGACTGGGGTACCAAACCGCCGTCGATGGGTTCCACCAGCTGGGCGGCCCGGGCAATGGCCTTTACGCTTTCCATCTCCGGCGCGTCGGCGGGCAGGGCGGCGTAATAGGGCGCGGCAATGGGGTACAGCACCGACAGTTCATAGCCCAGGGAGGTGTTGAGGACCACATTGGCCTGGTCCCGATAAGGATTGATGTACAGCCGTTCACCGCGGCCCACGTTGCCCCACAGGGACAGGGTTTCCAGTGCCGGGGCGTTGCGGTGGTACAGGTCCCGCACCGACCGCCGCAGGAGCCGGAACTGATCGTGGTGCAGCAGCAGGGTGTCGCCGTCATAGAGATCGCTGGCGGCGGAGATGGCAATGCGGAACGCATGGGGGTGCCGCTCCGTAAACAGGGGATTGAGGGCGTGGAGACCTTCAAAGACCACCATTTCATCGGGCTGGAGCTGGAGCTGCCATGCCTTGCTCTCGTCGCGGGTATGGGTCTTGAAATCGAAGTGGGGGACGGTGATCTCCCGACCGGCGGCCAGATCGGTCAAATGCTGCTCCAGCAGGGGAATGTCCAGACCCAAAGGCGATTCCAGATCCGGCTCGCCGTCCTCGGTCTTGGGGTAGTCCGGCGCCAGAGGGTTGCGGTAGTAGTCATCCAGGCTGACGGCGTGGGTACCAATGCCGTGACGCTCCAACTCCTGGCGGATACGGGTGGCCGTGGTGGTCTTGCCGGAGCCGGACGGACCGGCCAGCAAAATGATGGGACTGTTTTGGATGTTTTTGGCGGCAGCCTGGGCCGTTTCGACCACCATGCGGTCGTAACGGCCGTCACAGCGGGCGATAAAGTCGGCCGGGTCGCTGCGGATGTCGTCGTTCAGCGCGTGTAATTGAAACCGCTTCATATACATCTCTCCGTTTCATTCAGCATCCGGAAGAAGGTACGGTGTGCATCCAATGTGTCGTTCAACCGTTCCAGGTACTCCCGTGGGTATTTGGGGTTGCTGAGTCGCTCCAGCTTGCCGCCGGGCAGGTTGACTTTGCTGACGCCGCCGCCGCCCAGAGACAAAATACTGTGGAGTTCCTCCATCATATAAATGTTGTAGAGACAGGCCGAACCGGCCTTGCTCCAACCGACATTTTCAAAGCTGCCGGACATGTATTTCTGCCGGTACAGGTAATAGGGGGCGTATCCGCTGCCCCGCAGGGCTGTTTCCGCCGTCTCCAGCATGGAGGCCACGGCTTCGGCGGGCAGCAGGCCCGTCCGGTCCAGATTCAGGTCGGAGCTGCGCTTGATGGCCAAAGTGTGGACCGTGAGATTGGACGGGTCCAGGGCCAGACACCGGGCAAGAGACTCGGCAAAGCCGGCGGGACTGTCACCGGGCAGACCGGCGATAAGGTCCATATTGATGGCCGTAAAGCCCGCCGCCACGGCATCCTCGTAGGCGCTCACCACATCCGCCGCCGTGTGGCGGCGTCCCATGCGCTGCAAAACCGCGTCCTGCATGGTCTGGGGATTGATGCTGATGCGGTCCACACCGCCGGAGCGCAGAACGTCCAGCTTCTCCCGATTCAACGTGTCGGGCCGTCCGCCCTCCACCGTATATTCTAGGCACTGGGACAGGTTCACATGACTGGAAATCGCAGCAAGCAGCCGGGAAAGCTGCTCCGCCGACAGGGTGGTGGGGGTGCCGCCGCCGATGTAGACGGTGCGCACCGGCCAGCCCGATTGCGCCAGCAGTTGTCCCACCGTTTCAATCTCCACCAGCAGAGATTGGAGAAACGGCTCCAGCAGATGGGCCTGCTTTTCAATGGACTGGCTGACAAAGCTGCAATAAAAGCAGCGGGTGGGACAGAAGGGAATGCCGATATACAGGGAAAGGTCCTTGGGCCGCAGCAGAGATGCCGCTTCCACCGTGGCCAGGCTTGCGTCAATGCACAGTCTGCGGCGCTCTGGCTGCACATAGTACACGTCCCGCATCAGGGCGTCGCAGTCGGCGGCGGTGCCGCCGTGCATCAGGCACCGGGTGGTCAGCTTGGTGGGCCGGACACCGGCCAGGGCTCCCCAAGGCGGCGGCACGTCCAACAGCTGGACGGCGGCTTTGTAATAGCTCTGCTGTAAGGTGCGGCGACGGGTGGAGACGGTTTCCTCTGCTTCGGGTAGAGTTTGCTCTCCCGTCACCGTGCGGCCCTCCTTGCAGATGGCGGTGTGGGCCAGCAAAACGCCATCCTTCCGGCGCAGGGTGGAAACGGCGCCGTCACCATCAAAGGGCGTCTCCGTGTACTCCATGGGCTCTCCCGGAAACAGGGCCATTTGCAGCTGCTCCAGCGCGTACCGCTCCGCATGGCCATCGAGATAGAGCCGCATGGTTCAATCCTCCCGGCCCACAAAGGGCCGCAGGAAGGGATTCCAGCGGCGCTCGTCGCCGATGGTGGAGGCGGGGCCGTGGCCGGGATAGACGGCCAGGGACGGGGGCAGCTGGCTGAGCCGCTGCAAGGAAAGCTGCATGGCGGTCAGGTCACCGCCGGGAAAATCCGTGCGGCCCATGGAGCCCTGGAACAGGGTATCGCCGGTGAACAGCGCCTCCTGCTGGCCATCCTTGGCCCAGAAGCACACGGAGCCGGGACAGTGGCCCGGTGTTTCCAAAACGTCAAAGGTTATGGAACCCACCGTGATGGCAGAGGCCGCTTCCTGAGACAGGTCGGTAAACTCGGCAGGCAGGCCGCCGCTGAGTTCCGCGGGCAGGCTCAGGTCGTGGCTGCTGAGGTACACCGGCGCGCCGGTTTCCGCCTGGAGGGCCCGGACGCCGCCCACATGGTCGAAATGGCCGTGGGTCAGCAGAATGGCCGACACGGTAAGTCCCCGCAGGGCGTCGTGAAGGGCAGGGCCGTTGTCGCCGGGGTCGATGACGGCACAGCAGGCGCCGTCGGAGACAATATAACAGTTGGCCCCCAGCGGCCCCAGGGGCAGGGTGGTGATGTGCATGGGAAAACCCTCCTTTACACCCAGTCGTCGGTGTCCAGAATCAGTGTCACCGGGCCGTCGTTGACGGAGGCTACCTCCATATGGGCGCCGAACTCACCGTGCTGGGGCTCGTAGCCCAGGGCACGGCACTCATCCAGAAATTGCTCATAGAGGGGAATGGCCAAATCCGGCGAAGCGGCGTTGACAAAGCTGGGGCGGCGGCCCTTTTTACAGTCGCCGTACAGGGTAAACTGGCTGATGACCAACACCTGGCCGCCCACATCGCTGAGTCCTAAATTCATCTTGTCCTGCTCGTCGGTAAAAATGCGAAGGCTGACGCATTTTTCCGCCAGCTTTTTGCAGATGGCCGGGGTGTCATTGGGACCGATGCCCAGGAGGATCAGAAATCCTCTGCCAATGGAACCGCGCACCGTGCCGTCGATGGTGACGGAGGCCGAGGAGACGCGGGTCAAAACTGCTCTCATGGTTCAGGTGCTCCTTCTCAACTCAATGTCTGCCGCGGCGGACGTCGGTGACGCCGGACAGGCCGCGGATTTTCTGCTTGATGGCGTTGAGCTCGTCGATGTTTTTCACATCGAAGGTGGCCAGCGTCAGCGCCCGGTCATTGGGCAGGTCCCGGGCGGAGATTTCCGTGACCCGGACCTTGGCCGAGGCCAGAATGGTAGCCACATCCAGGAAGACGCCCTGACGGGCGTTGGAATCAATCTCCAGCGTGGTGGAGAAGGGCTCCGATTCGGTGTTGGCCCAGGACACCTGCACCCAGCGGTCTGCCTGAGCCGGATCGGACGCGGCCTTGGCGTTGGGGCAGTCCTTGCGGTGAATGGATACGCCGTATCCCTTGGTGATAAAGCCCACGATGTCGTCGCCGGGCACCGGTGTACAGCACCGGGAGAACTTCACCATGCAGGAGCCGATGTCGCCGCCCACAATGACGCCACTCTCGTTGTGGGTGGGGGCCTTGTTGAGATTCAAGCCCGTATCCTTGGGGTCCTTGGCGGGCTTGGCGGCCTGTACCAGTTCATCCCGAATCCGGCCCACGCACTTCTGGGCGGTGATGCCGCCGTAGCCGATGGCGGCGTACATATCGTCCAGAGAGTCAAAACAGACTTTTTTGAGGACCGTGGGAAGAACCTCGGCGTTGTTCAGCACATTGGGGTTGATGTTGAAGTGACGCAGCTCCGCTTCAAAGCTGGCCTTGCCGTGGGCAATGTTTTCCTCCCGGCACTCCTTCTTGAACCACTGGCGGATCTTGTTGCGGGCCTGATTGGATTTGCAGATTTTCAGCCAGTCGCGGCTGGGGCCCTTGGCGGTCTTGGAGGTGATGACCTCCACAATGTCGCCGTTTTTCAACGGTTCATCGATTTTGGCAATGCGGCCCGCGATTTTCGCGCCCACCATGGAGTTGCCGACGGCTGAGTGGATGGCGTAGGCGAAGTCAATGGGCGTGGAGCCCTGGGGCAGGCTGATGACCTTGCCCTTGGGGGTGAAGACGAATACCTCATCATCGAACATGTCCACCTTGAGGGAGTGGACATACTCCTCGGCGTCGGTGTCCTGCTGGCTTTCCAGCAGACGGCGAATCCATTCAAAATCCTTTTCATCGCCGGTCTTATTGACGCCCTGCTTGTACTTCCAGTGGGCGGCCACACCGTATTCCGCCGTCTGGTGCATGTCCCAGGTACGGATCTGCACCTCAAAGGGGATGCCGTCGGAGCCGATGACCGTGGTGTGCAAGGACTGGTACATGTTGGGCTTGGGGGTGGAAATGTAATCCTTAAACCGGCCCGGCACCAGATTAAACAGGTCGTGGATATGGCCCAGCACGTTGTAGCAGTCGGGGATGGTGTCCACGATGATGCGGAAGGCGTAGAGGTCGTACAGCTCGTCGATGGTCTTGTGCTGGGACTTCATCTTGCGGAAGATGGAGTAGACATGCTTGATACGGCCGTAGATTTTGCCGTGGATGCCCACGCTGGAAAGACGCGTGGTGATCTTGGACTGGACGCCCCGCATAAACTGGTTGGCCTGTTCCTCATGGGCGTCCAGATAGGCCATGATCTCGTTGTAGGCCTCCGGCTCCAGATACTTGAGGGACTCGTCCTCCAGCTCCCACTTGATCTTCTGCATACCAAGCCGGTGGGCCAGGGGCGCGTAGATCTCCATGGTCTCCAGGGACTTGCTGATCTTTTTGGCCGGCGTCTGATATTGCAGCGTCCGGGTGTTGTGGAGCCGGTCGGCAATCTTGATGAGAATAACGCGGATGTCCTTGCTCATGGCCATGAACATTTTCCGCAGATTCTCCATCTGCTGCTCCTCGGTGGTGGAATACTGCACCCGGGTCAGCTTGGTGACGCCCTCCACCAGCTCGGCCACCGTGCGGCCGAACCGCTTGGCGATGTCGTCAAAGGAGGAGTCGGTGTCCTCGATGCAGTCGTGAAGCAGCGCGCCCACCACCGCGTCGGTGTCCAGGCCGATTTCCGCGATGATCTCGGCCACGGCCAGGGGGTGGATGACGTAGGGAGAGCCGTCCTTGCGCTTCTGGCTGGCGTGCTTCTCCTCGGCGTACTGATACGCCGCGTCAACTTTCTCAATGTCCACATACGGCGCATAACGCCGGATGGCTACCATCATAGCCGAATAGTGTTCCTGTACGGATTCCATAGTCAGTCACCTGCCTTCTTCTCTTTCAAACGCCGCAGAATGCGGCTTTCCTCCAAATCCACCTTGCGGCCCTGGGCCGTCAGGGTGATGGAGAGGCGCTGGGCCCGATGCTCCAGCGCGATCAATCCCTGCTCGGCGAACACGTCGAGACAGAGTTTCATCCGAATCATACTGGCCGGAACGCCCGCATAACGGGACAGCTTTTCCCGCAGGGCGGCGCATTCGTCACAGATTTCGCCGGTCTGTGCGGACAGATACCGCCACAGGGCCACAAAGTCCGGCCGCTGGGGCAAAAACCAATCGGCCTCCGGCGGCGAGACAAAGCCCGCCAGACACCGTTCATACAGAGCTTGCTCATAACTCTGCTGGGTGTCCGCCGTCATGGGACGGATGTCCACCACATTGAGCTGTACGGACCGGACGCCCCGATACTCATTGATCTGGGGGGTAAAGGCCACCTCCACCACGTCCCCTACGTGGATGCCGCACCGGGCCTGGGTGGCCGAAAAATAGATAGCATTGAGGCAGACGGTGCCCTTGCGCAGCCGCAGCCGCAGATGACGGCCGCCGCCCACTTCGCCACACTGGTCCACAATCAGACCGCCCATGGCCAGCACCGGCTTGGGACAACCGGCCCCGCAAGGCTCCAGCTGGTCCAGAGCTGCCACCGTTTGCAGCGTCAGCAGGGAGGGCTCCACCATACAGTCGATTTCCAGGGCGCAGCGGTAGTCGGCGGAGTCCCGGAACGCGGCGGCCCGCTGCTCCATGGCCTGACGGAAGCCGTCGATGGCATCCCGGCGAATGGTGAATCCAGCGGCCAGCTCATGGCCGCCATAACTCTCCAGGTGGTCACCCAGAGCTTCCAGAGCGGCGAAAAGATTAAAACCGCCATAGGAGCGGGAAGACGCCTTGCCGTGTTCCCCATCGAGACAGATGAGGAAGGTGGGGCAGCGATATTCCTCGGCCAGACGGGAGGCCACAATGCCCACTACGCCCTGATGCCACCGCTCGTCGGCCAGCACAATGGCCGCAGGCTGGGGACGGCCCCGCAGCATGGCTACGGCTTGCTCATAAATCTCCGATTCCACGAATTGACGCTGCCGGTTCAGCTCACACAGCTCCCGGGCCAAATACTGGGCCCTCTGGGGATCGTCGGTGAGAAACAGCTCCACAGCCAGTTCCACTTGCCCCAGCCGTCCGGCGGCGTTGATGCGGGGGGCCAGCGTATAGCCGATGGTGGAGGCGGTGGGCGGCGATCCGGCGCAGCTGCACTGGTCCATCAGGGCCGCTAATCCCAGACGGGGACGGGTGTGCAGCTGTTGGAGACCGCGGCTGACAAAGACGCGGTTTTCTCCCGTCAGGGGCATGACATCGGCCACGGTGCCCAGGCACACCAAATCGGCGTACCGGTCCAGGACCGCTTCCTGATCTCCGGCAATGGCGGCGGCCAATTTGAAGGCCACGCCCACACCGGCCAGATCGCAGTGGGGGTAGTGTTCATCGCAGCGGTGGGGGTCCACCACAGCTACGGCGTCAGGCAGAGCATCCTTGCACTCGTGGTGGTCGGTAATGATGAGGTCCAGCCCCAGTTCCCGGCAGTAGGCCGCCTCCCGATGGGCGGTGATGCCGCAGTCCACGGTGATGAGCAGCGTCACTCCCTGTTGGTGGAGGGCGTCAATGGCCGGAATATTGAGGCCGTAGCCCTCCTCCATGCGGCCGGGGATGTAGAACAGACAGTCGCCGCCCTGCTCCCGCAGGAATTGGGTCAAAAGACAGGTGGACGTGATGCCGTCCACATCGTAATCACCGAAAACGGCAATGCGTTCGCCGTTTTCCAACGCCTGCCGCACCCGTTGGGCGGCGGCGGGCAAATCGGTCATGGCCTCCGGGGGCGGCAATGGGCCGTCCACCGAAAGGAGGTCGGCGGCCTCCCGGGGCGTGGAACAGCCCCGGCTGCACAGCACCGCCGCCGTCAGGGGAGAGAAACCGGCTTCCCAGAGGTCATGGGCCGCTGTGGCGTCATAACCCGCCACATTCCAGCTTCCATACTTCAAAACAAATACACATCCAAATACAGTTTCTAAGTATTATACCAAAGATTTACCGCTGACTCAATGAAAAAAGCGTTAACAATGGGGATTTCCTGCGAAATGTTCCTTGGGAAACGACAAAACCGGCAGCGGACCCGGAAAGAGTCCGCCGCCGGTGGAAGGGTTGGGGTCAAGCGCTGTACTGCCAGGCGTTGTATACGCAGATCAGAATAATCAGCACCATCATGGCAAGGAACAGCTTTTCGACTGTGGGGTTGTCGATGCGTTTGTTGATTTTACGGCCAAAGACGCCGCCCAGGACGCCGCCCAGCATCATCAGCAGCAGGGTGGACCAGGAGAAGGCGGGAATGCCGCCGGCCACAGTGGTCAGCAGGTTGGCGCCCTGGCAGAAGAGAATCATATAAATGCTGTTGGCTACAGCGGTCTTGGTGTCCATGCTGAAAAAGTAGTAGAGGACCACCAGATTAAAGGGGCCGCCGCCGATGCCCAGGAAGCTGGAGAAGAAGCCCAACACCAGACCCAGGAAGAAACAGAGCAGCGTACCGCGGAAATGGTGGGTACGGATGCCGTCTTTTTTCACCGTGTAGATCAGGCAGCCCACGGTCAGGATGCCCAGGACCACGGCCTGGATGGAGCCGATGCGGTTTGGATTGGCAAAGAGTCCGGCAATGGCGCTGTAGGCGGCTTTTCCGGCTACGCCGCCGATGGCGGAGCCCAGGGCCAGGGGAGTACCGATGCGCAGATCTATGACCGAGTCCCCGGCGGTCAGGGATTTGCCCACGGAATAGACGGTCATGGCTAAAACGGTGCAGGTGGACAAAAAGCCGATGGTGCTGACGCTGGCCCAGCCGAAGGCGTCCAGGGCCGGTTTGATGACCACACCTCCGCCGACGCCGCACAGGCCGCCTGCCAGGGAGGCCGCAAGGCTGACGATCATAAACAATAACGATTGACCAATCGACATAGTTTCCACTCCAATTTCGTATTTTCTGCCTTTATTGTACGGGAAACAGAGAAAAAACAAAAGTACGAATCCCCATAGGTCAATGATAGGCCAATGGTTATTCCAGAGGAAAACTGCTTAAACATTAAAAGTTTTACTCAACTTTTTCAAAACATCGCAGGGTCCAGGGGCGGCGCCCCGGTCGCCCGCCGCAGCGGACGGAATACTCCAATTATTCCCAGTGCCATCCATCCCATATGGTCAATGCCACAAAAACCGGGGCGCGCTGCCACGGCAGCACGCCCCATGAAATCCCAAATATTAAAATGCCCAGGTGCCGTTACGGAAAATGGGTACCGTGCGGCCGTCAAAGGTTTCGGCATCGATGTTCAGGTCCCGGGTACCAATCATAAAGTCCTCGTGGACAATGGAATCGTTGACGCCCAACGCCTGGCACTCGGCCAAAGAGCGGTGCTCGAAATCTTCCACCGTATCGCAGAAGCCACGGCCCAGGGCCAGATGGCACACGGCGTTTTCATCGAACAGGGTGTTATAGAACAAAATGCCTGTCTGGTTGATGGGAGATTCAAAGGGCACCAGTGCGCACTCGCCCAGATAGGCAGCGCCCTCGTCCATGGATACCAGCTCTTTCAGCAGCGCTTCGTTCTTTTCGGCCTTGGCTTCCACCACGCGGCCATTTTCAAACCGCAGGGAGAAATTTTCAATCAGCTGGCCCTGATAACACAGGGGCAGGGCGCTGTACACGATGCCCTCAGCCTCGCCCCGCTTGGGGGAGATATAGACCTCTTCGGAGGGAATGTTGGGGTTGAACATTGTGCCGGACAGCGTCTTGTCCGCGCCGCCGTGGAACCGGCCTTCTTTCATCATGCCCACGGTAAAATCGGTACCGTTGGAGGCCGTGTAGTGGAGAGAACGGATGCCCAGACTGTTGAGATAGCGGCACCGGGCGGTTAGATCGGCGTTGTGGGCCTGCCAGTTGACCGGGCCGTCGCCCTTGGCACGGGATGCCTCCAGAATGGCTTCCCACAGCTTCTCCATGGCTTCCTCCACCGGCAGCTCCGGGAACAGTTTGGCGGCCCAGGATTTTCCGGGTACGGCGGCAATGCACCATTGGATACGGTTTTCCATCTGGTCCCGGTAGGGCTTTGCAATCCGCTGGCGGTTCTGGGCGGCGGCGGAGATTTTGGCCGGGTCGGCGTCCTTCATGCCGTCGGGGTCCTCGCTCTCCAAATAGATGCGGCAGGGCAGGGTATCTACCATGTCCTGGAGACGGACCTTTTCCCACTCCCGCATCTCGCCCAGCGCTTCCGGAGAGCGGTGCAGGGCGTGGAGCAGGGCAACCGGCTGATGCTGCCAGTCCACCCGGACGGCACGGGCTCCGGCTTCATAGCAGGCCTTGACCAGCTCCGTGACAAACTCCGGCTGATCCAGCTCGGCTTCAATAATCACTTCCTGACCCGGCTGGACGTTGACGCCCATGGTGGCGATAAGCTTGGCATATTCCTGTAAAATCGTCTGTTGCACGATGATCGCGTCCTTTCTTTTGTAACGGTGTCCATAGCATACCACAAAATCCGGGGGAAAATCAAACCACAGATGGTATAGATTGAGAAATTCACGATTTGTTCATTGCAATGACTGGGGGGCTGTGCTAAACTGTTTCACTGTGATTCTATACGGTTCCAACGGGAAGGAAGTGCGGATTTGAAGACATTTTCCGACAAATTGAAGACTTTACCCCATAAACGAGTGATTGCGGGAGCTTTGGCCGCCGTGGTGGTTCTGGGCGCGGCGCTGGTCCTGTGGCCGGGCCGGAACGAGGCCGGTGAAGCAGCTGCGGCCGGAGAGATGGACCAGGCGGTGGTGGTCTGCGGCGACTGGGCCATGGACAACACCACCCTCAATTATTATTACTGGAGCGAATATTTTTATCTGGTGGGCAGCGCCGGAGAGAATCTGCCCGAGGGTCTGGACCCGGCCCAACCCCTGGATCAGCAGCAGTACGACGAGGACCGCACCTGGCAGGACTATTTGCTGGACCAGACCATGATTACCATCCGGGATACCATGTCCATGGTGTTTGCGGCGGAGACCGCCGGATTTACCATGGGCGACACCTACGCTGCGTCCATGGAAACGGTGGTGGAGGGGCTGGCCGCCGATGCCGAATCCCGGGGCTATGATGATGTGACGGCCTACTTGCAGGCGTCCTATGGTTCGGAAGCCACGGAGGAATCCTTCCGGGCCTATCTGGCCGACACCTATTTGGCGGCGGCCTACACCGACGAGCTGTACAACCGGCCCCAATTCACCGAGGAGGAGATTGCCGAATACTGTGCGCTCCACGAGGCGGATTACGCACGGCTGGATGAAAACGGCGGAGAGACGCAGCTGCAAAACGCCTACATTTTGCTCTGCAAGCCCGCCGCGCATACCGACGAGGCCTGGGATGAAGCCGAGACCTCGGCCCGTACCCTCTATGCCACCTGGCAGGCCGAATCGGGCACAGAATCAGATTTTGCCACTCTGGCCGACAGCCATTCCGCCACCCCCGGTTTACGCCAAGACCTGGCGCCGTCGGATTGCAGCGGCGAACTGGGTGACTGGCTCTTTGACCCGGAGCGGGCGCCGGGCGATACGGCGGTGCTGCGGTCCAACGAGGGCTGGAATGTGGTCTATGCGCTGGCGCCGTCAGAAAATACCGTCTGGCAGAAGCAGGCCCAGCAGGACCTACGGAAAGAGACATATGAGACCGAAGCCCGCACCATTCGGGAGCAGTATGAATTTCTGGTCAACTACGACGCCATTACCCTGGTGACGCCGCAGGCGTTGACGGCGTCCGACCACGACAAACGCATGAGTAAATAAATTGTGAACAAATCCCCTTTTATGATATGCTGAAAATAAAAAGGGGATTTGTGCTATGGAAGAATTGTTGGAGTGGATGGACTATATCGAAGATATACGACAGGAAA
>DVJJ01000113.1 GCA_018716875.1 Candidatus Avoscillospira avistercoris
GATTGGCGGTTCCCGGCGGGACAGGCAAGAATTATTTTACAATTTTCTCCCCATGTGCTACAATGGGAGAAACTTTGTCTTCCAGGAGGATTCCCATGTTTCACAGCCTTGCCGCATATTCGGTGGGCGCTTTGCTGTACTGTCCCGCGGGCCTGCACGATTCCATCGTGACCACGCTGCTGCACAATACCATTCCCGCGCCGTTTTCCCTGGCCTTCTGTCTGGAGGATACGGTCAACGACGCCCATTTGGCGGAGGCGGAGAACGCGCTGCTTCGCACCCTGGAACAGATTCAACGCCTGCACGCGGAACACAGTTTCTATCTGCCTCAGATTTTTGTACGCATCCGCTCTCCCCTGCACCTGCGCCGCATGGCGGCCCGGCTGTCCGGCGTCTCCCAGGTGCTCACGGGCTTTATCCTGCCGAAATTCTATACAGACAACAGCCAGGCGTATCTGGCGGCCATAGAGGACCTCTCCCAATCCTCCGAGTTTTTCTATATGCCGATTTTTGAGTCCCACGCCATGGCGGCCCCCGCCGGACGGCTGGAGCAGCTGGCCCGGCTGAAAGAGGAACTGGAGCCGGTCTCCGCCCGCATTCTCAATCTGCGGGTGGGCGGCAACGACCTGTCCCATGTCTTCGGCCTGCGCCGGAGTGTCTGCGACACCATTTACGATTTGCAGCCGGTGGCCCGGATTCTGCTGGACGTGGTATCCACCTTTGCTGCTGACTATGTGATTTCCGGTCCCGTGTGGGAGTATTACGCCGGGCCGGGTTGGGACACGGGGCTGGAACGGGAGCTGCATCTCGACGCCCTCAACGGGTTTATCGGTAAAACCGTCATCCATCCCAACCAGATTCCCATTGTCAACCGCGCCTTGCAGGTGACGGCCCGGGACTACGCCGACGCCCGGAGTATTCTATCCTGGGATCTGGACAACGCGCCGCTGGTGGCCCGCAGCGTTGATGCCGCCAGAATGAATGAATTTAAAACCCATGCCAACTGGGCCTCCAAAATTCTGGCCCTGGCCCAGATTTATGGTGTCCGTCCAGAGGACGCCGCGCCGGTTCGGAGAACCGCCACCGGGAAGTCCGCCGTCAGCCGCCGCGCCGCCCCCTGAGGCGTCGCGGCAAGCGGGAAACGCACAGTAGATTTTGCGTCAATTTTCTGGTAGTATATTCCGTGGATCATGGGAACTTTATGCCTGACAGTCGGCGGAAAGGGGGAACCAATTTTGAAAAAGGCTGTCGCGGTTCTGGCGTCGATGCTCTGTTACATCGGCGCGTTTCTGTTGCTCTTTCGCCTTTCCATGGGGCAGGCGTGGCTTGTGTTTTTCTTTGGGACACCCCTGTTTGCAGCCGCCTATTTTATCCCGGCGGGAGCGTTTTTCGCCCGCCGCCTCCACCTGAATCGCTGGATTCTGTGGCTGTGCATGAATGGTATCGGCGGCCTGTGCGGCTGGGTGATCGTGCTGATCCAATACCCTATCCTTTTGATGAACGGCTTCATTCTGTTGCTGCTGCTGCCCGCCCTCGTCTGTGCCGCTCTGGTGTGGGCCGTGGTTGGGTTGGGCTTTCTCTGTTGGAACCGACGTGCAGCCCGCGCTGCTTCCGCGCCGGAACCTGTTTCCAGGACTGCCGCGCCCGCCCAGCCATCCGGCACATGGGTCAAAAAGCTGAAATGGTTCGCCGGTACCGGCGGCGTGGTCTTACTGATTCTGGCGGCTGCCGGCCTGTATGGGGGCGTCCGGAATCTCAACACCATCCGCCCCGCCGACCAATACGAGGACAGCGGTATCCACACCTTCGCACCCTACGACATTCTGCCTATTTCGGTGAAAACCACCGGACCCCGCCGGTATCGCCGTCTGCACCCCACAAAAATCGTCTATATGGTCTATTACCGGACCACCAACGGCTCCGGATATCAGTGGCGGGACGAGGGCGGCACCGCCCGGGTTCTGGCCGAACAGCTGTACCAACGCGGTTCTGTGGAACGACGGGTCCTGTCCATTCCGTCGGAGGACACCTACATCACCGTAGAGCCCCACCTGACCGCCCAGCAGTACACGGACGGTCTGCGGCGGCGGCAGTACATCCTTCTGGGCCTGTCCGGCGGATACGTTTTGTGCTACGGCGTGGCCTGGATTGTCATTCGACGCAAAGAGGCGGAGGAGGACTGACATTGAGGCCCTGTATGAACAACCGCCGGATTGGTTGGATAGTTTAAGAAGGAGAAATGACCATGGAGAACCGTAAAATCAAAAAATCAATGTGCTGTATCTGCTCTGCTACATTCTGGTGCCGTTGGCGCTGATTTTTCTATGCGGCTGGTTTGGTACCTCCCGCCTTCCCGACGGCAGCAATCTTCGCTCGTTTCTGCTGACGGGGCCTTTATCCTGTCCATGCTCTGGTGGGTCTTCGGCGGCCGTCTGCTGTTCCGTGCCAGAACCAAGGCCGTGGAACGGGAACTGGATTCCAGAGGATTCCAGCGGGAGTACACTTTCAGCAGCGGCTCCTGCACCGTCATCATCGACACCGAGCACCAGCAGATTGCCCTGCTCTTTTTCTGGAAGCCCTTCACCTATTTCGTCATTCCCACCAGCAGCATTTCCAGAGCATGGGTGGATGACGGCCGGATGGGCTCGGGATTTATGGCAGGCAGCAGCCGCGTCAGCTTTCTGTTCCTAGCCGACGGCGTCAAGGTCCGGATCAACACCTTCGTCTCCAACAAGAGATGGAGAATGGACAGCGACCACATCCTCACCGGCATTTCCAAGGCGGACCGGATGGTCCGGCTGCTGCAAAACGCCGGCGTCGGGGCCAACTGATATGGGCCTGTTCCGAAAACTGAAAGCCGTCCTGCGGGATGACTGGTGCGGAACGTGTCAGGTCCCCATGGACACCACCTTTCAGCGGATTTATACGCTCCCCATGACGGTTGGCCATTACCGTGCCCACAAAAATCCGGCGTATTATCTGGAAAATCTGCGCAGGGTGTCCGGCGAACTCATGCCCGGCGTATACGTCTGTGAGCTGACCGCCTACCGGTGCCCCGACTGCGGACGCCGGGTTGTAAGACTTTGTATTTATCTCCCCGTCCGGGGAAATCGAAAATTTGAGGATACCTATGAGTTTACCCATGGAGAACTGGACGAGCTGCTGCGGCAGCCATAGCCGGGATTCCCTGGGACTGGGTTCCGTTCAGGAGGAAAAAGAATGAAGAGAATCACCAAAACCACATTCCCCCGTCTGCTTGGCGCTTGGGTATTGATCCTGGCGCTCCTGTTGTCCGGCTGTTCCTTTGGCAAGACCAGCACCGATTCGGACGCAAACGGTGCCAGCGCCTCCGACGATGCCGCCACCACCGACACCACCGATGCCGCCGATACCGCGGAGGAGGAAGCCGATGCCGATCTGCCCGTTGACTACAGCAAGTACAACGCCTATCTGGAAGTGCTCAACAGCGTCTATGAAATGGACGATATGCTGACCGGTTACTTCACTGTGGTGCAGTATCAGCCGGAGTTTGCCCTGGTCGATGGCGCAGAGTACAGCATGCTGAATGACGTCTTTGACTACTACACCTTCAGCTCCTACATCATGACAGATGCTTTGCGTTACTGCGATGAGGACCCCGACTATCCCGAGCAGGATGAGCTGCTGAAGCAGCTGGAGGAGCCCTTCAACACCATGGGCGAGATTCTGAGCGATCTGAGTTGGTATATCAGCTATCAGCAGTACGGCGGAGATGATCTGACCGAGGCCGCCGAGCTGCATACCCAGCTCTATGAAGCCGTCGGCGCCTTTGATGAAGTTGCCCTGCCCTTTATGGAAGCCATGAACGCACTGGACGAAGCCACAGAGGCCGACGAGCTGGAGCGGCTCCAGTCTGAGGGCTTGGACATCGCCTATTACAGCCGGATTATGGTCAGCGTCTCCAATGACATTGACACGGAGATCTGGGAGCAGTTGTCCACTGTGGAGACCGGGACCCTGCCCCCGCTGGACATGACCAATCTGGAGACGCTGTACACCGAGCACCAGGAAGCCTATGCCGATCTGAGCGAAGCCCTGGCCGATCCGGAGAGCGTACAGCTCGTGTGGCCTGACAGCGTCACCGCAGATGCTGAGGTAGAGCTTTTCACTACCGCTGCCAACAATGTAAACACCTCCCTGGAGAGCTTTATGACGGCGGCCCGGAATCAGGAGGACTACAGTGAGACCTATGACGCCTATTTCACCGCCTGTTCCAAACTGATTGACCTCTACAATTCCATGGTTGCCGGATAATTTCCAGTTCCCTCCGAACGCCTGTTCGGAGGGAACTTTGATTGTGTGGGAAAGCGGGATCGGAGCAGCCTGCTTCTGTATATTGTGATTGTCTGCTGGGTGCTGCGGTGACGCCCGGTTTGAATCGGACAGCTACGCCTTTCACGCGTAGCTGTATCGCAACGTATCCATTCATTCCGCCAAGTCAAACAGCGTCAAAAATCCCCCCTTGCGGCCGCAAGGGGGGATTTTTGATGCTGTATCATTACAGAACTCGGTTAGCAGGCGAAGCCGCGCCGTTTTTTTCAAAACACGCCGCGCTCCCCTGTCTCACAGAAATCGGAAGAAAAACAGATAGAACACTAGCAGCAATATGGCGACAATGATGAGAAACACCGGCACAAAAACCGCCAATGCCGCCAGGATCATGGCCAGCCGGTCATTTTTTTCCAAGGGCAGCTGGGCGCGGTCTTCTTCAAACCGCTCCTCTGCATCCCGGATATTGACGACCCGGTTGATCTTTTTCCCAAACAGCATGGGAACTCACTCCTTATGGTGCAGAGGGTAGTGACAGGCCACATAGTGGTTGTTGCCCACGTCTGTCCACTGGGGCACTTCTTCCTTGCACTTCTGCTGGCAATAACGGCAGCGGGTATGGAACTTGCAGCCGGAGGGCGGATTGACCGGGCTGGGAATATCGCCTTCCAGCAGAATGCGCTCCCGTTTGTCGTTTTCGTCCACCACGGGAATGGCCGACAGCAACGCCTCCGTATAGGGATGGAGGGTGTTGGCGAACAGCTCCTCCGTGGGGGCCAATTCCACCATATTGCCCAGGTACATAACGCCGATACGGTCACTAATATACTTAACCACGCTGAGGTCATGGGTGATGAACAGATAGGTCAAATTCTGCTTTTCCTTCAAATCCGACAGCAGGTTCAGAATTTGGGACTGAATGGACACGTCCAGGGCCGACACGGCCTCGTCACAGACCACAAAGGAGGGATTCAGAGCCAGGCTGCGGGCGATGCCGATACGCTGGCGCTGGCCGCCGGAGAACTGGTGGGGATACCGGCCGAACATATAGGTAGCCAAACCGCAGTTCTCCATAACCTGGAAGATATAATCCCGCATAGCCGGGTCGCCGCGCTTAAATACGCCATGGGAGACCAGGCCCTCACCGATGATCTGGCCGACGGTCATTCTGGGATTCAGCGAGGAATAGGGGTCCTGGAAAATCAGCTGCAAATCCTTGCGCAGCACGCGCATTTCCTCTTTGGGAAGGCTTTTCAGGTCGATTTCCTTGCCGTCCTTGTAGTAGAGAACCTGTCCATCAGTCTGGGGATAGAGCTGTAACAGAGTCCGGCCCAGGGTGGATTTGCCGCAGCCGGACTCGCCCACCAGACCCAGCGTTTCACCGGCGTAAATATCCAGAGAAATGCCGTCGTTGGCGCGGACATACCGCTGCCTCTCCCGCAGCTTCGTCTTTTTTACGGGGAAATACTGCTTGACGTCCCGGACACGCAGCAGCACCTTACGAGTTTCATTCTGCATGTTTTTTTCTCACCGCCTTCTCCGGATAGAAGCACCGGATATAATGGTTGGGGCCGATCTGCTGCAAGGCCGGCTCGCTGGTTTTGCACTTCTCGGTGCAATACTTGCAGCGGGGCGCGAATTTGCAGCCCTCCGGCAGATACAGGGGGTTGGGCACGGAGCCGGGAATGGCTTCCAACCGCTGGTCCTTGGGGGTATTCAGCCGGGGAATGGAGATCATCAGACCTTCCGTATAGGGATGGGAATGGGTGCCGTCATGGAAAATGGTCTTGGCGTCGGCCTTCTCCACAATCTGTCCGCAGTACATGACCGCCACTTCATCGGCCATTTCGTGAATAACGCCCAGGTCGTGGGTGATAAACAAAATGGAGGTGCCGGTCTGCTGCTTCAGCTCGTTCATCAGCTTCAAAATCTGTGCCTGAATGGTGACGTCCAGCGCCGTGGTGGGCTCGTCGGCAATCAGCAGCTTGGGCTTACAGGCCAGGGCCATGGCGATCATGACGCGCTGCCGCATACCGCCGGACAGCTGAAACGGATACTGCTTAGCCACCCGCTCGGGGTTGGGAATCTTGACATCGGCCAGCAGGGATGCCGCCTTTGCATAGGCTTCCTTCTTGCCTAAGTTCTGGTGCAGCCGCAGGACTTCACCAATCTGGCGCTCAATGGTGAACACCGGGTTCAGAGAGGTCATGGGCTCCTGGAAGATGACGGAAATCTCATTGCCGCGGATGTGGTGCAGGTCCTTGATGCTGGCCTCCAGAATGTTGCGGCCATTGAAGGTGATTTCGCCGCTTTCAATGTAGCCGTTGCCGTCCAGCAGCTTGATAATGCTCATAGCCGACACGCTCTTGCCGGAGCCGGACTCACCGACGATGCCCAGGGTCTTGCCGGCTTCCAGGGAGTAGCTGACATCGTTGACGGCTTTGACGATGCCCTTTTTCGTTTTGAAATAGGTATGCAGGTTTTTGACTTCCAACAGACTCATGGCTTGTCACCTCTCCTTCGATTTGGGGTCAATGGCGTCGCGCAGGCCATCGCCGATGCAGTTGATGCTGATGGTGCAGATGCCCAGCATCAGGGCCGGGAACACCCAGCGCCACCAGTAATTTTCGATGACCTGGCCGTTCTGGGCGCCGGTCAGCATATTACCCCAGGTGGCATTGGGCTCGTTGACGCCGAAGCCGATAAAGGACAGAGAGGACTCGGTCAGCATGCAGGTGGCAAAGCTCAGCGTGGCGTTGACGATGATGACCGTGATAATATTGGGCAGGATGTGGCGGAAGATGATGCCAAGCTCCCGGACGCCCAACGCCTTGGCGGCGGTGACGAACTCCTGCTCGCGTTCCGCCAGAACGCTGCCGCGGACCAGGCGTGCGATGCCGGGCCAGGACAGCAGGCCCAAAATACACATAATCAGAATGATTCTCTGGGTTTCGCTGATCTTATTGCCCAATATGGACGACAATATGATACAGAACGGCAGGAACGGAATGGACGAGACAATCTCCGTCAGACGCATCAGCAGGTTGTCCACCTTGCCGCCCTTGTAACCGGAGATGCCGCCGATGACAATGCCGATAAAGGAGGAAATGATAACAGCGATGGCGCCGACGGTCATGGTCATCCGGCCGCCCACCAGAATCCGGCGGAACAGGTCGCGGCCCAGTGCGTCGGTACCCATCAGATAGCCCTTAAGGCCCCAAGCCACCACAGTTCCATCCTGAGTGATGGCGTAGTTGGCATAGTAGCCGCTGTCCACCGAAGCGACGGTGGTGCCGCTGGGGGCATCGGTCTGGCCGTGGGTGTTGTCACCCCAGCTGTAAACGGTGCCGTCCTGCAAAACAGCGGTATAGTGATACCGGCCGCCGGCGATGGAAACCACCTGGCCCTGGATTTCCTCAGGAATGTCCAGGGTCTTTTTGATGTTATTGCCCCAGGCGTACACGGTACCATCCGCAGTAACGGCGGCGGCACTCTCATCGGTCAGGGCCAAATCCACCACATTGCCCTGTATTTCTTCGGGAATGTTGGTGTAGGCGGAGGTCTTGTTGGTCAGGGGCACAACCTCGCCGTCCTTGGTCAGCGCCATGACGATGTTGGTGCTGGCCGCGAACTTGTCGATATTGCCCTGCACGCCCTCCGGATAGGTGATGCTCAACAGGTAATCGCTGCCCCAGTTATACATCTCGCCGTCCTCGGTGAGGGCCAAGGAGATTTGGTAACCGGCCAGAATTTGCTTGATGTCGTTGCCGCCGGTGCGCAGCTCCATGGGGATGCTGGCCAGACCCATACGGTCATTGCCCCAGGTAAAGACCTGTCCATCCTCATTGACGGCCACAATATGGTCAAGACCGGCAGAAATCTGGACCAGCTTGCCGGTTTCGTTGGTGCTGGGAATGTTTTTCAGCTTCTCATTGGGGAAGGTGCCCCACTCGTAGACGTTGCCGTCCTTGTCCAGACCCACGGAGAAGGAGCTGCCCACAGACAAATCCTGGGCGTTGTTCTTCAGCTGGGTGGGAACGCTGAGCATGCCGAAGCCGGGGGCCACGTTGGCCTGGGTCACGTCCTGATAGTACAGGTCGATGGGGAAAAAGTACGGCAGGAACACACAGCAGAGGAAAATAAAGGTGAAGAGAATCACGCCGATCATGGCGATCTTGTCCCGAACAAAGGAGCTGATGACCATTTGCAGCGGGCTCTGCAAAATTTCCTCATCTTCCTGAGGGAGACCGCCCAGAACCATCCGCTGGGCCGCTGTTGCCGCCGTGGAGCGTCGGGTTTTCTTTTTGTTGTTACGCATCGTCTTCCCTCCTTTAGTTTTCCAGTCTCACGCGGGGGTCCACCAGCGTATAGGCGATGTCCATAATGACGTTGCCCGCCAGGGACAGGACCACGTAGAACATCTGCATGGTGAGCACCACGGCGAAGTCACGCTGCATCAGACCGTCGATGAGCATTTTACCGAGGCCGGGCCACAGGAACACCGACTCGATGACGATGGAACCGCCGAACAGGCCGATGATCCACCAGGTGGTAATGGTCACCACGGGAATCAGGGCGTTGCGGAACGCGTGGATATAGATAACCGTTTTCTCCCGCAGACCCTTGGCCCGGGCCGTCTTGATGTAGTCCATGCGCAGCACGTCGATCATGGCGGCGCGGACATAGCGGGTGATGCCGCCGATGCCCGAGACGGACATGACCAACACCGGCAGCACCATATGGCGCAGCATATCCAATGCCGCTGCCAATCCAGTGGCTGTGGAACCGGCGGAGCGGACGCCGCTGATGGGGAAAATGGGAATCTTGACAGCCAGCAGGAAGATGGCCAACAGGGCGATGATAAAGGTGGGGATACTGTAGCCCACAATGGTCAGAACCTGGACCGTCTTGTCAAAGACGCCGTTTTTTCGCACCGCAGTGAGAATTCCCAGGGGGACGGCAATGATAAAGACCACAAACATGGTCAGAATATTCAAAATTACAGTATTGGCCATGGGGGCGCCAATGATATTGATGACCTCCTGCTTATACTGGGTGGAATAGCCGAATTCACCGGTGAGCATATTGCCCATCCAGCTCAGATATTGCACCGGCAGGGGTTCGTCCAGGCCCAGGGATTCCCTCGTTTTGTCATACAGAGCCTGATACGCATCGGGTTTCATAGTGGTTTTGCTGTCGCCCAGCATGATCTCAACGGGGTCGCCGGGCATCGATTTATAAATCGCGAACATCAGAATAGAAATGATAAAGAAGACGAAGATAATGTAAATCAATCGCTTCAGCAGGTATCTACCTTTTCCCATTCACCGTTCCTCCATTTCAAAATTTTGGGGATTGGTTTTTGGCCCAGTACCCATACAGTCGGGGCTGCGGAATCTGCCGCAACACTGGAAATCCGGCGGAACCCGGCCACAATGCGGGGCTCCGCCGGACGATTGTCAGACTGGATGAATCTTAGGCGTCAACCCAGGCATCCAGAACGGCACGAGACCACGCCCAAACGGAGGTGGACTGCCAGCCGTGCAGCTTGTTGGAGTAGAAGTCGTAGTACTCATCGGAGTACAGGGGGATGTCAGGCAGCTTCTCATTCCAGAGGTCGATGAAGGTCTGCCAGGCGCTCAGCCAAGCCTCGGTGTCCTCATAGGCAATGGGCTTCATGGCTGCGGTGGCGTCGGCCAGCTCCTGGTCCACAATCCAGTTGCTGTTGTAGCCGCCCTGCATCCACTGGGGATCGGTGGAATAGTAGTACCAGGGGGAGCTGACGGTGGAGAAGCCAACGGCCAGGTTGTACATGTTGTAGATCTTGTCGCTGCTGTGGGTGATGGCGGACTGCAGCGTGGGGAAGTCCATGGTGGTGGCCTTCAGCTCCATGCCCACCTCGGTCATAGCCTCGGGCAGCATGGTGGAGAGCAGATCGGAAACGGGGTTGCCGTCGGTGTTGGCCCACTCGATGACCAGGGGCTTCAGCTCACCGTTGACATCCTTGTAACGGGTGCCGGTGCCGGAATAGGGCGTGCCGTCGGCGTTGAGGGTCCAGCCGTCGGCCTCCAGCAGGGCCTTGGCCTCGTCCAGGTTCTTCTCATAGGTATTCAGGTTCTGGTCGATCCAGTCCTTGGACTCCTGATACTCCCACTGGGCCAGACCATAGTAGGAGTGGACAACGGCAGCATAGCCGCCGCTGTACTGACGGGCAAACTCGCTGCGGTCCAGGCAGTAGGCAATGGCCTGGCGGACATTGGCGGAATCGGTGGGGAACTGGCTGCAATCGAACTGAATCTTGCCGTAGCCGTTGCGGAAGAAGGTGTTCTTCTGAGCCTCACCGGCATCCACCAGGTCCAGACCGGCGTTGATGGTGTCAGCGCCGCTGCATTCGAACAGCAGGTCCACGGAGCCGGACTTCAGCTCGTTGATCATGGTGTCGCTCTTGACGGTCTTGATAACCAGCTTCTCAATGGCGGGCTTCACACCGCGGTAGTCGCCGGCATAGCTGGGGTTCACCGTCAGCGTACATTGGGCGCTGGCCACGTCGAAGGACTCGAACAGGTAGGGGCCGCAGGTGACCGCGGGGTTGTAACGATAACCGGTGGAGGGATCGTTGATGGTCTTCAGCAGCAGCTCGGTGGTAAAGTCACCGGTGATGGAAGCGCCCTCGGGAGAATCCACAATGTCACAGTCGGGAGCGATGACGTGCATGGGACGGGGCACGGCGGTGGCGTAATAGATATCATAGTGGAACGGCAGCTCCTCGGCACGGACGGTGACGGAGTAGGTCATGTCGTCCACCAGATGCACACCGGCGAAGTTCTCGGTCTTGCCGTCGAAGAAGTCCTGATAGCCCACCAGGGAGTAACCGGCCTGGCTGGGATAGCCGTCCACGCCGTTCATCTCAGGGGAGCTCTCCAGCAGCAGCCGGAAGACGTAGTCCTTGGCGGTGATGGGGGTACCGTCGCTCCAGGTCAGACCATCGTTGATGGTGACGGTGTAGGTCTTGGTGCCGTCCTCATTCTCGGTGGCTTCATGGCTGGCCACGACGGTGGGGTCGAAGACCAGCGCGCCCTCCATGTCAGCCACAACGGTGGCATAGCCATGGAGCAAGTCGTAAATCTTGTAGTTGGTGGCGTTGTTGGAGAAGCTGGCATCATAGAAATCGTTGCCCATCTGGGTGATGCTGCCAATGACCAGCTGGCCCTGGGGCTCCGTGGGACGGGTGCTCTCCTCAGTGGTACCCTCGGTGTTGGTGGTACCCTCCGTCTGGGTGTTGCCGCTGTCCTGCGCATTGTTGGTGACGGTTTCCTGATTGCCGCAGGCAACCATGGAGACTGCCAGAACAGCCGTCAGCAGCAGAGACAGCAGTTTTCTCTTTTTCATGCGTTTCTTCCTTTCCGGTTTCATACCGTGGATTTCTGGCCGGGACAGCCGGACAGAGCGGCGGAACGCCGTCTGTCGGGCTGCCTCAGTGGAATCTGTTTCATTTTAGCAAAAAAATTCAAAAAATGCAACCAAAAAGTGTACTTTTTTTGAAAATCAACAGAAAAATTGGACATTCGTCACGTTTTTTCCCGTGAAATCGGTTTTTTTGGTGTCTTTGCAGTATGGAATCCTGTCTTTTTTACGGCGTCATCAGGGACTCCATCTCATCCAGCAGGCGGCTGAAATACTGCAAAGCGTCATCGATGGGGGCCGGGGTGGAGAGGTCCACGCCGGCACCTTGCAGCAGCGTCACCGGGTCGGCGGAGCAGCCGCCGCTGAGGAAGTGCAGATAGTCCTCCACAGCCGGTTGACCCTCCCGGAGAATCCGGCGGGACAGGGCCACAGCAGAAGCAAAGCCCGTGGCATACTGATACACATAGAAATTATAGTAGAAGTGCGGAATCCGGGCCCACTCCAGCGCAATCTCCGGGTCGGCTTCGATGTCCTCACCGTAGTACAGCCGGTTCAACTCGGCGTACTTGGTGCAAAGGGCATCTGCCGTCAGGGCGTTGCCCTGGCAGGTCTGCTCGCTGCACCACAGTTCAAACTCGGCAAACATGGTCTGCCGGTACAGCGTAGCCCGGAACCGCTCCAGGAAGTGATTGATCAGATAGGCGCGGCGCTTGGGGTCCTGGGCGCCGTCCAGCAGATGGTGAATCAGCAGGGCCTCGTTACAGGTGGAAGCCACCTCCGCCACAAAGATTTTATAACCGGCGTAGGTAACGCTCTGATTGTGGTTGGACAGGTAGGAATGAAGGGCGTGACCCATCTCATGGACCAGCGTAAAGGCGTCGCTGAGGGTATCGGTGTAGTTGAGCAGCACAAAGGGATGGACGCCATAGACACCGGCAGAATAGGCGCCGGAGCGCTTGCCCTGGTTTTCGTAGACATCCAGCCAGCGGTTCTCAAAGCCCTCGTTGAGCACCCGCAGATAGTCCTCGCCCAGAGGGGCCAGGGCGGCGCGTGCCAGCTCCTTGCCCTGCTCAAAGGGAACCTCCATGCGCTGGTCGGCCACCATGGGCGTATAGAGATCGTAGTAATGGAGCTTGTCCACGCCCAGCAGCTTCTTGCGCAGACGCACATAGCGGTGCATGGTAGGCAGATGCTTGTGGATCGTCTCGATAAGGTTGTGATAGATCTCCACCGGGACCTCCGTCTCCGCCAGGGCCGCATGGAGAGCCGAAGGATACCGGCGGGCCTCCGCGAAGAATTGCAGCTGCTTCATCTGGGCACTCAGGACGGCGGAACAGGTGTTCTTCAGCTTGCCGTAACCGGCGTACATGGAGCGGAAGGCCGACTCCCGCAGGGTGCGGTCCGGAGATTCCAGCAGGGGGCCATAGTTGCCGTGGGTCACGGAATGGCGGTTGCCCTGGCTGTCCACCGCGTCATCAAAGGTCAGGTCCGCATTGTTCAGCAAGGAAAAAATGTTGCCGGGGGCCTGTCCCATGCTGCCGGCGGCGGCCAGCACCCCCTCCCCTTCTCCGGACAGGGTGTGCTCCTTTTTGCGGAGAATACGGGTCAGCAGCAGCCGGTAGTGCTCCAGCGCCGGAACCGCCTGATAGAAGGATTCCAGACGCGCCGCGTCGATGGCCAGCAGCTCCGGCGTCTGGAAGGCCAGCGCCTGCTCCGATTCCACCAGAATATGATGGGCCTGGGCGCTCATTTCCTGATAGACCGGATTCCGGGTGTCCTCGTCGGTCTTGCGGAAGGCGTAGGACAAAAGGCGGTCGCCGTCCTCCTCCAGCTTGTCCTGTAACTGGAGGAACGCCAGCAGCGTTTCGGCGCTTTCGCCCAACCGTCCCTGATAGTCAGACAGCTTGGCCAGTGTCTCCCGCATACGGGCAAACGCTGCCCGCCAGGCGTCATCACTGGGGAACAGATCGGCCAGATTCCAGGTGTACTCTTTCGCCAGTTCCTTGCGGTTTGGAATGGTTTGTGCCATGGTATGCACTCCTTTAATCAATTTCGTCTCTGCTGCATCCATTACAATCTTGGTAAATAGCAGCATACTTTGTCAGTATAACACAGTCCGGCGCCGCTGTCATCGGGTTCTTGCGGGAGCGGATGCCGTGAAATCCGTTATACAGTTTGACAGAAAGCATCCAGCATAGCCTTTTCATCCAGGTACCATGCCTTTTTGTCTTTGAAGGACAGATATTGGTTATCGCTGTTCAAATATGGCTGTTTCAAACTGCTTTTGGCAACAGGAGCCATTAAGACTTGATTCAATAGTTCCATGGGAGCGGGGTATTCAAAATATAATTTATGGGTTGGATGCGGATTTTCCATCCGCCATGCGGCATATTCTTTTAAAAAATTGTGGTGCTCCGGCATGGTCAGCATATGTCCTGTTTTCCCTGTGCTGATTTGCCGTGCAAAGCAATA
>DVJJ01000114.1 GCA_018716875.1 Candidatus Avoscillospira avistercoris
AACCGCTGCCAATAGCAAGTGGAATCCGGCAAGATTTTGGGAGTTATGCAAAACTTTTCAGCCTTTCCACAACTTCCAGTGTCCGAATAATCTCCGTCTCTGTGGTAAACGCCGACAGGCTGAACCGGACGGTTCCGCCCTCCAGCGTCCCAGCACTTTCATGGGCCAGAGGCGCACAGTGGAGCCCCGCCCGCACGGCAATACCCTCCTCGGCCAGATGTTGGGCCGCCGTTTCACTGTCCAGATTTCGCAGCACCGCAGATACTACATTGGTCTGTGGACTGCCGGTAAACACCCGCACATGGTCCATGGATGCCAAACCGCTGCAAAGCTGCCGGGTCAGCCGTTCCTCCCGGCTCCGGCGCGTCTCGCCGTCCTCCTGCCGCAGATACGTCAACCCTGCCAGCAAGCCGCAGATGCCCGGCATATTGTGGGTACCCGCCTCGGCCCGTTCCGGCAGCTCCTCCGGCATGGTCCACTGGCGGGACAGAACGCCGGTTCCCCCCTCCATCAGAGGTTGGGGCACCTGCCCGCACAGGAGAATGCCGGTACCCTGGGGACCGTACAGTCCCTTGTGACCCGGCATGGCCACATAGGCCGCCTGCCACCCTTTGAGGGAGACCGGCAGCAGCCCCGCCGACTGGGAAGCGTCTACAATCAGCGGTACGCCCCGCTCCCGGCACAGGGCGGCAATTTGCTCCACCGGCAGCCGGTAACCGAACACATTGGACACATGGGTACAGACCACTGCTTTGACTTCCGGCGTCAGGGAGGCGGCAAAAGCCGCCACAGTATCCTCCGGGTCAAAGAGCCGCCGTCCGCAGATGCGCAGCTTCGCCCCCAAGGCATACAGGGGCCGCAGCACAGCGTTATGCTCAAATCCGGACAACAGCACCACATCTCCGGAGTGTATCAGACTTTTGATGGCAATATTCAGTCCGTGGGTGGCGTTCATGGTGAACACCACCTGTTCCGGTTCCGCGTCAAACAGCTGCGCCGCCGCCGATCTGGCCCGGTACAGCACGTCGGCGGCCTCCATGGCCGCCGGGTGACCGCCGCGGCCCGGTGAGGCCAAATGCTCCAACGCGTAGGCAACGGCCTCCCGGACCTGGGGCGGCTTTTGCAGCGTCGTAGCCGCGTTATCGAGGTAAATCACAGAAACACCTCCCGATGGATGCCGTTTTCCACGGTGTAGAGCCGTCCGAAGTCCACATGGTTCTGCCGCAGCACCGATACCGCACCGGCCAGCGACTCCCGCCGCAGGGCCAGCACATAACCACAGCCCCGGTCCGCCAACGCGGCCGGAAGCCGCTGCAGCCGACACGGAATGCCCGAATAATCCAAAAGCTCCGCTCCCCTTTGGGCCCGCGTGATGGTGCGGAACGCAATCATACAATCATACATGGTATTTCCCTCCCCACCAATCTATGCATCCCTCCGTCGCCTTGTCGAAATTTCCCGTTTGAATTCACAGTTTCTTCATATTTTTTTGAAAATCGGTTGACAAGGTTTCGGAATTGCTTATAATAGAGGGCAAATAGCCAATGATAGAGGTGCGAACTGCAAGAGTACATCCCATGGCCGCAGGCAAATCCGGCGGGATGGAAAGGGCTGTTCGCCGAAGGGTACCAGCCGGTCTGCCTGCCGGGTGTTCCCTGGGCCGTCGGAAAAGATCCGCCGGACTGTCACGAAAGTGGAGCGCTGTCATGCCATAGGAGTTCCGGCTGCCCGGAACAGTCTGTCATGGTCCGCCTCCCGAACCATGGCATTTTTATTTTTGGAGGATATCCTATGAATTTGCGAAACCGGAGGCCGCTGGTCTCCCTGCTGTTGGTGGTCATGATGCTGGCCGCTCTGACCATTGCCGTTATGGCCGCCGGTCAACCGGCCACCAATCTGGTGAAGTGCCCCAACTGCGGCGGCTCCACGGCCTGCATGACCTGCTATGGTCTGGACCCGTCCTGTGCCGACTGTGCTGGGACCAACGTCTGTGCCACTTGCAGCGGCATGGGTCAAATCGACTCCCCCAGCAACTACTACAATACTATCTGGGCCCTGCTGCCCCCGATCATTGCCATCACCCTGGCGCTGATCACCAAAGAGGTTTATTCCTCCCTGTTCATCGGCATTCTGGCCGGCGGTCTGCTGTACTCCAACTTCGATTTTGAAGGGACCATACTCCACGTCTTTGAAGACGGCATTGTTGCGGTTTTGTCCAGCGCTTATAATGTCGGCATTCTCGTCTTCCTGGTGATTTTGGGCGCCATGGTCAGCCTGATGAACAAGGCCGGCGGCAGCGCCGCCTTCGGTCGCTGGGCTCAGAAGAGCATCAAAAGCCGCACCGGCGCTCAGCTGGCCACCATCATTCTCGGCGTCCTGATTTTTATTGACGATTACTTTAACTGTCTGACCGTTGGCTCCGTCATGCGGCCGGTCACCGACAAGCATCAGGTATCCCGGGCCAAGCTGTCCTATCTGATTGACGCTACCGCCGCACCCATTTGCATCATCGCTCCCATCTCCTCCTGGGCCGCCGCCGTGTCCGGCTTCGTGGAGGACGGCTCCGGTCTCTCCCTGTTCATCCGGGCCATTCCCTACAATTTCTATGCACTGCTGACCATTGTCATGATGGTGGGACTGGTGGTCCTCAAGGCCGATTTCGGTCCCATGGCCCGCCATGAACGCAACGCCATCGAGCGGGGCGACGTGTTCTCCGGCTCCAATCCCTATGCCACGGAGAAAGAGTTGTATGTGAACCCCAAGGGCCGCGTCATTGATCTGGTTTTCCCCATCGCCTCCCTCATTGTCTGCTGTGTCATTGGTATGATTTACTCCGGCGGCTTCTTCTCCGGTGAAAACTTTGTGGATGCCTTTTCCGGTTCCGACGCCTCTGTGGGTCTGATGCTGGGCTCCGCCTTTGCCATGGTGCTGACCTTTGTCTTCTACCTGTGCCGCCGTGCCATGACCTTCCGCGACATGATGGACTGCATCCCCGAAGGTTTCAAGGCCATGGTCCCGGCCATTCTGATTCTGACCTTTGCCTGGTCCCTGAAAGCCATGACCGATTCCCTTGGCGCCGGTGTCTTTGTTGCCACCGCCGTTAAAAGCTCCGCCGCCGGGTTCCAGGCGCTGCTCCCCGCTATTGTCTTTGTCATCGGCGCGTTTCTGGCCTTCGCCACCGGCACCAGTTGGGGCACCTTCGGCATCCTGATTCCCATTACCTTGGATGTCTTCGATTTGACCACGCCCATGGGTATCATCTGTGTGTCCGCCTGTATGGCCGGCGCCGTCTGCGGCGACCACTGCTCCCCCATTTCCGACACCACCATTATGGCGTCCGCCGGCGCCCAGTGTGACCATGTAAACCATGTGTCCACCCAGCTGCCATACGCCATCACCGCCGCCGCAGTCTCCTTTGTGACGTATATTCTGGCCGGTTTCATCCAGAATGCCTGGATTTGTCTGCCCATTGGCATTGTGCTGATGCTGGGTACGTTGCTGGTCATCAAGCGGGTCACAAAAAAATAATACTGCAAAGTCAAAAGGACCGATGCCCGTGCATCGGTCCTTTTTCTGTTTCTTTTAATTGCTCTGTTCCAGCATACAGACGGCGTGGGCGGCGATACCGTCGCCGGTACCGGTAAAGCCCATGCCCTCCTCCGTGGTGGCCTTGATATTGACCCGGTCCTCGGGGATGTTCAATGTCTGGGCAATATTCTGCACCATCTGCGGAATATGGGGCGCCAGTTTGGGCTTTTGTGCCACAATGGTGGCGTCAATATTGCCCACGGTCCAGCTCCGGCCCAGCAGGTGCTTTCCCACATACTCCAACAGTAGCAGACTGGAAATTCCTTTATACTGGGGGTCCGTGTCGGGGAACAGCTTGCCGATGTCTCCGGCCGCCGCCGCACCCAGCAGGGCGTCCATAATGGCATGGACCACCACATCGGCATCTGAATGGCCATCCAATCCCATCTCATAGGGGATTTCCACACCGCCTAAAATCAGTTTTCTTCCCTCCACCAGCCGGTGGACGTCATAACCGTGTCCGATTCTCATGGTTGCTCTCTCCTTTTCAGAATCGCCTGCGCCACCACCAAATCCATGGGAGTGGTGATTTTCAGATTTTCCTCGCTGCCCTCGGTTAAATGGACCTGCATTCCCAGCCGCTCTGCGGCGGAACAGTCATCGGTCAAAGGTGCATCGTCTTCCAACGCCTTATACAGTGCGCCGCGGATAAAGTCCAAATCAAAAATCTGCGGTGTCTGGATGGCAACCAGACGGCTGCGGTCCGGTGTGGCGGCAATGACGCCGTCGCCGGTTACCTTAATGGTGTCTTTGACCGGCACTGCCGGAGCCGCCGCGCCGGTGCGTTCCGCCTTGGCGATGGTCTCCAGCAGAATTTCCTGGGTAACCAGAGGGCGGGCGCCGTCATGGATGGCCGCCAGTCCTTCCCGCTGCGCCAGCGCATCCAGGCCCCGCAGCACCGACCGAGTCCGGTCGCTGCCGCCGCTGAGTACCTGTTGGACCTTGGTAATCTGGTGGTCCCGGCACAACTGCTCCACCGGTTTTATCAGGTCTTCCCGTGTGACCACCACCACCGTATCCACCCGCTCACAGCGCTCAAACGCTTCCAGCGTATGCAGCAATACGGGCTTACCGTTCAGGTCCGCCAGCGCCTTATCGATGCCCTGCATACGGGACGCCGACCCCGCTGCCACAATGACGGCGGCACAGGGCATGGGCTCCGTCTTCCGATGTTTTTTCCGTCCCAATTCCATATCAAAGCTCCATAACTGTCTGTTTGAACGCGTTGCCCCGGACCATAAAGTTGCGGAAATGGTCAAAGGACGCACTGGCCGGGGACAGCATCACCACGTCGCCGGGCTGCGCCGCCCGGGCCGCCGTGCGGATGGCGTCGTAAAAATCCGCTTCCTCCAGAATTTCCGGGGAGCCGGGGACATAGTTGGCCGCCTGTTCCACAGCGGCCCGGATTTTCGGCGCGGTCGCTCCCGTGAGGACCAGCGTCTTCACATGGTCCACAATCTCCGGTCCCAAATCGTCATAGGGAATGTGTTTATCATAGCCGCCGGCAATCAGAATGATTTTCTGATTGAAGCTCCGCAGGCCCGCACGGGTCCGGGACGGGCTGGACGCGATGGAGTCATTATAAAACTTCACGCCGTCCTTGACCCGCACCAGCTCAATGCGATGCTCCACGCCGCCGAAGTTCCGGGCCACATGACGGATATCTTCGTCAGAGGCCAGCCCCTCTACGGCACAAATGGCCGCCATATAGTTCTCCACGTTGTGAATGCCCGGCAGGAAAATCTCCGACTGCTCCAGAATTTTTTCCGGCGGCTCACCGCAGCGCCAGATGACGCCGTCCTCCAGGTATACGCCCCGCTGGGGACGGGTCCGGCGGGAAAATTCCAGTACCGTGCCTTTTGCCTTGGGTACAAAGCTATGGGTAATCTCATTGTCCCGGTTCAAGACCACTGTATCTCCGGCTGTCTGATGGAGATAGATGTTCTCCTTGGCCGCCACATACTCCGCCATATCCTTATGTACATCCAGATGGTTGGGGGCCAGATTGGTCAGGACGGCCACCTTGGGGCTGTGCTCCATGTCCATCAGCTGGAAGGAGCTGAGCTCCACCACCGCTACATCCGCAGGATTCATCTCCCCTGCCTTGGGCAGCAGCGGTTGGCCGATATTGCCGCCCACCCATACGGTACGTCCTGCCCGCTTGAGAATCTCCGCAATCAGCGTTGTGGTGGTGGTTTTTCCGTCGGAACCGGTGACGGCAATGATAGTACAGGGGCAGACCTGGAAAAATGCCTCCATCTCCGAGGTCATGACCATGCCTCGCCGCCGCATATCCACCAGCTGCGGCCGGTTGGGATGCAGGCCCGGCGTGCGGAACACCACATCAGCGGTGACGTTTTCCAGATAGTCCGGCCCCAGCTGTAACTGCAATCCCTGCTGCTCCAGCTCCAACACCTCCGGCTCCAGCTGGTCCCGCTGGGCCATATCGCAGCCTAAGACCTGGGCACCGTGGGCCAGCAGCAGCCGCACCAGAGGCCGGTTGCTGACGCCCAGGCCCAGGACGGCCACCCGTTTGCCCCGCAGCGCCTCAAAATAGCGTTCCATTCGCTCATTCATGGCAGTTCTCCTCTCCAGGTTCCAAAAAAACCGCGGTCCGCTTCGGCATCGTGGCCGCGGACCCATTCCAACCCATTATATCTATCTTTTCTTTTTTTTGCAACCGATTTGACATTTCTCTCGAAATCCGTTAGAATAACTGATGCGACCGGGCCGGACAGCCGCGCGACCAGTACCGAAAGGTCGGCCGTGAGGAAAGTCCGGGCTCCACAGGGCAAGGATAACGGGTAACGCCCGCCGAAGGCGACTTCAGGAAAAGTGCAACAGAGATATACCGCCCCGCCGGTACTTGTATCGACGAGGTAAGGGTGGAAAGGCGAGGTAAGAGCTCACCCATCAACGGGGAACCGCTTGATGCTGTAAACTCTATCCGGAGCAACACCGCAGAGGGGACTCAGGCTTGCCCGGCCGTCCCCGAGAAGGTGGCTGGAGCGTACCGGCAACGGTGCGCCTAGATAGATGGCTGTCGATTACAGAACCCGGCTTACAGGCCCGATCGCATTTTATACAGAAACAACCCCCCGGCCCAGCCGTAATCTCATTAAGATAAGCAACAGACCAGACTGCCTTGTGTGCGGTCTGGTCTGTGTTTCAAATATTTGAAAAAATCACAGAAAATACTTGACAAAATATAAAAAATCGTCGGCCCCGCCTTGAGAGCAATTTCAAGGAGGTCACGTCGATGAAAAGCTACCCCAAAGCCCTAAAAAGAAAACTGTTGGATACCATACACCAAATATAAAAGGATTTATCAAAATAAACCACCGATCCCAAACGGGATTTTACACGAAATCGCAAGTATCAAAGAAGTTGCCTACGCACAGGGTGATTACGCCAAAGAAATGGAGCACGATGCCTTGCTGAAAGAAGCAACGGCGAAACGTTGAATTTGACGGAGGATTTTATGAAGATAAATGATATTGAAACTTCAAGACTTTTATTAAGAGGATTCACGAAAGAAGATGCTTTGTGGGCATATAGTATCTGGAACAATCCAGAGAT
>DVJJ01000115.1 GCA_018716875.1 Candidatus Avoscillospira avistercoris
CCGCCGGTTGGCAAGAGGTGTCGGCGAGGAATTTTGTGTCAGAGCAAGGCGCAGCTTCGCCGCCATACTGGATGTATGGCAAGAAGCCGCACCGCCGCCATGGCGGAAAAGGCCCGGCGAGCGCCGCAGACACACGGGTGGTGGGCAGCCCTCACAAGAAAAAAATCGAGTAAAACTTTTAATTTATAGTACACTCCCGGAGGATTTTGGGGAATGCCCGGAGGAACAGCACCGTGGTCATCGTTGCCGAAACGATATCGGCCAACGGCTCCGAGAAGAACGTTGCCTCCGCCGACACCAGCACCGGCAGCGCCACCAACGCCACCAGATAGACCGTTTTCCGGAACAGCGAGCAGAACAGCGCCAATTTCACATGGCCCAATGCCGTCGTTTCATCCACCAGGGCGTATTGGATAGCCAGCGGCAGAATCATGGCCGTAAAAATCTTGATATACCGGACGCTCCGCGCTAAAATATCTCCGTCCAACGTAAACAGCCGGACAAAATACTGCGAAACCGTATGGGTGGCAATCATCATAATGGCGCAGAACAGCAGACACAGCCCCACAATGGCCTTCATGGCCTTGCGGATGCGTTCCGGGTTACCCGCTCCGTAATTAAAGCTGATGACCGGTTGGGTACCCAGCGTCATACCGCCCATGGGCATGGTAATAATCAGCAGATAGCTCTGTACAATGGTGGCGCAGGTCACCAGCGTATCGCCCAATTCCGGCCCGCCGTACCGCTGGAGCATGGTATTGAGCACAATCAGCAATACGCTGTCCGTGGCGATGATGAGAAACGGCGACAGGCCAAACGCCACCACCTGCCGGACGATTTTCCATGAAAAACCATGCAGTCCCAGGGGAACCGGCATGGAGTTCCGCCGCAATGTCAGCAGCACAAAGGCACAGGAGCCCATCTGGGACAGCACCGTTGCCAACGCCGCACCGGCCACGCCCATGTCACACAGGAAAATAAAGATGGGGTCCAGTACAATATTCATCACCGCGCCCAGCAGCACTGTGAACATACCCAATCCGGAAAAGCCCTGGCAGATGAGGAAGCTGTTCATACCCGCCGCCATCAACGCGAACAGGGTACCGGCGGTGTAGATGGTCAAATAGGTATTGCCATACCCGAAGGTGCTGGGACTGGTGCCGAACCACTGGAGCAGATGGTTTTTCATCAACAGAAAGCCCACCGTCAGCGCCGCCGAAAGGCCCAATAGCAGCAAAAAACAGGTATTGAGAATCCGGCCCGCTTCCTCTTTGCGTCCCGCGCCCATGCGCATAGCCATAATGGGGGACCCGCCCAGGCCCACCAGGGTGGCAAAGGACGAAAGCAGGGTGACAATGGGGCCGCAGACACCGACGCCGGCCAGTGCCAGCTCGCCCACCTCGGGGATATTGCTGATGTAAATGCGGTCCACAATGCTGTACAGGACGTTGACCAGTTGGGCCAGCATGGTGGGCAGGGCCAGCCGCAAAACCAGGCGGCCCACAGGATCGTTGCCCAGGTCGTTGGTACGCCGCATCGCGTTTCTCTCCTCTCTCTTTGCAGCCGTGTGACAGTAAGTATAGCGGGTTCCGGGCGGCTTGTAAACAACAAACGGTTACACAACGGGAAAAATGTTTGCACCATGCACTGGACCCCCGGTTCACACCGTCTTCATAAATTCTTCATGGTTTGTCTACTGTTTTGTTCATCGGAAATTTTTTATACTAAACCCGTAAGGAGGGGTTCCCAAATGTATCACATTCTAATCTGCGACGACGAACAGGACATCGTCAACGCCCTTAAAATCTACCTGTCCAGTCCTGATTTGGTACTGCACGAGGCCAACAACGGCCAGCAGGCCTTGGAGGTGCTGGAAAAGAACGACATTCAATTGGTGCTGCTGGACATTATGATGCCGGTGCTGGATGGGATATCGGCCATGGTGCGCATCCGCCAGCAAAGTAATGTCCCCATCATACTGCTGACGGCCAAAAGTGAAGACACGGACAAAATCTTGGGTCTGAACACCGGTGCAGATGATTACATCACCAAGCCGTTCAACCCGGTGGAGGTGTTGGCGCGGGTGCGCTCCCAGCTGCGCCGGTATACCCAGCTGGGAGGCCGGACGGAGCCGACGGCGCCGGAGCCGGACGTCTTTCAACTGGGGGGCGTCTGTCTGGATGACCGGGCCAAGGCGGTGACGCTGGACGGCGACCCGGTTTCACTGACGCCGACGGAATTTGAGATTTTAAAGCTGTTGATTGCCAATCCGGGCCGGGTCTACTCCCCCGACGAGATTTACCGGCAGGTGTGGAAAAAGGAACCCTTCGACATTGACAACACCGTGGCGGTGCATATCCGCCACCTCCGCGAGAAAGTGGAGATTACGCCTTCGGAGCCGCGCCATCTGAAAGTGGTGTGGGGCCGGGGCTACAAAATGGAATGAGGAGGCATCCATATGAAATGGTTTACCAAACCGGAAACGGCGGCGGAAGCAGCCGTCTCCCGTCAAAAAATCCCCCTGACCCATCGGCTGTGGGCGAAAGTCGTATCATTTTTGCTGGTGATTCTGATGATTCCCACGTTTTTGGGCACCTGCCTGGGCATTTTCGCCATGTGGACAACGGGCGTTTACACCATGCCGGAAGCGGCCATGCTGGACACCATGCTGGAAAATGTGGCGTCCGGCGTCGCCTATGACGCCGCCAGCGCTCTGGTTGACGAAACAACCAATTACGTTCAAAAGTACTGGAGCAACGGCAATATTGCCAAACTGGATGCCAACATGACCGGCCACCGGACCTCGCAACACAGTATGGCCACCGGCGGCACGGCTTCCAATCACACCTATACCTATGAATGGATTTATGTGGAAGACGACACCACCGGTGAAAAATTTATCACCCATACGGATGCGCTGACCCC
>DVJJ01000116.1 GCA_018716875.1 Candidatus Avoscillospira avistercoris
TATACATCAGGACAGAAAACGCTGCTGGAGCCGGTGCCGTTCGGCGTTGATCGCAGTGATTATTCTGCCAGGGGCAACTTCGTTCAGAAAGTCAGAGAGTATGGTTCCGGCAATCAGCAGAATGGCAGCTATTGGATGGCGTCTACCGGCGAAAGTCTGCTGAACTTTTATGACCAGTATATGGAAGAATTGTCGAAGAACGCAAAGAATACGCAAAAGGCGGCATTGGCGTCACTGACCATTGACTATATGGGCCGATTTCGTGTAAAAACAACCTGAGCACGGTCAGCGTGTATGCGTGTGATGAAAAAATTACCCAAGAAAGTGTGAGAAAACCGGGTGCGCTGCTGTGCAGCGCACCCGGTTGGTGCTGTTTCAGGATTAGAACACGCCCTGCTCCATCATGGCGGCGGCAACCTTCTTGAAGCCGGCGATATTGGCACCGGCCACCAGGTTGTAACCCAGGCCGTACTCCTCAGCAGCTTCGGCGGAAGCGTTGTGGATATTGACCATCATGCGATGCAGGTGCTCGTCCACCTCTTCGGCGGTCCAGCTCAGACGCTCGGAGTTCTGGCTCATCTCCAGGGCGGAGACGCCGACGCCGCCAGCGTTGACGGCCTTGGAGGGGGCCACAATCATGCCCTTCTGCTCCATCAGATAGGCCAGGGCATCATTGGTGGTGGGCATATTGGCCACCTCAATGTAATACTTGACGCCGTTGGCGGCGATCTTCTTGGCCTCGTCCAGATTCACGTCGTTCTGGGTGGCGGAGGGCATGATAATGTCGGCCTTGACGCCCCAGGGCTTCTCGCCGGCGTAGAACGGTACACAGAACTTGTCGGCATAATCCTGGACCTTGTCCCGGCCGCTGTTGCGCATCTCCACCAGATAGGCGATTTTCTCAGGGGTATTGATACCGTCGGCGTCGTAGACATAGCCGTCGGGACCGGACAGGGTGACCACCTTGGCGCCCAGCTCCGTGGCCTTCTTGCAGATGCCCCAGGTCACATTGCCGAAACCAGCGCAGGCAATGGTCTTGCCCTCGATGGTGTCGTTCTCATGCTTGAGGACCTCGCACAGGTAGTAAACTGCACCGTAACCGGTGGCCTCGGGACGGATCAGAGAGCCGCCGTAGCTCTGACCTTTGCCGGTGAGAACGCCGTTCTCAAAGGTGCCCTTCAGGCGGCGGTACTGGCCGTACAGGTAGCCGATTTCGCGGCTGCCGGTGCCGATATCACCGGCGGGTACGTCCACATCGGGGCCGATGTAACGATACAGAGCCGTCATAAAGCTCTGGCAGAAGCGCATAATCTCAGCGTCAGACTTGCCGCGGGGGTCGAAGTCGGAACCGCCCTTGGCGCCGCCAATAGGCAGGCCCGTCAGAGAGTTCTTGAAGGTCTGCTCGAAGCCCAGGAACTTGATGATGCCGGGATAGACAGAGGGATGGAACCGCAGACCGCCCTTATAGGGGCCGATGGCGCCGTTGAACTGGCAGCGGTAACCGGTATTGGTGTGCCACTGGCCATCGTCGGCCATCCAGCAGACGCGGAAGGTGAACATCCGCTCCGGCTCCACCATACGGGTCAGCAGGTCGGCTTTCTCATACTCGGGATGGGCATTGATGACCGGCTCGATGGAGGAAAACACCTCTTCCACCGACTGCACGAACTCGGGCTCGTGGGCATACTTCTTCTTCACGTTCTCAATGACGCTGTTGATGTACGCATTCATACTCATGATGCTCCTTACATAATAGATGTCCTTCACGCGGCAGACGCCGCCCAACGGCGGAGGGGATCAGCCGAAGCTCTCGATGATCTCGACGATTTCCATGCCGATGCGGCCCTGGGCCTCGCGGGTACCGGCGCCGATGTGGGGCGTGCAGGAGACGGCGGGATGCTGGTAGAGCGCTTCGTTTTTGGTGGGCTCCTCAGCGTACACATCCAGACCGGCAGCGCGGACCTTACCGCTGTTGAGGGCGTCCAGCAGGGCGTCCTCGTCGATATTGCTGCCGCGGGAGGTGTTGATGAGAATCACTCCGTCTTTCATTTTAGCAATACTTTCCCGATTTATCAAGGGCTTTGCTTCAATTGAGGGCATATTTAGCGAAATAAAGTCCGCCTGGGCCAGCAACTCGTCCACAGGAACCCATTTTGCCGGGTCATCGGGGCCTGCCGTCTTGCCGGAACGGTTGTTGACCAGCACCGTCATACCGAGACCGTGGGCCATCCGGGCCAGGGCCATGCCGATGCGGCCATAGCCCCAGATGCCCAAGGTTTTGCCGCAGATTTCCACGCCCTTGCTGTAGGCTTTTTTCTCCCATTTGCCCTCCCGCATGGTGTGCCCGGCAATGGACACATACCGGGCGCAGGAGAACATATGGGCCAGGGCCAGCTCTGCCACGGCGGCGGAAGACGCGCCGGGAGTGTTGCGCACGGCAATGCCGGCGGCTTCGGCGTCGGCTACATCGATGTTGTCGATGCCGACACCGGCCCGGATGATGAGCTTCAGTCGGGAACCCTTGGCCTGTTCAATGTGCGGGGCGCGAATTTTGGTGGCGCTGCGAATGACGACCGCGTCAAACTCCCGCAGGGCAGCGCCCAGCTGGTCCGGCTCATAGAATTGTTCCACGACTTCATGACCGTTTGCCCGCAGCTGGGATACGGCCTGTTGATCCATACCGTCGGTTACGAGAATCCGCATCATGGGGTTATCCTCCGTTTCTGAAAGTGGGGTGGGGGAATGGGGATTAGCCGTGCTCGGCTTCGTACTTCTTGAGGAAGTCCACCAGGGCCACAACGCCATCCTTGGGCATGGCGTTGTAGATGGAGGCCCGGAGACCGCCTACGCTCTTGTGGCCCTTGAGGTTGTCGAAGCCGGCGGCCTTGGTGGCGGCCACCACATCGGCGTCCTGCTCCTTGGTGGGGGTGACAAAGGGCACGTTCATAAGAGACCGGAACTCCGGCTCCACGGTGCCGCGGAACAGCTTGGACTGGTCCAGGAAATCATAGAGCACCTTGGCCTTGTCCAGATTGAGCTTGTGCATGGCTTCCAGACCGCCGATGCTCTTGAGGTACTTAAAGACCTTGCCGCAGCAGTAGATGGCCCAACAATTGGGGGTGTTGTACATGGAACCGCTGTCGGCGTGGGTCTTGTAGTTCATATAGACCGGCAGCTTGTCGCCCAGGTCGTCCCGGATCAGGTCCTTGCGGATGATGGCGATGACCATGCCGGCGGGGCCCACGTTCTTCTGGACGCCGGCATAGATCATGCCGTAGTCGGAGACGTTGCAGGGCTTGGACAGGAACATGGAGGACTGATCGGCCACCAGAATTTTTCCCTTGGTGTTGGGCAGCGTTTGATAGGTGGTGCCGTGGATGGTCTCATTTTCGCAGATGTAGACGTAATCGGCCTCCGGGTCCACGGGCAGGTCGGAGCAGTCGGGGATGTAGGAGAAATTCTTGTCCTCGCTGGAGGCCAGTACATTGATCTTGCCGAACTTCTTGGCCTCCTGATAGGCTTTCTTGGACCAGCTGCCGGTGATGATGTAGTCGGCCACGCCGTTTTTCAGCAGATTCATGGGAATCATGGAGAATTGCAGGGTAGCGCCGCCCTGGATAAAGAGCACATGGTAATTGTCGGGAATGCCCATCAGGTCCCGCAGGTCCTGCTCGGCCTCGTCCACGATGGTCTGGAACACCTTGGAGCGATGGCTCATTTCCATGACGCACATGCCGCTGCCGCGGTAATTGAGCATCTCGTCGCGGATTTCTTCGAGCACAGGCTCCGGCATGGTGGCCGGACCGGCGGAGAAGTTGTAAATACGATTGTACATGATGATCGCCCTCCTGAATCTTGATGGTGTTCAATTTAACCAGTAAGAGGTGGGCCGCAGCCCCTCTGTTACAGCTAGTATACGGCAAGTAATGGAAAGTTTCAACTGATTTCTGAAAATATTTCAGCAAATCAAAAAGTTTTTTGTACAATAAAGACAAAAAGAAAAACGATTGTACAAATGATTCAAACTATATTGTATGAATTGTGCAATCTGTACAATAAAAAAGGCGATTGCGCTGTCGCTGCTGCGATAACATATGGCCTTGATAATTCCATTACAGTCAAACACCGCCGCCGAAGGCACAGCAACGGCGGCGGTGTTTGGTCAGGGCGGTTTGAATTTGTTGCGGGTTGCCATGCCGCCGCGAATGTGGCGTTCGGCCTTGTTCTGCTCCAAAAGGGATTTGACCTGGTCATACAGAACGCGATTGCAGAGGGGAAGGCGTTCGGAAAGGTCTTTATGTACGGTACTTTTGCTGATTCCGAATTTCTGCGCCGCAACCCGGACGGTGGCGCGGTTCTCAATCATGTAAACAGCCAGACGGCAGGCCCGTTCCTCGATGTTCTCCTTCAAGCTGCAACACTCCTCTAATTCTTTCACTGGTGGAGTGTATGCGGAAAATGGGAGCGTGATTCCACGTCAGAGAGCAGGGTTCTGATGATACTGCAATTACGCTGGAAAAAGATATCTGGTGTAGTTAAAACGGTGAATGAGATTTTGAGAATACGCTGCTTTGTGGTATAATCAATCAAACCATTTAAACTCAAGGACACGATCTATGATGGAGCATACATTAAGCAACAGCCGCAGGGAATATGCCCTTGCTTCTGCCAAACTTCTTGCTAATGATGTTGGAAAAAGGGGGAATAAGCCATGACAGAACTGGAACTCATGAAACACGCCAAGGGGTATCTGGACAAGCTGGCCAATGGTATCAATCCGCTGGATGACTCCATAGCGGTTGACTTACCTGAAAAAAGAGCCGATGCCGCTACCGTGCAGCCAAAGCAACGACAACGTTCCACCAGCAGGAGGGATTCCCAATGATTTGGCAAGAGGATGACATCAAAAGAATATTTTCCCAAAGGGACTATGCCCTTGGCGTGCAATATGTACAAAAAGAACGTGTCCAGAATTTGACGGCGGACGGCCCAGAGGA
>DVJJ01000117.1 GCA_018716875.1 Candidatus Avoscillospira avistercoris
CTGGTCCCGGTTGCCGCACTGGGGACACACCCAGACCAGCTTACCGTCTTCGTCCTCCTGAATCTCAATTTCTCCGTCGTAGTTACAGACCTGGCAGAAATCACTCTTGGTATTCAGCTCCGCATACATAATATTATCGTAGATATACCGAATGACGGCCAGAACCGCGTCCAGATTATGCTGCATATTGGGCACTTCCACATAGCTGATGGCGCCGCCGGTGGACAACGCCTGGAACTGGGCTTCAAAGGACAGCTTGGAGAAGGCGTCGATTTCCTCCGTCACATGGACGTGATAGCTGTTGGTAATGTAGGACTTGTCCGTCACGCCGGGAATGATGCCGAACCGCTTTTGCAGGCACTTGGCAAACTTATAGGTGGTGGATTCCAACGGTGTGCCGTAGATGCCGAAGCCGATGGTGGTTTCCTGTTTCCAGCGGTTGCAGGCGTCGTTCATATACTTCATGATGTCCAGAGCAAAGGGCGTGGCCGACGGGTCCGTGTGGGACTTGCCGGTCATGTACTTGACGCACTCATACAGGCCCGCATAACCCAGGGAGATGGTGGAGTAACCGCCGTACAGCAGCTTGTCAATGGGCTCGCCCTTGGCCAGCCGGGCGCAGGCGCCGTACTGCCACAGAATGGGGGCCGCGTCGGACAGCGTGCCTTTCAGACGGTTGTGACGGCACATCAAAGCCCGGTAGCACAGGTCGAGACGTTCGTCAAAAATCTTCCAGAACTTGTCCACATCGCCGCCGGAGGACAGAGCGATATCCGGCAGATTCAGCGTGACAACGCCCTGATTGAAACGGCCGTAGAACTGATATTCGCCCTTTTCGTTTTTCCAGGGGCTCAGATTGGAGCGGCAGCCCATGACCGGGAAGCAGTTGCCCTCCTTCAGCTCCTTCATCTTCTTTTCGCTGATGTAGTCGGGCACCAGACGCTTGGCTGTACACTTGGCGGCCAGCTCCGTCAGATAGTAGTAGGGGGAGTCCTTGTGGATGTTGTCCTCCTCCAGCACATAGATCAGCTTGGGGAAGGCGGGGGTCACCCACACACCGGCCTCGTTCTTGACGCCCTGATAGCGCTGTTTCAGCACTTCCTCAATAATGAGCGCCAGATCGGCCTTTTCCCGCTCGCTCTTGGCCTCGCCCAGGTACATAAACACCGTGACGAAGGGGGCTTGTCCGTTGGTGGTCAGCAGCGTTACCACCTGGTATTGGATGGTCTGGACACCCCGCTGAATCTCGTCCAGCAGACGGTTTTCCACCATCTGCGTGACCAATGCCTCGGGCAGGGGACGGCCCATGGCCTGGACCTCCCGTTCCACGCTGCGGCGGATTTTCTCCCGGCTCACTTGGACAAAGGGAGCCAGATGGGCCAGGGAAATGGACTGGCCGCCGTACTGGTTGGAAGCCACCTGGGCGATGATCTGCGTGGCGATGTTGCAGGCCGTGGAAAAGCTGTGGGGCTTTTCAATCATGGTACCGGAAATGACCGTGCCGTTTTGCAGCATGTCCTCCAGATTCACCAAATCGCAGTTGTGCATGTGCTGGGCGAAGTAGTCGGAGTCGTGGAAATGGATGATGCCCGCCTCGTGGGCTTCCACAATATCCTGGGGCAGCAGAATGCGCCGGGTGATGTCCTTGGAAACCTCACCGGCCATGTAGTCTCTTTGCACCGAATTGACCGTGGGGTTCTTGTTGGAGTTCTCCTGCTTGACCTCCTCGTTGTTGCACTCGATAAGGCTGAGAATCTGATCGTCGGTGGTGTTGGCCTGCCGGACCAGATTGCGGGTGTAGCGGTAGGTGATGTACTTTTTGGCTACATCGTAAGCTCCATGGGCCATGATCTGCGTCTCCACCAGGTCTTGAATTTCCTCCACACCGGGGGACCGGTTCATCTCCCGGCAGTTGAGCTCCACCCGCTCGGCAATGCGCTGAATCTGGGTGGGGGTCAGCTGCTCGTTTTCGGCGGCGGTCCGGTTGGCGCGGCCAATGGCCTGGATGATCTTGGTGATATCAAAGACGGCCTCGGAACCGTTGCGCTTGATGATTTTCATATAGAAACAACTCCCTATTCTCATACGAAATTCCATCGGAAGCGCTTCCGATGGAATGGACGGTAACACGTATCGCAGCCGCTGGACCGGTGTGCTGCCCAGCCTTGCGGAGTGGGGCTATTATAAACGGCAGGAGCGGGCCGTGTCAATATATCTTGTGTAAGATTGGCGAAAACACACAAGATATGGTGGCTGTCTTCTCTGTCTTTCTAAGGGATGTCGTGGAGAAAATTGTGGAGAAAGCCCTTGACAGCCGATAAATAACCGTTACGGTCAACCCATCCGGCGCCGCCGTGACCGGCGTTGGTCACCAGATATAGTTGATGGTAACCGCCGCAGGCCGCCGCAGCCTCCCGGCTCATGTCCATGGGTACAAAACTGTCGTCCACACCGTGGAGCAGCAGCACCGGCAGCCGGGTCCGGTGCAGTGCCGCCGGTGTGGAACAGCAGTCCAAATCCACATGCAGCAGCCACCGGGCGTACCACCGCAGCAGCCACAGCAGGGGAGCGGACAGGGGACGGCAGAACCGGCTCAGCACATGGCGCAGAATGGCCACCGGAGCCGTAAAGCCACAGTCGGCCAGAATGCCCTGGACCGTGGGCGGCAGCCCCAGCCCCGCCGCCAGCAGCACCGTGGTGGCCCCCATGGACATGCCGTAGAGGAACAGAGGATGGTTTGGGCCAAACCGACGGTAACAGTGCCAGGCCCAGGCGGTGCAGTCCTGCCGCTCGTTGACGCCATAGGTAATCCATCGGCCCTGACTGTGGCCGTGGGCCCGCTGGTCCACCAGCAGCAGATGGAACCCCTCATCGTGGAGGGCTTTGGCTGTGGCGCTGAAATCCACGGCAGCCATGGAGCGGTAGCCGTGGAACAGCAGAATGGTGCCCCGGGCCGGACCCGCCGCCGGCAGCAGCCGGGCGTGGAGCGTCAGGCCGTCGAAGCTCTCCAAGGTCTGGTGCTCCGTCTCCTGGGACGCAATCCAGGCGGCACCGGCCAGAATCGGAATCTCAAATTGGTCCCAAGTGCTGTGCAGCAGCAGCCGGGGACTGCGGGGGTCAAAGAGCCGCCCCCGGCCCATGGCAAACAGCAGGGCCACCCAGCCCGCCGCGGCGATGACGGCCAGGAGCAGCAGGGTCCAGAAAACAATCAAAACAATGCCTCCTGATGCGAAACTTTCAGAATGACAGTGGGGGAAAGGGAATCGGGTCTGACCGCCCTGCAAATACGAACAGAGTGCCTCACTTCCTGCGGGAACTGGTTGACAATTTCCGTGCATTCCACAGAACTTTACTTGCATTTTTCCCGTAATGCGGTATACTAATACCGTATGACTATATTCCCTATGAGGTGATTTTAAATGTTTGAACAAGTAGACCGCTGCCATTATGAGAAGAGCCCCCTGCTGGAGGTCATCTGCCAGCTGCGGTTCCCCACCATTCTTTCCATCAGCGAGAAGGAGCCTGCCGAGTTCCAGGAAGCCATCCGCGCTGCGTTCCCCGTGTACCAGAAACACCAGGACCAGCCCGCCCCCAAGGTGGCCGGTATGGGCACCGCCAATCCCACGGTCCAGACCCAGCCCCCTGTGACCAATTACCACTTTATCTCTGAGGACGGCCGCTGGAGACTGAACCTGACCAACAGCTTCATTGCCCTGACCTGCCGCCGGTACGACAGCTGGGAGGAGTTCGCCCGGATGCTGGACCAGGCTTTGGCCAGCTTTATTCGGATCTATGAGCCTGCCTACTTTGAGCGCGTGGGCCTGCGGTATATGAACGCCATCTCCCGTCGGGAGCTGGGCCTGGAGGGCATCAGCTGGAAGGATCTGCTGTCTCCCGCCGTTCTGGGCATGCTGGCCGAGGAGGATGTCCAGGAGCAGTCCGTGGGCCGCTGCACCATGGATGTGGATATGGCGCTGGCCGGTGGCTGCCGTCTGAAAATGCGTTCCGCCCCCGGCATGATCCGCCGTGCCGGCCAGCCCGAGGACAAGGAGACCCGCTGGATTCTGGACATCGATCTGTCCACCGGCGGCAAGGTGCCCGTCAACCAGTCGGCTCCGGCGCTGCAAATGCTTCACATGCACGCTACGCCCATTTTCCGCAACGCCATCACCGATCAGCTCCACGCTGCCATGGAGCCTGCGGCGCTGTAAAAAAGGAGAGCGTTCTGTGAGTTTAGAAGAACTGTACGGCACCATGGGCGTCAGCCCGGCGGTGCTGGCCTACGGGGAGGCTGTCCTGGACAGCCTCCGCGTCCGTTTTGCGGCCATTGACCAGGTGGCCGAGTATAACCAGGCCAAGGTCCTCCACGCTATGCAGGTCAACCGGGTGGGCGCGTCCTGTTTCGCCGCCACCACCGGTTATGGCTATGACGATGTGGGCCGGAACACCCTGGAAAAGGTCTATGCCGACTGTTTCCATACGGAAGCCGCCCTGGTGCGGCCCCAGATCACCTGCGGCACCCATGCGTTGGCCGTGGCCCTCAGCGCCAATCTGCGGCCCGGTGACGAGCTGCTGTCCCCAGTGGGCCGTCCCTATGACACCCTGGAAGAGGTCATCGGCATTCGGCCCTCCCAGTGCTCTCTCAAGGAGTACGGCGTGTCCTACCGGCAGGTGGATTTGCTGGCTGACGGCACCTTTGACTATGACGGCATCCGGCAAGCCATCGGCCCCAAGACAAAGCTGATCACCATCCAGCGGTCCAAGGGCTACGCCACCCGCCCCACCTTTTCCGTGGAGCAGATCGGCAAGCTGATTGCCTTCTGTAAGGAATGTAAGCCCGACGTCCTGTGCATGGTGGACAACTGCTACGGCGAGTTTGTCGAAACCATCGAGCCTTCCGACGTGGGAGCCGATATGATTGTGGGCAGTCTCATTAAAAACCCCGGCGGCGGACTGGCCCCCATCGGCGGCTATATCTGCGGCACGACGGAGTGTGTCGAGCGCTGCGCCTACCGGCTCAGCGCCCCCGGCCTGGGCCAGGAGGTGGGCGCCAACCTGGGTATTATGCCCGCATTCTATCAGGGTTTTTTCCTGGCCCCCACCGTGGTATCCGGCGCACTGAAGGGCGCAATTTTCGCCGCCAACCTCTACGAGCGACTTGGCTTCCCTGTGGTGCCCAACGGCACCGAGTCCCGCCACGATATCATCCAGGCTGTGGAGCTGGGCTCCGAAGCCGCCATGATTGCGTTCTGTAAGGGCATCCAGGAGGCAGCGCCCGTGGACAGCTTCGCGACGCCGCTGCCCTGGGACATGCCCGGTTATGATGACCCGGTGATTATGGCTGCCGGTGCGTTCGTCCAGGGCTCCTCCATCGAATTGTCCGCTGACGGTCCTATCCGCCCGCCCTATGCGGTGTATTTCCAGGGTGGACTGACCTGGTACCATGCCAAGCTGGGCATTCTCCTGTCTTTGCGGGAGCTTTGCAACGCCAATCTGGTGGATTTGGAGAAACTGCACAAAATTACAGCGGATTTACAGGCACAATTCCGATAAGATAGTTCTTTACATTAGCACTTTAGCATGATAAAATACCTCCACAAGAACACAACACCATGTTTTTTGATGGAGGATTTATCGATATGAAAAAGCTGCTTGCACTGCTGCTGGCCCTGATGATGGTCTTGTCCCTGGGCGCTTGTGGCTCCAAGGATACCCAGGCCCCTGCTGCCGATGACAGCACCGCCGAGACCGGCAATACCGGCGACACCGCCGAGAGCACGGACACCACTGCCGGGGATGACGCTGCCGCCGGAGAGACCGGCGACGCTGCTGCATCGGATTTGCAGTACATCAAGGACAAAGGTACTTTGGTGGTGGGTATGACCAACTTCGCCCCCATGGACTATAAGGAAGAGGGAAGCGACGAGTGGATTGGCTTCGACGCCGATATGGCCAAGAAGTTCGCCGAATCCCTGGGCGTGGAAGTGCAGTTCCAGGAAATTACCTGGGATTATAAGATTATGGAGCTGGACAACAAGAGCATCGACTGTGTCTGGAACGGTATGACGCTGACCGACGATGTGACCTCCGCCATGAGCACCTCCGAACCCTATTGTCTCAACGCCCAGGTTTTGGTGACCAAAGCCGACAAGGCCGCCGATTTCAAGGACCTTACCAGCTTGGAGGGCTATACCGTGGCTGTGGAGTCCGGCTCTGCCGGTGAAGCTGCCGCCCAGGCTTTGGGCGCCGCCACCGTGCCGGTACAGGCCCAGTCCAACGCCCTGATGGAAGTGGCTGCCGGTACCTCCGACGCCGCGGTTATCGACCTGCTGATGGCCGGCGCCATGGTGGGCGAGGGCACCTCCTACGCCGACCTGACCTACAGCCTGAACCTCAACGAGGCCCAGGGCTTGGAATCGGAGGAATATGGCGTGGGCTTCCGCAAGGGCTCCGATGTGACCGAAGCGTTCAATACGTTCTGGGCGGAGCAGGTCTCCAATGGTACCGTTCTGGAAGTGGCTACCACCTACGGCTTGCAGGAATCTGTGATTCTGGAATAATCTGCTGTGTTTCGACTGCGAGGCAGAGCGCGGAATGCGCTCTGCCTTGTGGTGTCGTTTGCATCATCCCCAAAGAGAGGACGATTCCATGTTAGAATTTTTCGCCAGTGACGAATTTCGTACCGTTGTATCGGCCATCAACACCGGCTGTATCCGGACGTTGCAGCTGTTTTTTATCACCCTCATCGGCTCGCTGCCCCTGGGCCTGCTAATCTGCCTGGGCTCCATGAACCGCTGGGCGCCTTTGCGCTTTTTGCAAAATAAGGGGAATCCCCGGTGGCTCAATGCCGTCTGGGGACTCCGGCCCATCAGCGCCATCTGCCGTCTGGTGGTGTGGATTGTCCGCGGCACCCCCCTGGTGCTGCAATTGATTGCCCTGTTCTATGTGCCGGGTATGGTGGGCTGGTTCAACTGGCCCGGCGGCACCTCCAGCCGTATGGTGGCCGCCTGCGTGACGTTTATCATCAACTACGCCTGCTATTTCTCGGAGATCTACCGGGGCGGCATCCAGGGTGTGCCTGTAGGCCAGCAGGAGGCCGGGCAGGTTTTGGGCATGACCAAGGGGCAGATCTTCCGTCATGTGACGCTGCTGCAAATGGTCAAGCGCATTGTACCGCCGGTGTCCAACGAGGTCATCACCCTGGTCAAGGATACGTCTCTGGCCCGCGTGATTTCCTTGCAGGAAATCATCTTTATGGGCGAGTCCTTCCTGAAAAGTAATATGGGCTATTCCGGTCTGGTGTGGCCTCTGTTCTTTACGGCGGTGTACTACCTGGTGTTCAGCGGTCTGGTGACGCTGTTCCTTAACTGGGTGGAAAAGAAGCTGGCATTTTTCCGGTGATGGGAGGTCCCTATGGCGATTTTACAAGTACAGAACCTGGAAAAGCACTTTGACAAAACCAAGGTCCTCCAGGATATCAGTTTTAATCTGGAAGCCGGACAGGCATTGGCTATCATCGGCTCGTCCGGCAGCGGCAAAACGACGCTGCTGCGGTGTCTTAACTTCCTGGAAAAGCCCAGCAGCGGTCGTATTTACATCAAGGAAGATTGTATTTTTGATGCCGATGACCCCACCACCCAGCGGGAAGCCGATGTGCGCCGGAAACGGCTCCATTTCGGTATGGTGTTCCAGTCCTTTAACCTGTTTCCCCAGTATACGGCGCTGCAAAATGTGACGCTGGCCAAGGAATTGCTGGCCAAGGAGTACCCCGACTATAAGCAGAATAAAAAGCGTATTCTGGAGGATATCCGGGAGGAGGGGCGGAAACTGCTGGCCGATATCGGCTTGGCGGCACGGGAGGACCACTATCCCCACCAGCTGTCCGGCGGACAGCAGCAGCGGGTAGCCATTGCCAGAGCGCTGGCGCTGCATCCCGATATCTTATGCTTTGATGAGCCTACGTCGGCATTGGACCCGGAGTTGACCGGCGAGGTGCTGCGGGTCATCCGTGGCTTGGCGGAGCAGAAAACCACCATGATTATCGTCACCCATGAAATGGCCTTTGCACGGGATGTGGCGGATCAGGTCATCTTTATGGACGGCGGTTTGATTGTGGAGCAGGGCCCGGCCCGACAGGTTATTGAGGACCCGAAAGAGGAGCGGACGAGACAGTTCTTGTCCCGTTACGCCGAAGGATAAAAAATTCCGAGTTTGCATGGCAAACTCGGAATTTTTTGCTTATCGGAACGGCGTACCGTCCTGGGTCAACATCTCAATCCGCATACTCTTGGCAAAGTCCGGAGCAAAGTCCGGCAGGTGCGTACCGACTGCCTTAGCCAGCAAGTCCGGATTTAGCGACGGATTCTGTGCGCAGATCACCGCCGACAGCAGCACCGTGTTTTCATCCTCAGTGGAAACGGTTATGGTTTTCACCATGGGCAGAATGTCCTGCTCCACCGGTCCGTTTTTGGACCGCTTTTCCACCACCAGCGTTTCCCCATGGAACAGACCGTCGATGGCGTCCACCGCCCCGACGGGAACACCCTGGTCATATTCCAGCCGGACCTCCACTTGCAGATGGGTCAGCTCCTTGAGTTTCCGCCCGCCGTCGTAGCCCAAGACACAATGGATGCCATCGGGCAGCGCGGCGTTGAGCCGTTCCGGCAGAGACGCCGTATCCACGGCGGCCTCCGATTCGGCCAATTCAAAATCCAACAGTTCGCACCGGCTGGCCGTGCCCACGGAAAGGGGCAGAGCCAGGGAAACAAAGGCATGGGGGTTGAATCCCTGGGTGTGCTTCAACAGAATGCCGCTGCGGCGGAATGCCCGCTGCAAAATCCGCATCAAATCCAGATGGGAAATCCAGATGCCGTTGCCGGTCTTTTCAAATAAAATTCTACGCATCGCAGGGTCCCTCCGGATAGAGCAGATTGGCCCCGCAGCCGGTGCACTGGGTCCGGCAATCGGGGGTGATGGTGGAAGCGTAAGCGGCTTTCCGCTCCTTTTGGAGGAACTGCTTTTTTACGCCCACATCAATGGTGTCCCAGGGCAGCAGCTCGTCCTCGCGCCGCTCCCGGGTGTAGAAATCCGGATCGATGCCGCAGGCTTGGAACGCGTCCAACCACAAATCGTACCGGAAATACTCGTCCCAGCCGTCCAGTTTGGCCCCGTGGAGAACAGCATGCTCCAACACAGCGCCCAACCGGCGGTCGCCCCGGGCCAATACGGCTTCCAGACGGCTCAGGCTCGATTCATGCCACTTATAGTCCACGCTCTTGGCGGGCATGTGCTCTTTCAAAAGCCGCTGGCGGCGGGTGTACTCCTCGGGGGAAATCTGCGCCTCCCACTGGAAGGGCGTAAAGGGCTTGGGCACAAAATACGCCGTAGCCACACTGATGCGGCAGCCCCGTTTCCGGTTGGTGGCCTTTTCCCGCCACGTCTTGAGAATCTTGTATACCAGATCGGCAATACCCAGCACATCCTCGTCGGTTTCTGTGGGCAGACCCAACATAAAATACAGCTTGACGCTGCTCCAGCCGCCCTCAAAGGCCGTGGCGCAGGTCTCCAGAACCTCTTCCTCGGTGACGTTTTTGTTGATGGCGTCGCGAAGCCGCTGGGTACCGGCTTCGGGGGCAAAGGTCAGGCCCGATTTCCGGACCTTCTGGACCTTTTCCATCAATTCCCGAGAGAAATTGTCGGCTCGCAGAGAGGGGAGAGACAGATTGATCTTGCGGGGGGTGCAGTAGTCCAGCAGATCGTTGGCCAGCGCTTCCAACTGCTTATAATCGGAGGTGGACAGGCTGGAAAGGGTGATCTCATGATTGCCGGAATCCTCCAGCGCTTCCTTGGCCTGACGGGTCAGCACCTCCACGCTGCGGGGCCGCAGGGGCCGGTAGGTAAAGCCGGCCTGACAGAACCGGCAGCCTCGGATACAGCCCCGGAACACCTCCAAGTTGGTCCGGTCGTGGACGATTTCCGTGGAGGGGACAATATCCTTTGTGGGGTAGAAGGCATGGTCCAGATCGTGCACAATGCGCTTTGTTACCGTCTTGGGTGCGCCGTTTTTGGGCGTGATGGCTTTTAAGGTGCCGTCCTCGTTGTAGGTATGCTCGTAGAAGGAGGGGACGTACATACCCTCAATTTTGGAGACTTCCAGCAGGAATTGGTCCTTGGTCCAGTGTTCGGACTTGGCTTTGGTGTACAATTCCAGAATTTCCACCGTGCTGTCCTCGCCCTCGCCCAGGGAGAAAAAGTCGATGAAGTCGGCCAGCGGTTCCGAGTTGTACATGCAGGCGCCGCCGGCAAAGACGATGTTTTTCAGGTCGTGGCGGTCGGCAGCGTGGAGGGGCACCTGGGCCAGATTCAGCATGTTGAGGATGTTGGCATAGCTCATTTCGTAGCCCACCGTAAAGGCAATGAGATCAAAGTCCTTCACCGGGTCGTGGCTCTCCAGCGCCCACAGGGGCAGATTATGCTTGCGCATCTGTTCTTCCATGTCGCCCCAGGGGGCAAATACCCGCTCACACCAGACGTTAGGCTGATGGTTCATGACGCCGTAGAGAATGCGCATGCCCAGATTGGACATACCGATTTCGTAGGTGTCGGGGAAACAGAACGCCACCCGGACGTCCACTTGGGCTTTGTCCTTGACGATCTGATTGTATTCACCGCCCACATAGCGGGCAGGCTTTTGCACCGTTGGCAAAATGCGTTCCAGTAATGTGGTCATATTGGGCCTCTTTCGTATAGATTTGTCTCCATTATACAGGGTACAGCCGGGATTTACAAATGCTTTTTCATGGTAAGGGTCAGCCGCAGCAGGGCCAGCCCTGCTGCCGCCACAGGCCACAGGCCGTGATCCGTTGTCAGACATAGTGCCCATAGCATCAGGGCCGCCGCCGTCACCCAGGTGACGGCCATCAGCGCGGCAAAGGCCGTGGCCGTATTGCATCGCAGCAGCAGAAAGGCCCGCAGGGCTTTTCCACCATCTAGGGGCGGCAGAGGCAGCAGGTTGAACGCCCCCAACAGCAGACAACAGCGGGCGAAGAGGGGAAACATGTCCCAGAAAAAAAGCCCCAGGCCGTTGGCGGCAGGACCGGCCAGGGCACAGAGAAGTTCCCGGCGGTAGTCGGTGGCGCCGGTTTCCAGGACCGCGCCGCTGAGGTCCAGCCGCATTCGCCGGACGGGGACGCGAAGCAGGGAAAGAGCCGCCAGATGGCCCAGCTCATGAAGGGCCATGGCGGCGCAGAAGGGATAGAAACATCCCAGGGGGTCCCAATACCAAAGCAGGGCCATCAGAACCAGCCATCCGGGGTCGATGTGCAGAAAAACCATGAAGAGAAACCACCTCATGGCAGAATATGCGGGAGAAAGCGGAAGTATTCTCATGGAAATCACTTGACAAGCATGAGAAAACCTACTATAATAAATGAGCGTTACGGGGTGTGGCGAAGTTTGGTATCGCGCTTGGTTCGGGTCCAAGAGGCCCCGGGTTCGAATCCCGGCACTCCGACCATACGGAGTATCATTAAAGGTTCTGAA
>DVJJ01000118.1 GCA_018716875.1 Candidatus Avoscillospira avistercoris
ACCGTCGCCCGCGATGTCATTGGTCTTGGTGGCGACTTCACGCACCAGCTGAGCGCCCATGTTCTCGAACACGTCCTTCAGCTCAATCTCCTTGGCGATGGTAACGCCATCGTTGGTGATCACAGGGCTGCCGAACTTCTTGCCCAGCACCACGTTGCGGCCCTTGGGGCCCAGGGTAACTTTCACGGTATTTGCCAGCTGATCAATGCCGGACTGCAGCGCCTTGCGGGCGTCTTCACCATAAACAATCTGCTTTGCCATAATTTATGTGAACCTCCTAAAACTTACTCAACAATGGCCAGAATGTCGGACTGCTTGACCAGGGTGTAGTCAGCGTCGTCAATCTTGACCTCGGTGCCGCTGTACTTGGCAACCACGACCTTCATGCCGGGCTTAACGGTCATTTTGACCTCCACGCCATCCACCATGCCGCCGGGGCCAACGGCTACAACCTCGGAGAAAGCGGACTTTTCCTTGTTGGCGGTGGAGAGAATAATGCCGGACTTGGTGGTCTCTTCGGCCTCAATGGCCTTGAGCAGGACGCGGTCGGCAAGGGGAGTCAGTTTCATGTTGCGTACCTCCTAAGAATCATCATACAAAGGAGCACCCCTACAGGTGTGTCTCCTGTGGATTGGTTTTGTCGGTTTTAGCACTCATTTATCTCGAGTGCTAACAGCTATTATAATAAATCAGTCGTGTAAAATGTGCAAGAGGGAATTTTTCACAAAATACCGGTATTCTGGGCCGATATTTCTGATGGTGTCCAAAAAGGACTGGAATATCTGATGATATCTTGATTTTCCTGTGTTCTTCTCCCAAAATCGCCGGTGTGTCTCACCAGACCATGTCGCGGGGATGGACAAACCGGATTTTTTGGTCCGCAACGGAGAACGTGACGTCCTTGGAAAAGAGCAATTCGCCGTCCAGGTTGACGCCCTCCGGCTCCGGGCACTGGATGCGCAGGCTCCGGCACTGGTGGTGTCTGATGAGGTTGGGATACTGGGCATACTGGCCGTGCTGATACCGGCCGATGGCGGCGGCCACAGTCATACGGGTTACCGGTTCCACAATGAGCACATCCAACAATCCGTCGTCGGGCATGGCCTCGGGCACCGGATTGAAACAGCCGCCGTACCAGCGGCCATTGGCGATACAGACCAAAGTTTTCCGGCCGTCCAAAATCTGCCCGTCGTCCAGGGTGATGGTATAGGGGCCGGTGATGCCCCGAACGGTGTTGACCAGGGCCGACAGCAGATAGGCGCTCTTGCCCTTGACCATGGGCAAACGCTTATAGTCGGCCACCTGGGTGCCAATGCGGGCGTCGAAGCCCATGGAACAGATATTGATGGCGTAACGGTCGCCGTTGACGGCGATGACGTCGAATTCCGACTCTTCCCCATCCAGCAGCAGGGGCAGCTGGCGGAAGGCGTCGGGGTCGGAAAAGACCTTGATAAAATCGTTGCCGGTGCCCTGGGGATAGCAGGAGATGGCGGCGTTGGGGAAACCCATAACGCCGTTGACAATCTCATTGAGGGTGCCGTCACCGCCGCAGGCGTAAATGCGCAGTTCCTCCCCGGTCTCACAGGCGGCCCGGGCCAGCTTGGTACAGTGGCCGGGAGCACGGGATACGACCACCTCATATTCATCGCTGCGGCCCACAAAGGCGGAGGCCACGGCGGCATTGACGGTGCCGGTGCGGTCCGTTTTGCCGGCGGCGGGGTTGACTATAAACAGATGCTTCATGGCAGACGCTCCGTTCCACTCAGAAATACATGAAGAGGTTACACTGAATCATGCCGTTGTACAGCTTGCGCTTTTTGTCGGCCTTGCGGCCGAAGTACCGCTCAAACTCCGGCTCGGAGCTGATAAGGTACAGCTTCCAGCCGTCGAGATTCTTGAAATAGCGGCCATACTGCTGGTACAGCTTTTGGGCGCTGCGCTGCTCCAGCATCCGTTCGCCGTAGGGCGGATTACACACCAGAATGCCGCCGCCCTCGGGCAGGGTCAGACGGGTGGCGTCGGCCTCGGAGAACTGGATATACGATTCCATACCGGCCTTTTTGGCGTTGGACTGGGCAATGGCCAGGCTTTGGGGGTCGATGTCGCTGGCGAAAATCCGGTAGTCGCCCCGGTATTCCCGGTCCATGGCGGCGGTGCGCTCCTGCCGCCACACCTCCACCGGCACCTCCCGCCACTTTTCGGCGGAGAAGCCCCGGCCCAGGCCGGGGGCCCGGTTTAAGGCCGCCATGGCAGCCTCGATGACAATGGTGCCGGAGCCACAGAAGGGGTCCACAAAGGTGTCCCGGCCCCGGTAGCGGGCCAGATGGACCATGGCGGCGGCCAGGGTCTCCCGCAAGGGGGCGTCGTTGCCAACGGCCCGGTAGCCCCGTTTATGGAGACCCGCGCCGGAGGTGTCGAGATACAGCTCCGCCATGTCCTTCATAATGGAAAACTGAATCTGATACGTCTGGCCCGTGGCGGGCAAATGCTGCAAATGGTACTTGCCGCCCAGCCGCTTGGCCACAGCTTTTTGAATCATGGCCTGACAGGTGGGGACCGAATGGAGCTTGGAATTGAGACTATAGCCCTTGACGGGGAATTTGCCGTCCTTGGGGATGAACTGTTCCCAGGGCAGGGCGGCTACGCCGTCAAAGAGGGCGTCCCAGGTGTCGGCCCGGAAGGCGCCCAGCTTCAAGAGGACCCGTTCGCCCATACGCAGCCGCAGATTGGCACGGGCCATGGTGTCCCAGCCGCCCTCAAAGTAGACGCGGCCGTTTTCCACCTGGACATTCTGGGCATCCATGCGGCGCAGTTCATCGCCCACCAGTCCCTCCAGACCGAAGAGACAGGGGACGCAGAAGGTAAAGTGATTCATAACAGTAACATCCTTTCCGGCCGGTCAGACGGCCCGCAGCAGACAGGAAAACAGATACAATACGATCAAGAATCCCACATTCCACAGGGTAAATGTGCGGAAATAGGGCTTTTTCAGCGCGGCATCCTTGGCGGCGATCTGCTTCCAGGAGATCAGACTGGCCATGGAGGCGATGAGGGTGCCCAGGCCGCCCAGGTTGGTGCCGATGAGGAGAGCAGGGATATTTTCGGTGTAGTTGGACAGGAGAATGGCGGCGGGGACGTTGCTGATGACCTGACTGATGAGCACCGACAGGGGCAGCTCCCGCCCGGCCAGGGCGCCGCTGAGGAACACCTGCAATTCCTCCAGCCGCTTGATGTTGCCCACGAATACAAAGAAGCAGACGAAGGTCACCAATAGGGCATAGTCCACTCGCCGGAAGAGATGCCGGTCCAGCACCAGCACGGCAAGGGCCACAATGACCAGCACCACCGGTTTGGACAGCACTCCGGCCACGGTCAGCAGGCACAGAGCGAACAAGGCCAGATAGGCTAAGACATACCGCATCCGCAGGGCGGGCAGCGTTTTGGCGGGGACCGTTACGGCCTTGGCCGGGAAGCGCACCACCGTGGAAGCGGCCAGCAGCACACCCGCCGCCGCGCCGTAGGGCAGGAGCAGCAGCAGAAAGTCTCCCAGTCCCAGGCCGGAAATGGAGTAGAGATACAGGTTTTGAGGGTTGCCCATGGGGGTGACCATGCTGCCCAGATTACCGGCGATGGTCATCAAGGTGACGGCCAGACAGAGCCGGGAGGACAGGCCCGCCGTCTCCAGCAGGAAGATGCCGAAGGGAACAAAGGTGATCAGGGCCACATCATTGGTAATAAACATACTGCTGAAAAAGCAAAGGCCCACCAGCGTCAGCACCACGCCCCGTGCTGTGCGGACCCGGCCCAGGAGTTTGTGGCCAATGGACTCAAAGACGCCCTCGGCCCGGAGGCCGCCCACAATGAGCATCAGGCAGAACAGCAGGATCAGGGTGTTCCAGTCGATGTAGGACAGGTACTTGCCGTCCGGCGGCACCACGAAACAGGAGACCAGGGCCAATACCGCCGCGACCGTCAGGACCACATCTTTTTTGACGATGGAGATAAGTTTGTTGCACATGGTTTCAATTCTTCTCTTTTCTCTTGGGATTCAACGGCCATTCTATCATAGAAGCATGGAAAAAACCATACAGTGTGTCAAATTTGTAAAATTTCTTTCTGTCAGACTTTACGCATTGGCAAACGACGCAAAACATAGTAAAATAACTACAAGGCGAACTGCCGACGGAAGGAGTGAAACCAATGACAGCGATGGTATATGCCTGGCTGGCCGTGGCCATTATCATGGGCATTGTGGAGGGCGTCACCTATGCCATGGTGTCCGTCTGGTTTGCAGGCGGCGCCGCAGCCGCTATGATTGCGGCCTTGCTGGGCCTGAATTTCAAGGCGCAGCTGGTTTGCTTTGTGGTGGTGTCGGCCATTCTGCTGGCCTGTCTGCGGCCTCTGGCCAAAAAGAAGGGCATCCAGAAGCCTCTGCCCACCAACGTCCACCGGATGATCGGCATGGTGGGCGTCGTCACCGAGGACATTGACAACATCGCCGCCACCGGCGCCGTAAAACTCAGCGGCGTGGAGTGGAGCGCCCGCACCCGCGACGGCCACAAGGTCCCAGTTGGAGAGCGGGTAAAGGTGGTGGCCATCGACGGCGTCAAGGTCATTGTGGAGCCGGTTGCCGTTTTGGCAAAGGTATAAATCCGATTTTGAAGAAACAAGGAGGAGCAAACTATGGCAGGTTATATTGCATTGGCGATTCTGGCCGTGGCGGTGTTGATTCTGATCATCTCCAACGTCCACATTGTCCAGCAGTCCAAGGCCTACGTCATCGAACGCCTGGGCGCGTTCTCGACCGTTTGGGAGGTGGGTCTCCATCTGAAAGTCCCGTTCATCGAGCGGGTCGTCAGGAAGATCAGCCTCAAGGAGCAGGTCCTGGACTATCCGCCTCAGCCGGTGATCACCAAGGATAACGTCACCATGCAGATTGACACGGTGCTGTATTTCCAGATCACCGATCCCAAGCTGTACACCTACGGTGTGGAGCACCCCATGAGCGCCATTGAAAATCTGACGGCTACCACATTGAGAAACATCATCGGTGACCTGGAGCTGGACCAGACCCTTACCAGCCGTGATGTCATCAATACCAAGATGCGGGCCATCCTGGACGAAGCCACGGACCCCTGGGGCATCAAGGTCAACCGCGTGGAGGTCAAGAACATTGTGCCGCCGCAGGACATCCAGAGCTCCATGGAAAAGCAGATGAAGGCCGAGCGGGACCGCCGGCAGGCCATTTTGCAGGCCGAGGGCGCCAAGCGCTCCGCCATTCTGGTGGCTGAGGGCGAAAAGGAAGCCGCCATTCTGCGGGCTGACGCCGAGAAACAGGCGGCAGTGCTGAAGGCCGAAGGCGAGGCCGCCGCCATTCTGGAAGTCCAGAAGGCCCTGGCCGATTCCATGCGGATGCTCAACGAGGCCGCCCCCAATGATCAGGTCATCAAGCTCAAGGCCCTGGAGGCCATGCAGAAGGTGGCCGACGGCAAGGCTACCAAGATCATCATTCCCTCGGAGATTCAGGGATTGGCGGGACTGGCTGCCACTGCCAAGGAAGTTTTCAACGGATAATAATTTTGTCAAGCAGGCGCGTTGCAAGGAACCTTGCAGCGCGCCTGTTTTTCCGCCATGACGGCACTGAAAATGAGAGAATATAAAAGTTTTACTCGATTTTTTTCAAAAAATCGAGGGGTCCAGGGGCGGCGCCCCGGTCGCCCGCCGCAGCGGGCGAAATTCCCAATCGACCAAAGCGCCATCCGCAGATGGCGCAACTCCTGGCCGAAGGCCATGGTCTCTGCCGTACTCCCGATAACCGTCATACTATGCAAAACAGCCCGTTGCAGAAATCATCCTTCTGCAACGGGCCGTTTTTATGATTATTGAATGGTCAGGTCCGTGACCAGCTGGCGGGCCTTGGCCTGGAGCACGGCGGCGGCATAGCGCAGCACCGCGAAGACACACCAGAGACCGAACGCTGCCAGCAGGACCTCGTCCAGCTCATCAAAGATGTAGTACATCCCGTGGGACAGACCGGCAAAGGAGAGTATCCGGGCGGCGGGGATCAGTATCAGCAGCGTGGTGACCACTGCCGCTGCCAGTGTCAGCCAGGACAGGAGCCGGACGCCGCCGGCGGCCATGGACAGGTTGGTGGCGGTGGGGTGGTTGGGGTAGACGGAAAACACTTCAGAACGCTTAAACATGGCAGATACCTCCTTAATCCCAGATAGACTCCACATCCCGGGACAGAATGGTTCCGGAGGTGCCGTCAATCTCAAATTCGTACTCGTAGTTGTTGTAGACAATCTTCACATCGTATTCCAGACGGCCGTCATCATAATCCCGCTTGGCCTGCCGGATGTGGGAGCTGGACGCGCCGGAGACCTGGCCCAACGCGATGGATTTGGCCTTCTCCAGACCGATGTCAGTGCCGGTGGAAGGCTGAGTGGGGCGGGTGTAGTGGTCGGCGTCGTAGTCAAAGCTGAGAACTGCGCCGGTGTTGGCGTCAATCTCGTAGTCGTATTCCTTGTAATCGGAGGTGTAGAACTCCACGTCGTAGACGGAACGGCCGTCGTCCCAATCCAGGGTGGCCCGGACAAAGGTGACCTGGGAAGCACTCAGACCAGCGTGAGCCAGTGCCTTGGACTTGGCAGTCTCGGCAGAAATGGTGGTACCGGTGGAGGGCTGAGAAGGACGGGTGTAGTGGTCGGCGTCATAGTCGAAGCTGAGGACCGCACCGGTGTTGGCGTCGATCTCGTAGTCATACTCCTTGTAATCGGAGGTGTAGAACTCCACGTCATAGACATAGCGGCCATCGTCCCAGTCGGGGTAGGCCCGGACAAAGGTGACCTGGGAAGCGCTCAGACCGGCGTGGGCCAATGCCTTGGCTTTGGCGGTTTCAGCGGAGATATAGGAGGTGGAGCCGGTATTGCCGGTATTGCCGGTATTGCCGGTGCTGCCGGTGCTGCCGGAACCGGGGCCGAAGCTGTCGGCGTCGGTAACCAGATTGCCGGAGCTGTCCACGTTGCCGCTGATGGTCACGGTCTGGGTGTTGTTGTCCCAGCTGACCACCTTACCCATGAGCTCACCCACGGCGCGGATGGGCAGGTAGGTGACACCGTTGTGCAGCAGGGGATAGACCCGATTGCCGCCGGCGTCGTAGAACTGCTGGGTCACGCCGTCAACGATAATGGTGAAGTCATCCCGCAGGGAGACGGACACGGTGGATTCCTGGGGGTTCACATCGGGGGTACCGGTGGCGGCTCCCGCGGTCCGGGGGCTGGTGAGGGTGATGGTCTTGGTGTCGTTGTTCCAGTCCACATTCTTGTTCATCAGCTCACCGATGGAGCGGACCGGCAGGTAGGTGGTGCCGCCGTAGGAAATGGGGTGGACCTCCTGGCCGTTGATGGCGTAGAAGGTGCGGGCTACGCCGTCCACCACAATGGTGCGGTTGGGCATCACCTGGGCGTTGCCGTAGGTGACGGCCAGAGCAGGCGTGGCGGAGGTCATAAGCAGGGTAACAGCCAGGGCGGCCGGAGCCAGACGGCGGAAGATGGTACGATGCTGTTTCATAGGTCATTCTCCTTTTCTTTTTTTGAGTCCTTTGGAAAGGCGTTTCTGTTTGCTTGCCCTTATCCTACCGCTCCATTATTAAAGTTACATTAAAGCACTGGGAAAATCTTCACAAAAAGAAATGCCGTGTGTTTGTAGCGAGCGATGTGTCCTCCGGTGCCAGATGGCCCCCGCCGTCCGCCCCCGCAGGGGTGGGGGGAACCATGGCCGTTGGCTGGGGATTTCGCCCGCTGCGGCGGGCGACCGGGGCGCTGCCCCTGGACCCCGCGATTTTTTGAAAAAAATCGAGTAAAACTTTTATTTTTGAGGTTTCTGTACTGTCAGAATGACAAACCGGGTGCGCTGCAACGTCCTTTGCAGCGCACCCGTCATGGTGCGGTTTATCGGACCAGCTTCCGGAAGCTGGGGGCGTCCAGAATCAGGCGCAGCGTCCGCAGTGCCGCCTGCTCCAGCAGGGGACGGCCGGGGAACCGGGAGAACAGCTCACCGGCGGCAAAGGTCATGCCGTCAAAGTGCCACTCGTCGTAGAGCACGTCGGACAAAATCCGATTGTCCAGACTCAGCGCCTCGCCGCATACGGCGATGGACGGGGCCAGCAGCGCCTTGGGCTGTCCCAATGTCACGGCAATTTCAAAGCCCAGCAGTTCAAATTCCCGCAGGGTCCGCTCGGTGACGGTAATCTCCACAGCGCTCTCCACATGGCGCAGCGCGGCCATGGCGTGCTGCTGGCAGCCCTGAATCAGCCAGGCGGCGCAGAGGCCCGACACCACCGGGTCCTCGGAGAACGCGCCGTGGTAACAATCGCTGCGGGGGTCCCGATGGACTGTGGCCGAGGGGGCCAGCCAGAGGTCCACGCCGAATTCCCGCATTTCGCGGCCCACGGCGCTGCCCACGCTGTGGAGCAGCTCCCGGTCAAAGGAGCAGGCCAGCAGGCTGGGGGCCGGGAAGGCGGTGACATACTGATGGGCCACCACTTCGCCGTCATCGTTCTTGATATCGCGGGTCAGCCGCAGGCCGTCGCAGCCCTTGGCGATGGTGATGGAGGGGATGCCGTAGCGGCTGTAGAGGTCGGCGGAAGCGCCCCAGGCGCCGGGCACCGGCGACTGGCTGGAGCCGAAGTTGCAGACCAGTGCCCGCAAATCGTGCTCGTCCATGGTCGCTACCAGCTGCCGCAGGTCGTAGCGGCCCTCGTAGACGTCCAGCAGAGAGATTCCCTCCTTGCCGCCGCGGCAGCCGGGGAACTTCTTGGAATAGCGCACCACCTCAGCTTGCAGCTGCCGGGCCGACAGACGGATGGCCCGCTTGCGGGACACATTGCGCTCCTCGTCCTCGCCGGGATAGGTAAAGGCTTTGGCGCCCTTGCGGGAGCGGACCGTCTCCGGCGGCTGCTCCACACAGTTTTTCACCTGCTTGGTGACGATTGGCTTGGGCACGTAGATGCTGCCGGCAATGGTGGTATTGCGGCTGTGGGTGCCGATGCGGATGTCATAGTAACCGGCGTCCAGCTTCCAGGTGGCTGTGTAGGTGTCAAACCGGGCCAGCTGGGACACGGGGAAGGACAGCTGAATGGTCTCCGATTCGCCGGGCTGCAACAGACCGGTTTTGGCGAAGGAGTTGAGGATGTACACCGGCTGGGACACCTCCGTGTCGGGCGCCGAATAATAAACCTGCAAAACCTCCCGGGCCGGATACGTCTCCGAGGCATTTTCAATGGTGGCCTCCGCCGTTACCACGCCGTTGTCCAGGCCCACAGAATAGGAGGTGAGGATGGGCTTGCCGTAGCTGAGGCCGTAGCCAAAGGGATAGAGCACATCCTTGCCGAAGGAGTCATAATAGCGGTAGCCGGTGTAGAGGTCGGTCCGCATGGCCGCCGTATCGAACTGGTCGGGACGGACGGGCCAGGTGTCGGCCAGCTTGCCGGAGAAAGCGGCACGGCCAGTCAACAGGTCGGTCAGAGCAGCGCCGCCTTCCTGACCGGCCAGGCCCATAAAGACAATGGCCGTGACCATGGGAGAGACACCGGCAATGTCCATATAACCGGGGGTATTGAGGACCAGCACCGTCCGGCTGTGGGATTTGGTGACGGCTTCGATGAGCTGCATCTCCTCGGGGCGCAGATGGTAGTCGTAACCGTCATGGGGACGGGTGATAACAATCACGGCGGCCTGGGTCCGGCCCGCCACGGCGGGAATGTCCAGCATGGCCGGGAGAATTTCACCGGCGCCGGGGTTTTGCAGCAGGGCGTTGCGGTATTTGTGGCACAACAGGCCGTCGGGAATCACCTGGTCGGAGTCCATCAGGCCGTCAAGTACATTGATGGTGCGCCAGGCCTGGATACCGCCGGTGAGGGCTGTGCGCAGCTGGCCCATGCCGTAGACGGCAATGGGCAGGGCGTGGCCGTCCACCGCCAGCAGCGGCAGTGTATGTCTGACGTTTTTCAGGAGCACCATACTGCCGGCGGCCGCCGAGCGGGCCACCATGGCGCTTTCCGTCATCCGAGGGGTCAAGTCCATGGAAAAACCTCCTTCTTCCTTCTGAAAGGGCTATGTTTTTTCACCTATACTATACTCTATCCGACACCGTTTCACAATCGGAAGTTGACGGCGGCGGGGAAAATTTTTTTACCGACTGAATTCATGGGAACGCGCATAACAGCGGGGATATACTGGGGAAACAGTACGAGATACAAAGGAGGAATTTTCAAATGAAGCATCAAGGACGTATTCTGTGGGCCATCGCCATGACGGCGGCCACCATGACCACCATCAGCGGCTATACGCTGGCTGTCAGCCGCCAGCCCATGCCGGAGCTGCCGCCAGCGGTCACCCTGGAGACGGTGGCGGAACCCCTGCCCAGCGAACCGCTGCTGGTGGTCCTGCGGGACGAAACGAAGGAGCAGGGCGTTGTTACGGTGACGGATGAGACCGGGGACCCGGCGGCCACGGCGGAGAAAAACGCCCTTGGCGAGTACATTCTGGAGCTGGAGCCGGGCCAGCGATACACGGTAACCACCGACAGCGGTTTGGAAACAGCCTTTTATCTGGAGGAGAATGCCGCCGTCTCCAACGTCACCGGCAGCGGATGGACCGACGGCGAACAGCTTCATCTGGACCGGGAAGTCCGGTGTACCCTGCGGATTCTGCGGGCCGGCGGCGCGGAATGCCTGTACACGTTGACAGGAGACGGCGTGGCCGAGCAGCGGGCCCTCTACACCAGCGAGGGCGGCAGCCAGGCCCAGGCGGTATTTGCCGGATTGGAGCCGGGGACCTATACCCTCAGCGATACGGACGGCCTGCTGCGCACCGTCCATCTGACGGAGAAACAGCCGGAGGTGGTGCTGGGTCTGGATTAAAGGCAGTATGGCCCTGGCAGGAAGGAAAAACAAGAAAAGTGTTTATTTTAACTTCCAGTACCGCCATACAACAAAACTGGGCGCGTTGCAATGGTGTTTGCAACGCGCCCAGTTTGGCACTTATTTCGGCTTGCTGATTGCGTAATAGATGCAATGATATATTTTTCCGCGATATTCAATCTCGGCGGTAAAGTCTATCTGCTCCATTCCGCTTTTTTCTAAAACACGTCTGCTGGCTTGATTTTCCGAAAAGAATCCGGCTTTGATGCTGGTATAGCCAATTCGGAAAAGCTCTTGAATGGCTGCGGTCAACACCTCCGTTGCATAGCCCTGGTTCTTCCAGTTTGGGTGAATCACATATCCCAGTTCAATCGAACATCCATCCCGTTCCACATCGTTGATAAACCCGATGAGCCGTTCGCTGCAATATACGCCGTAGACAAACTGTTCTGTGGAGCGGGACATGCGCTGTAAAGCATGAAACATCGCCACGGCATCCTCATGGGATGCAAAATCCGGCAGCATAAACGTTTTTTTAATTTCACTATTACATAATAGCTCCAGTGCGTCCTCCAAATCAGTGTCCGCAAACGCATGAAGTGTCAAACGCGGCGTTTTTATGATTGACGCTTGGTTCGGGAGTGAAGTATGTAGGTCTGCCATCTACCAGTCGCTCCTCCTGCCAACAGCCGTAAAGGGGCTGCTGCCAAATTCAGTTTTGAAAAACAGAGTAAAAAAAGCTGCGTAAACCGACATATGGGAGGGTTTACGCAGCTTTTCTAATGCGTGATTGAAAAAACAGCAATTTCCACACTTATTCGGTGGGATTGCCGCCGGTTCCACCGCTGCGGCGGGGCCGACGGCGGCGGCGGGGCCGATGCTCGCCGCTCTCGGCAGCGTTGGCCGGTGCTGGAGCAGCTGCGCCCTCCTGGGGTTTGTCTGAACGGGAACGGCGCTCCTGGCGGGGCTTCTGCTGACCGCCGTTCTGGCGGGGTTTCTCCTGGCGGGGCTTCGGCTCGCCAGTCTCCGAATGGGGCGGCTGCTCCGGACGGGATTCCTGGGGCTTTTGCCCATCCTCAGGCCGCGGACCGGCGGAGCGGCGGCGGGAACGGCGGCGGCGGCTCTTCTGCTCCGTCGCTTCCTCAGCGTCGGGCTCCAGCTCCGGCGCCCGGTCGGATGCGGCGTAGTCGTCCAGCTTGCGGAACAGATCCGGCATGGAGTCCATGATCTCCGGGTCCGTGGGTTCTGCCGGTGAAGTGGAGCGGCGGCTGCGCTGAGACTGGCCGGAGATGGGGGCCAAATCCCTGGGAATGGGAGGATCGGTCTTTTTGGCCTTGCCGCTGCGCAGCACGGCAATGTCGCTGTTGCGGTAAATATTGATGGTGTCGGGGGCGTCCTCCATGCGGACCTTGACGGTTTGACGCAGAAGATTCACATCGCAGACGGTGCCCCGCCCATCGGGGGTGTCCACAAAGGACTCGGCTTTGGGAGCCGTCTTGTGGAGGTCCTCATAGGCCTCCTGCTCATATTTGAGACAGCACATGAGACGGCCGCAGGTGCCGGAAATTTTGGTGGGATTCAGGCTCAGATTCTGGGTTTTGGCCATCTTGATGGAAACCGGCTGGAAGTCATCCAGGAACTCGGCGCAGCAGAAAGGCCGTCCGCAGACGCCCAGACCGCCCACCATGCGGGCCTTGTCCCGGACGCCGATTTGCCGCAGTTCGATACGGGTGCGGAAAATGGAGGCCAGATTTTTTACCAGTTCCCGGAAGTCCACCCGGCCGTCGGCGGTGAAGAAAAAGAGAATTTTGCTGCCGTCAAAAGCGCACTCCGCCGAAACCAGCTGCATGTCCAGCTTATGTTCCTCAATTTTCTGGAGGCAGATGGAAAAGGCTTTCTTTTCCTTTTCGTAGTTGTCGGCGGCAATTTTTTCGTCGTGGGGCGTAGCCATGCGCAAAACGGGACGCAGGGGCGTCACCACATCGGAGGCGGGCACCGTGTGGCAGCCGCCGGCGCAGAAGCCGAACTCGGGACCACGGGCCGTGTCGATAATCACATGGTCGCCCATTTTGGGCGTCAGGTCGCCGGGGTCAAAATAATAGATCTTGCTGCCGGTGCGGAAGCGGACGTCCACCACCGTCACCTGTTCCGGCAGCGGCTCGGCGTCCTCCGCCGCGTCCGCCGGGGGAATGGGCAGCAGCTCAGCGGCCAGGGCGTCATCCACGGTCTCATGGACCGGTTCCGCCTCACAGCCGCCGCAGCCCGCGCAGCCGTCACAGCCGCCGCAGGCGGGCTGGGGACTCAGTTCTTGCAGTTCTTTTTGTTCATCCATGGGAAACTCCATTTCTATCCAACCGCCGTGGGCGGTGAAATTGTTGCATTCGGTTACAGCCGGGCCAGCAGTCCGGCGCAGATATTGCCCACGCCCACATTGGCCCAGCAGTCGTCCAATGCTTCCTGGACCAGCCGGCAGGCGGCCAGCAATTCCGGCGCGGTCCGCTGTTCCGCAATGGCACGGGCCTGAGGCAGCAGGGTGGGGCAGCCCCGGCGGGCCAGCAGCGATTGGGCCAGCAGCCGTTGCAGTTCCTCCAGCACCGGGGCCAGCTGGTTGCGCTTGTACTTGTCCATGGAGCCGAAGACCATGGCAAGCCCCAGGGTGTCGTGGGCGGCATAGGCGGCGGCAAACTGCTCCACCTGGGGCAGCTGCAAGCCGGACCCCTCCAAGAGCGTCACGGCCTGACCGAGAAATCCGCCGCTGCGGCCCATAGCTGCTTCCAAATCAGCGGCGCTTCGGTCCGGAAACCGTTGGCGCAGGGCCGGTTCCAGCACGGCACGGGGCAGGGGCGAAAGCCGCAGATGGGCACAGCGGGAGCGGATGGTGGGCAGCAGCGCTTCCGGCGACGGGGCCAGCAGCAAAAAGACGCCGTAGGACGGCGGTTCCTCCAACACCTTCAACAGGGCGTTTTGGGCCGCCGGGTTCATATCTCCGGCCCGGGGAATCAGCAAAACCTTTTTCTCGCCCTCATTGGGGCGGATAAACAGTTCCGAGCGGGCGGCGCGGATGCAGTCCACGGGGACCTGCTTGTGGTCCGGGTCATCCACTGTGATTACGTCCGGGTGATTGCCCGACAGGACCTTACGGCAGGCGGGACAGACGCCGCAGGGCCGCGGCGTGCCGCGGCATTCCATGGCGGCAGCCAGAAGCCGGGCCAGGGTGCGTTTCCCGGAGCCTTCAGGACCGGTGAGGAGATAGCTGTGGGACATCCGTCCCGAGCGCAGGCCCTCCGTCAATCGCTCCTTGAGGGCCTCGTTGCCCAACAGCTGTTCCAGTCCCATTTTCGGCTCCCTTCTCCGCCGCAGCGCCATAGTTAGTAATAGTATAACGCTTTTTTGGAAACAAATCAATGAAAACGTGGCGGCAGCCCATGGCCCGGCGGGACTTCTTTCTTGACAGAGACGATATCGGAGCGATACAATGAAACAAATACGCGCAGGCGCGCGGAGGGAGGAACGGCACATGGTATACGATGCGGCGGTGATTACCGTCAGTGACGAGAGCTTTTGGGGCCGCAGAGCCGACGAGGCGGGCCCGGCTGTGGTGGAGATTCTGGAACAGGCAGGCTATCGGGTGGCTCACACGACGCTGCTGCAAAAGGAACAGGCCCAGATGGAGCGGGAACTGATGCATGCGGCGGACCAGTTGAAGGTGGCCCTGGTGGTCACCGTGGGCGGTACGGGTATCGGTCCCAGGGATGTAACGCCGGAGGCGACGGCCGCCGTGTGCCCCCGTGTGGTGCCGGGCCTGGGCGAAGCCATGCGGGCGGCTGCCGTCAATGTCAGCCCCCGGCTGCTGCTGTCCCGCGGCGTGGCTGCCATCCGGGGTAAGACCATGGTTCTCAATGTCTCGGGCAATCGGGAAGCGGCGGAGGCCATGTTAAAGCCGGTATTGGAACCGGTGGCAATCGCTCTGAGTATGCTCAATAAGTAAATCCGAAATCAAGGGGGTGCAAAATGCACCCCCTTTTGACGTACTACAATGGTTTAGAGAACAAAAAATAAAAAGTTTTAGTCGATTTTATGAAAAAATCGACTAAAACTTTTATCGTTTTTTAGTTTTCCGGCGTCTCGGCCAGCTCCAGGCCGGGGTTACGCTTAATGGTGAAGTCAATGGACCAGAAGGAGGAGAAGACCAATAGGCTGTGGCCCTTGTAATCCTCCAGCAATTCGGCATCGGAGGACAGCTTCAAATCCTTCAGGTCGCTGACGGGGCTCTTGGTAATAAACCGCAGCTGCTCATAGGGCAGATTCTCCATGCGCAGCTCCACGCCGTACTCGTTTTTCATCCGGTACTGGAACACTTCAAACTGCAGCACGCCCACGACGCCGACGATGACTTCTTCCATGCCGGTGTTGGGAACCTTGAAAATCTGAATGGCGCCCTCCTGGGCAATCTGTTCCGTGCCTTTGATGAACTGCTTGCGCTTCATGGTGTCCCTGGGGCTGACCCGTGCGAAGTGTTCAGGGGCAAAGGTGGGGATACCGGCAAACCGGAACTTCTTGCCTGGCACCGTCACGGTGTCACCGATGGAGAAGATACCGGGGTCAAACACACCGATGATATCGCCGGCATAGGCTTCGTCGATGATTTCGCGCTCCGAAGCCATCAGCTGTTGGGGCTGGCTCAGACGCATTTTCTTATTGCCCTGGACGTGGTAGACTTCCGCTTCCCGCTCGTACTTGCCGGAACAGATGCGCAGAAACGCCAGCCGGTCCCGGTGGGCCTTGTTCATATTGGCCTGAATCTTAAAGACAAAGGCGGAGAAATCGGGGGAGAAGGTGTCGATTTCGCCGCAGTCGGCCACACGGGCCAGGGGGGGCGGCGTCATCTTGAGGAAGTCCTCCAGGAACGGCTCCACACCGAAGTTGGTCAGAGCCGAGCCAAAGAACACGGGGCTCAGAGTGCCGTTCCGGACGGCGTCCATGTCAAATTCCCGACCAGCGGCCAGCAGCTCCACGTCATCGATGAGCTGTTGGTGGCGCTCCGCGCCGATGTGGTCGGCAACTGCCGGGTCATAGAGGTCAATTTCCAGCTTTTCGGCCCGGTTCTTGCCGGACACGCCGGAGAAAAAGGCAATATGCCCCTTGTTGCGGTCGTAGACGCCCTGGAACTCCTTGCCGGAGCCGATGGGCCAGTTGACGGCGTACGTCTCAATGCCCAACTCCTGCTCCAGCTCTTCCAGCAGGTCGAAGGGGTCCTTGCTGTCCCGGTCCATCTTGTTGATAAAGGTAAAAATGGGGATATGGCGCATGGCGCAGACCTTGAACAGCTTCCGCGTCTGGGCCTCGACGCCCTTGGAGCCGTCGATGACCATGACCGCCGAGTCGGCAGCCATCAGGGTACGGTAGGTGTCCTCAGAAAAGTCCTGGTGGCCGGGGGTGTCCAGAATGTTGATGCAGAAGCCGTCGTACTGGAACTGCAATACCGACGAGGTGACGGAGATACCGCGCTGCTTTTCAATCTCCATCCAGTCGGAGACGGCGGCACGGGAGTTTTTCTTGCCCTTGACGGCGCCGGCCTGGGCAATGGCGCCTCCGTACAGGAGGAATTTTTCCGTCAGGGTGGTTTTACCGGCGTCGGGGTGCGAGATGATGGCAAAGGTCCGGCGGCGGCTGATTTCTTCGCGCAGAGTAGGCACGCTATTCCCTCCACAAATAGAAAAATAGAATTATCACAACAAATCGATTTATTCTACCACAATTATACCACTGTTACAAGGTCATTTTTCACTTCTGACACCGTCCGACGGATTTCCGTTGCCATTTGGTGCCGTATCTGATAAAATACGACGTAGGAACGCTGTTGGAAGGGAAGGGAGAACATGGAACAACTGCTGGCCCAGCTGGGCAGACAATGGTATCTGCTGCTGGCATTGGTGGGCGTGGCGGCCCTGCTGCTGCTCAACGGTGCGGCCTATGTCCACGTCATGCGGCCCCGCAGCGGCACTCTGGAATGGATCTCCCGCTATGACCGTCCGGCCTGTACCTTGCTGGACGGCTGGACCGCCCTGACCATAGGTGACATTGTACCCATGCTCTCCGTCACCTTGGGCGCGGCGGCTGTGTGGGGCGCTGCCGCTCTGGTCACGGCTCGCTCGCTGTACGGCAGCCCCGTCCCCGGCGATGTGCTGGCAGAGATGGCGGTCACCCATATGGTATTCCCGGCTCTGACGGCACTGGCCTTCTACCGGCTGCTGCGGGGGCTGTTCGGCAGCCGCCTGGGAGCCTTGCTGGGCACCTGGATTCTGACGATGTCCATGGCGGTGCAGCCGTCCCCCATGCTGGTGGCGGCGCTGGCGGCCCTGCTGCTGACCCGGTATCTGACGGCCCCGGCCCAGTCCGCCTTTGGAGAGTACAGCCTGTATCTGATTCTGGCCTTTGCCATGGCTGCGGTGGGCTGCTATCTGCGTCCGGGTCTGGCCGGTGTGGCCCTGACCATGTTTGTGCTGCTGTGCTGCGGCGCAGCCGACCGCTTTGTCCATGCCGGACGGGGGCGGCTGGTGCGGAGTTTGCTGGCCGGTTTGCTCAGTCTGGCTGTGGTATGGATTCTGACCTATGTCCCCGGCGGCGTGGCCCAGGGCTTGCCCTTTCCCCAACTGCTGGTCCTGCGGGATTTTTACGAGTATGCCCTGCACCGCATGGGCTGGGAGCTGCTGAACGGTCTCGGCAGCGGCGTATCTCCCATTGTGCAGTTTTACTTTGACTGGCCCTTGGTGATCTGCGGAACGGCGGCCTTTGTGGTCTGCCTGGTGGGCGGCTTCCGGCGGCCCAAGGCCCCGGCCTTGCTGGCGGCAGGCTGGATGGCGGCGCTGACGGTTTTGTGGCTGCTGGGGGGACTCTATTTGGTTCCCCTGGGCTGTGCCCTCTGCCTGTCCAGCCTGTGGGCCGATTTGTCCCAGCGGGGACAGCCTTGGCTGGCGGTGGTGGCTGGGGGCAGCATCCTGCTGGTACAGTTGACGCTGTACGGCTTCTACTGGCTTACTTAAAAAGGGCCAACACCGCAGAATTGTGTCTGCGGCCCTGGCTGGCCCTTTTCCCTCAACTGTGCAGTTTGCAACTCTTGAAATACATCCAGTATTCCGGCGAGTTTCAAACTTTCATTTGAGGCAAAATGGCTCAGCCAGTGCTCTTGCCAAATTATGCGGTGCCGGCCTGATAAGTTTACATTAGTTTTATGATAAAACTATAAAAAATCAACGATGGAGGAATGACGTATGATCGCGATTGCCTGTGACCATGGAGCGGTGGCCCTGAAAGAGGCCATCAAGGCCCATCTGACTCAGCGGGGCCTGGAGTATAAGGATTTCGGTACCAACAGCACCGACAGCTGCGACTATCCCGATTTCGCGGGACCGGCGGCTCTGGCTGTGGCCTCCGGCGAGTGTGACCGGGGCATTGTCTGCTGCACCACCGGTCTCGGCGTGTCCATTACGGCCAACAAGGTCCGCGGCATCCGCTGCGCCCTGCTGTCCGATATTATGAGCGCCCGGCTGACCCGTCAGCACAACGACACCAACATGATGGCACTGGGCGCCGGTGTGGTGGGCGAAAAGCTGGCCCTGGAAATCGTGGACATCTGGCTGGATACGGCCTTTGAGGGCGGCCGCCACCAGCGCCGGGTGGAAAAAATGATGGCCTACGAGGGCAAATAATGGAGCAGCTGCACCAGTCCATAATAGACGCCGTCCGGGAGGCGGGGGCCATTGTCCGTTCCGCCGACGAGGATAAGGGTATCAAGGAGAAAAGCGGCCACCAGGACTTGGTGACCCGGTACGACGGTGCGGTTCAGCGGTTTCTGGAGGAACGGCTGTTGTCGCTGCTGCCGGAGGCGGGCTTTTTGGGCGAGGAGGATGCCCCCAACCACACGGAGCGGGAATGGGTGTTCATTGTGGACCCCATCGACGGCACCACCAATTTTATCAAGGGCATTCCCATTGTAGGCATCTCTGTGGGGCTGGCCCAAAACGGCCAGATGGAGCAGGGCGTGGTCTATAACCCCTATACGGACGAGATGTTCACGGCCCGCCGGGGCCACGGGGCCTTCTGCAACGGCAAGCCCATCTCTGTGATCAATAATCCCCTGGCCGACGGCATTTCCTTTTTTGGTACATCGCTCTATTATCCGGAGCTGGGAGACCGCTCCTTTGCCATTGCCAAAAAGCTGTTTGAAAGCAGCCTGGACGTGCGCCGTCTGGGGGCGGCTTCCCTGGATTTGTGCTATGTGGCGGCGGGCCGGGGTGAATGCTACTTTGAGTGTTCCCTGTTCCCCTGGGACTACGCGGCGGGCAGTCTTATTCTGGAAGAGGCCGGCGGCATTGTCACCGATATGACGGGTGCGCCCCTGCGGTTTGACCACAGATGCTTCATGGCGGCGGCCAACACCGCTTCCCACCAGCAGCTTCTGGATCTGATCGCCGGGTGCGGCTGACGGTGGAATACGATGGATGCTGGGCCGTCGCCTATGACCGGATTGCTGCCTTCTGGCAGCAGCAGCCCGATGTGACCATGGACGGAACAGCATACCGGTACGGCGGCTGCCGCATTGAGGTGACCCGTCTGCCGGACCGGTCCCTGGGCCGTTGGTCCATGCCCCAGACACAGGTACGGTTCACCGGCGACGACCGGGACACGGCGGCCATTTACCGCCGCTTCTTCCTGGCCTTTCTCTCTGCCGGAGGATGACCACCAAACTGGTGGCGACACCTCAAAAAACCTATGAAACACTGGAGCTTCCTGTGCATATGATACAGGAAGCTCCAGTTTTTTCAGTTGAAGGAAAACGCTGGGCCATGCTAATCCAATGGTGCAACAATGGAATTCCGTCCATTGTTATAGAAAAACGTGACGCTGTTCGCGTCCCATTGCAGCGAGTACTCCTCCATATCAATGGGCTTGATGGTGTTGTTTTTTACCTCTCTGGCCCGAACGCAGACCAGCAGGGGGTTCATCCGTTCGTGTACGGTAATCCGGACGTCATGGATAATCTGTGTCTCCTGTACAATGATGGTATGTGCGCCGTCCGGGGAGGTAAAGCTGTGATGGCAGCCCTCCAGACTGTTGGAAATCAGACAGACCGTATTGGAAATCAGCAATAGAGCCAAAAGGCCAAAGAGTTTTAGACCCAGCAGAATGTAGGTGCTGCTTCGACGTTCGGTTTTCCTGAAAACGTGCAGGACACACAGCAAACTGCCGCTGATGAACGCGATACCGTTCAATCCAATCTGAATCAGTTCAGCGGACCCCCAGGTTCCCACCAGAATTTTGTACTCGCCGCTGACCGGCAGCATCCACACCGCAAGATTGACAAACGGCCAAAGAAAGCACAGGGAAAATGCCGCATATAACAGTCCTTTAATGAGGGTACGGTTCACCCAATCCATCTCCCTTCCGGTTTTTTGCTTTGGCGCTCCGGGTCAAAACATCTGCGTTTTATTGTAACAGACTGACCGGAAAATGGGAAGCGTTCTCCGGTGCGCCGCGGCGTCCCGTTTTTTTGACGGGCAGGGCTATTCAAATCCGGGCGGCTATGGTATGATGGGCAAAAGAAGAAAAGGAGGCTGAGACCATGGAACAAGAGACCTATTGCGGCAAATCCTGTACCGCGTGTCCCCATCGGGAGGAGCTGGACTGTCCCGGCTGTAAAAGCGGGCCGGGCATGGCGTTTGGAGACTGCGAAATTGCCCGCTGCTGCCGGGAAAAGAACCACGCCGACTGTAAGACGTGTACCAGCTGGAATGGCTGCGGTCTGCGGGCCGGCCGGGAACAGGAACCGGTCATCCGCCTAAAGCGCAGCGAGCGGGAAGCACAGAAGAAACAGGAGTTGCAAGGCAACGCGCCGGTGCTGGTTCGGTGGATCAGCGTTCTGTTCTGGCTGTTTATCCCGCAGATTGTGGCGGGCCTGATGATCGATGACAACGTCACAAAGATGCTGCCCGCCCTGCGGACGCCGGGCGTCCTGCTGACGATGGCCTGTACCCTGGCCTATGGCGTCGCCCTGTGGAAGATGCAGTCCATTGACCGGGGATACCGGACGGCGGCCATCTGCAATTTTGTGGGGGGTCTGGGAGGCCTTATGAACTTTATACCGTCGGCAGCCCTACAGATTTTGATTGGCCTGGGACTGGCGGCTTTGAGTCTGGCGTCCTGCTATGTGGAATACAACACCCATGCCGAGGTGCTGGTCCCCACCAACATGCCCCTGGCCCAACAGTGGCGGCAGCTGTGGAGATGGAATCTCTGGTGCATCTGCGCACTGGTACTGGCGTTTGTGCTGATTCTTTTGGCTCCGGTGCTGGCGCTGCTGCTGATGCTGGCGGTAGCGATTGCCATGTTTGTGCTGCAAGTGCTCAAACTGGTGTATCTGCACCGTATGGCCAACCATTTCCGGCAATTCTGCTGAATGGGATGCGCTCATAGAAAGCTGAACAGAGAAAAGGCCGCCGTCCGCCACCCCGTGATGGGGTGGGGACGGCGGCCTTCGGCTGCGCCGGGGATTGCGCCATCTGCGGATGGCACTTTGGGACGCTGGGGGAGTTTCGCCCGCTGCGGCGGGCGGGTATTTCGCGCCGTGCGCGGCGCGGGTGTTTCGCCCGCTACGACGGGCGACCGGGGGCTCTGCCTCTGGACTCCGCGATTAGGGCAACGCGCCGCCGGTTGGCAAGAGGTGTCGGCGAGGAATTTTGTGTCAGAGCAAGGCGCAGCTTTGCAGCCATACTGGATGTATGGCAAGAAGCTGGGCCGCAGCTATGGCGCAAAAGGCCCGGCGACACCCGCAGACACACCGGTGGTAAGTTGCCCCACAGAAAAAAATCGAGTAAAACTTTTATATTTTTTCCGTCAGAGCACGAAGCCGCCGTTGACGCCCAACACCTGACCGGTGACAAAAGGGGCCTCCAACAGATAGGCGATGGCCTTGGCAATATCCCCAGGGATACCGTTGCGGCCCAGGGGCGTCTGCTGGGCCAGATCGGCCAGCACCTCTGGACCGTAGCCCATCACCATATCGGTTTCCACTACGCCGGGGGCCACGCAGTTGACCCGGATGCCCGACGGTCCCAACTCCTGGGCCAGCGCCTTTGTCATGGCGATGACGGCCCCCTTGGTGGCCGAATAGCAGACCTCACAGGACGCGCCCACCTGGCCCCACATGGAGGACACGGTGACGATGGAGCCGCCCTGGACGGCCAGCATGGACGGGAGAACGCCATTGACACAGTGGTAGATGCCCTTGACATTGACCGCAAAGAGCCGGTCCCATTCCTCCGGCGTGATTTGAGAAATCAGCCCTTGGTGGGCGATACCGGCGCAGCAGACCAACCCCTGGATTGGTCCCAGGCGGGAAAAGGCCCCGCTGACGGCGTCGCCGTCGGCCACATCGGCACAGACGGCCTCGGCTCCGGTTTCTTGGGCCAAGGTCCGGGCGGCGTCGTGGCTGCTGCTGTAGAAGAAGGTCACCCGGTGGCCCAGGGCGGACAGATGGCGGACCGTGGCCGCGCCGATGCCGCGGCTGCCGCCGGTGACGACAATGTGCATATGGAAAAAAACCTCCTGAAAAAACGCCCTTTTCCAGTGGAAAAGGGCGCTGAATGGTCATTTAACGGCGTCTGCTTCTGCTGCGGTGGTCGGAATACTGCCGCAGAGAGGAAATCTTGCTGTCGGAGTCCTGCATGAACTGCTTGAGCATGTCATCAAAGGACTGGGGATCCTTGGGCGAAGAGGAGCGGAAGCCATCACGGGGACGGTCGGACTGCGGCCCTTTGGAGCGATCGAAGGGCGGGCGGCCGCGGTTGGCCTGAGCCGGACGGGGACCGCGCTCGTTCTGCTGACGGGGCGGCTCCTGGGTACGCTTGATGGAGAGATTGATTTTACCGTTCTCCATGGAGATGACCATGACCTTCACGTCCTGACCCTCAGTCAGATGCTCGTGAATGTCGCTGACATAGGCGTGGGCAATCTCGGAGATGTGCACCATGCCGGTCTGGTTGCCGGGAAGCGAAATGAATGCGCCGAATTTGGTGATGCTTTTGACTTTGCCTTCCACGATCGTTCCTACTGTGAAATCCATATTCTATGTATTGTCCCCCTTGTTGATATGGCCCGTGCCCCGCGAAAGCCGTGGCGGATTATTTGCCGGAATCCCGATAGGTGATCTCTCCAGGGAAGGCCAGGCCCAATTTGGACCGGGCGATTTCCTCCACACCCTCGTCGGTGTCCATGTTGGCAATGCTGTCCTGCAACCGCTGATTCTCCTGCCGGGCCATGGAGAGCTCCTGGTTGAGGGCGGCCACCTCGCTCGTCTTGGCTGCCACATCGGTGCGGAGGTCGGCATACTTCCAGGTCAGTGCTGCCAAGATCACCATGATCAGCAGTTTGGCCATCAGTGGTGTCTTTTTAAGTTTCATCCTGTGTTCCTCCGTCGGTGGTGCAGCCCATAGGAGCTGAGTGTTTTCGCTTACTTTTTATTCTAACCCATTTTTGCCCGGATGAAAAGAGATATTTTTTAAGTTTTTTACTTTTTTTCGACAGCAGGCCAAAGGGAACCATTGCCAGGCGGAAAAATCGCCGCAAAAGACGGCCCAACGCTGTCAGAATCCGCCGCAGCGGCGGCCCTACCGTGTGAAAATAGACCCAGGCGCCCAGAATCAGCAGGGGATAGAAAAAGAGAGGGAATTGGCCCCGGCCGCCGTAGAGGGCCAGCAGCAGCAGCGACGGCGTCAAAACCGCCACAAAAACCACATCCAGAGGCAGCGTCAGCCGGGGCCAGGACCGGCGCAGCAGCCGCAGCACATCGTAAAACAGGGCCATCGCCGCGCCCACAACGGCGGCGGCCCCCATCTGCCACAGCTGGAAAACAACGGGCTGCTCCATCAGCCGAACAGGCGGCTGAGGAAGCTGCCGCCGCCGCGGACCTCGTCCTCATAGACCAGGGAATCCACGGTGCCGTCCACGGTGATCTGGCCGCCGTCCAGGGACAGCATGCCCAGGTGGAGCTGTTTGCCGTGGATGACCAGCGTCCCACGATTGGTACAGAGGACGGCGGTGTTTTCATCGAAACTCTCCACCTCCGTCACACCGGTGAGGGAGAGACGGCTGCGGTTTTCCACCACCAGCCGGTGGGGCAATTCCAGGGCGTTCGGTTGCTGCGGATTGGTTGCCATAGGCTCGTACTCCTTCCAAAGTAAAAACGGGCGTGGGGAACTCCCCACGCCCAATATATATGCGGCAGATATACGGTCTATGACAGAAAAATATTATTAGGTCACCATGCCCATATCCTCTGCGGTAACCTCCGGATAGGTGTTCAGGTCAGAGGGCAGGGTCACCTTGACGGTATCGCCGGTCTGGATGTTGTCCATGACCATGACCATCGAAATCCCCATGGACTGGCCTTCCACCTCGGTGGTCATATCCATCAGCACTTCCATGGAGGAGAGGCTGTCGCCGCGGAAGAAAATCTCCGCATCCAGAGCATTGAACGCCATGTTCGCAGTCGTGTCGGTGCCGGTGGGCAGGGAAGACAAAATGGTGTCGATCATGCCGTTGAAGGAGCTGGTGGCGTAGTTGATGGTATAGCTGACGGTGCCGTCGCTGTTGTCGGCCTTGGTCAGGGACTCAATGGCGCACAGGGGCTCCACCTGGGCGGCGGTGGCCGTCAGATCGCTGGTGGGCATCTGCTCCATCACGTCTTCAAAGGACAGGGCCACTTTCACTTTGTCCTCGCCGGACTTGACATAGTAATAGCCGTCGGCGTACCAGCACTCCATATTCTGGGTCATGGTGGCCTGATCCTCCGGCAGGCCCATGGCGGCGGCCATGGTAGGATCGATTTGCAGGGTCATGTTCATATCATAGGCCAGCTTCGTCTGGTCCAGATGCTCCAGGTCGGATTCCATGGCCATGGTCATATCGATGCTGGCGGTCAGGAAATCCATGTCGGCCAGGGTCATGCCCAGTGCCACACCGGCGTCGGTGGACATCTTGGCAGCGTCGGTGTTGGCCTTGGTGATGGCGGCGGCGTAGTCCCGGTAATCAGAGAAGAAGCCCAGGTACATTTCCGCGTCGTCCTTGGCAATGGCGCCGTTCTGGACCAGCTTGGTCAGCAAATCGGCCTCACCGCTCTTGGGCTTGGTAGCCAGGGCCGTAAAGCTCATGGCAGCCAGATTGTCCCGGAGGAAGTTGCTCTCGTCGCAGTTGAGCATATCCACCAGGCCCAGATTCCGGGCGAACTCCATGGCGGTGGCGTAGGTGAAGTCGCCGCCAGCGGCGTCGGAGTAGCCCAAAGCCCGCAGCAGGAAGGTGGTGTACTGCTGAGCGGTGCACAGGCTGTCGCTGCCGAATTTGCCGTTGCCTACGCCGTTGCTCAGACCGTTGTCATAGAGGTACTGGACGTAGGGCTTGGCCCAGTCGGCCACGTCGGTGAAGGGGGCGGTATAGGTGGAGATGGCCTTGGCCTCCTCCTCGGCGCCCAGCAGACGGACCAGCATGACGCTGGCCTCCAGACGGGTGGGGGCGCGGTCCAGATCATAGCCGTCGGCGCCACCCTGGAACAGGCCCATATCCTTCAGATAGTCGGCACAGTGGGTGAAATCTGCGGCCAGGGCCGGCACGGCCAGAACGCACACAGCCGCCGTACCCAGGGCAAGATGTTTGAAGAATCGATTCATATTCTCTGCTCCTTTCCAATGTTTACCGTTTAGCGATGGAAATTGCTGCTCTCATTATATAGCACATGAGTCAAAAAAGCAAGACGGCGGGAGACGAACGGTTCCCGGTCTCAGAAAGCCAGCAGGTTCAGACCAATCTCCGGCGAGAAGGTCCGGCCCACATGGCCGTCCAGAATCCGCACCACCATTTCACAGGTGGCGCTGACCACGGCCCAGTTCAGATGGCCGCCCCAGACCCGGCCCTCCCGGTCACCGGCGCTCATATGCAGATGCAGGCAGGGCTTGCCGTCCATCTCCGTGACGGTGCCCGTCAGGGAGACGATTTCAAAGTCACCGGCGAAGTCATTGGCATGATATTCCTTTTCACCGGGATAAAAGACACCGGCGGTGAAGCTGCCGACGGCCCCCAAGGCGCTGACTTCCGCCAGGGCGATGTGTTCTTGTGCGGCTACAGCTGTCAGCTGCTCCACAATCTCCTCGCCCCTGTCCATGCGGATGACCAGAGTATCGTGAAAACGGCGGTATTCCATGGAAACCCCTCCTTTACAGGGTGCGCTCTGTGGCGCGGTACAACAGGGCGTTGCAGATGGCGGCGGCCACGTTGCTGCCGCCCTTGCGGCCGCGGGCCACAATGCAGGGGGCGTTCCGATCAATGACCCACTCCTTGCTCTGCACCACGTTGACAAAGCCCACGGGTACGCCGATGATCAGGGCCGGATTCAGCTTGCCCTCGTCCATCAGCTCGCAGATGCGGACCAGGGCTGTGGGGGCGTTGCCGATGGCAAAGATCACAGGACCGTCCAGCGTGGCGGCCTTGTCCATGGAAGCCGTGGCACGGGTGGTGCCGTTGGCTTTGGCGGCGGCGGCTACATCCTCGTCGGCCATAAAGCAGCGGACTTCCACGCCCAGCTGTTTGCAGGCGGCCTTGTTGACGCCGGAAAAGGCCATATTGGTGTCGGTGACAATGGTCACGCCGCCCTGTTTCAGCAGGTCCACGGTTTTCTCACAGACATCTGTGGAGAAATACAGGTTGTCGGCGTAGTCGAAGTCGGCGGTGGTGTGGATGACGCGGCGGACCACGTCGGCCACCTTTTCGTCAATGGGGTGGGGCAGCTCGGAGGTGATGATCTCCATGCTGCGCTTTTCGATTTCATTGGGCAGTACCCGTTCCAGTTCCATGTGCATGCTTAACCCTCCATGCCTTGTTCCAAAATCTTGTAGACGGCGTCCATATCCAGGCTGCGGCGGATGCCGTCGGCCAGAATGTCATATTGCTGCTCCTTGTACTGCTGGAAGGTGACGGTCCGGGCCGAATCCAGATCCAGCCCTTTGCGCTCCAGCAGAATGGAGATGACCCGTTGGGCCAAGTCGCCCTCGTCAAAAATGCCGTGGACGTAGCTGCCCAGAACCGTGCCCTTCACCGCGCCATCGTCGCGGCCATTGCTCAAAAGAGAAAATCCCTCGTTGTCGTGGTCCGTGGCGCCCATGTGGATTTCGTAGCCGGTGAAGTCGCTGCCGCTGAGGGCCGACCAGAAGCCGGTAATACCATGGACCTGTCCGCTGACCCGGGTCCGGGTCTTTTCGGGCCGGAATTCCGTCACGCTGTCCAGCAGGCCCATGCCCCGGAGGGTGCCGCCGTGCTCCACACCCAAGGGGTCCCGCAGCTCCTTACCCAGCATTTGATAGCCGCCGCAGATGGCGAAGATGGGGGTGCCGGACCGGTGGAGCTTGCAGATGGCCCCTTCCAGACCGTTCTGACGCATCCACAAAAGATCGTCCATGGTGTTTTTCGTGCCGGGCAGGAGGATAAGGTCCGGATTGCCCAGCTCGGCGGCGTTGTGGACGTAGCGGACACCGGCGCAGTCGAACCGCTCCAGGGCGTCAAAGTCCGTGAAGTTGGACAGGCGGGGCAGCCGGATAACGGCCAAATCGAGGGCCTTGACGGCGGCGGTGCGGTCCAGCTTGGAGGAGAGAGAGTCCTCCTCGTCAATGTCCACTTGCAGCATGGGCACCACGCCCAACACCGGCTTGTGGACCAAATCCTCCAGCATCTTGAGACCGGGCCGCAGAATCTCCACATCGCCCCGGAATTTGTTGATAATCAGACCCTTGATATGGGCCTGCTCCTCCGGCTCCAGCAGGGCGACGGTGCCGTAGAGACTGGCAAAGACGCCGCCCCGGTCGATGTCACCGGCCAGCAGCACCGGCGCGCCCACCATCCGGGCCATGCCCATGTTGACAAAATCATCCTCCTTGAGGTTGATTTCCGCGGGACTGCCCGCGCCCTCAATGACGATAATATCGTATTCCGACGCCAGGGCATCATATGCCTGCCGGACGGCGGGGCGGAGGTTGTGTTTGTAGGCATAATACTCGGCGGCTTTCATGTTGCCCAGGACCTCACCGTTGACAATGACCTGACTGCCCATGTCGCCGGTGGGCTTCAAGAGGATGGGATTCATCCGCACATCGGGGGCAATCCCGGCGGCTTCGGCCTGCATGACCTGGGCCCGGCCCATTTCAAAGCCCGCGTCGGTGATAAAGCTGTTGAGGGCCATGTTCTGGCTTTTGAACGGGGCCACCTTGTGGCCGTCCTGGTGGAACAAGCGGCACAGGCCGCCGGCCAGCAGGCTTTTTCCGGCGTTGGACATGGTGCCCTGAATCATAATGGACTTTGCCATGGTCATTCCTCCATACACTGGCTGACTGCGGCCAGCAATTTTTCATTGTCCGGAGCCGTCCGGACGGCGACGCGGTAATAGGTCTCGTCCAGCCCGTGATAGTTGGCGCAGGAACGAATTAAAATCCCTTTTTGCCGCAGGGCCGCGTCCAGGCCGGGCCGGGCGGAAAAGAAGACAAAGTTGGCTCGGCTGCCCAATACGGTACAGCCGCAATCCCGCAAGCCCGCCGCCAGCTGGGGCCGTTCGGCGGCAATGAGCCGGTGGAGCCGCTCCACATAGGCCGTCTCCTGCAACGCGGCAATGCCCGCCGCCTGGGCTACGGTGGAGACGCTCCAGGGCTGGCCGCAGCGGGCCATCTCTGCCAGCAGCGTTTCATTGGAGCAGAGACAGTAGCCCAGCCGCAGCCCCGCCATGGCATAGGTCTTGGTAAAGGCTTTCAACAGGAACAGATTGGGACTGTCCAGGCGGCCTTTCATGGTGTAGGATGGGCCGTCGTCCAGCAGGGAGACAAAGCACTCGTCCAGCACCAAAATGCTGCCGGCAGATTCGCACCGCTGCAATACCGCTTCCAGCAACGCCCGGTCCACCGGCTGGCCTGTGGGGTTGTTGGGCTGGCAGAGGAACACCAAATCCGGAGCCGGGTCCAGATGGGATAAAAATTCCTCCGTTACCCGGAAGTCGTCCTCCCGTTTCAAAACCGCGTGGGTGACGGCACAGCCGCAGCTTTCCAGTGCGGTTTCATATTCGGCAAAGGTGGGCGCGGGCACCAGGGCCGTTTTGGGCTTCACCGCCAGCACCAGACGGAAAATCAAATCCGCCGCGCCGTTGCCGCAGAGAATCCGGGCCGGGTCTACGCCCTCAAAGGCCCCAATGGCCGCCCGCAGACGGCGGCACAGGGGGTCGGGGTACTGGTCCGCCGTGGAAAGGCTGTCAATGACGGCCCGCCGTACCCCCTCCGGCAGCCCCAGGGGGCTGACGTTGGCCGAGAAGTCCAGAGGCTCACAGCCGTATTGGTCAAAATATCCGGCGATGTCGCCGCCGTGGGTCAGCAAAGGGAAACACCCGCTTTCAGATTAAGGTCAGAATTGCCACGCGGACGGCGGCAAACAGCACCGCCGCCAACAGATAGGTTACCACCATCAGGCGGCAGGTCCGGTCGATATCCTTCGGCTCAATGGGACGGGTTTTGTCGCCAATGGTGGGCTTGTGGTGGAGTTCCCCAAAGTAGACGGCGTCACCTGCCAGCTCCACACCCAACGCACCGGCACAGGCCGATTCCGTCTGGGCTGAGTTGGGACTTTTGTGCTTGCGCCGGTCCCGCTTCCAGATGCGGAAGGCGTTTTTACCGCTGAGACCGCAGAGGGCGGCGGCGGGAACCATCAGCAGGGCCGTCAGCCGGGCGGGGAGGAAGTTCAAAACATCGTCCAGCCGGGCACCGGCGGTGCCGAAGTAGCGGTACCGGTCATTGCGGTAACCAATCATGGAGTCCATGGTGTTGGTGGCCTTATAGAGCAGCCCCAGCACCGGCCCGCCGATCATCAGATAGAAAAGAGGAGCCACCAGACCGTCGGTGGTGTTTTCCGCCACGGTCTCCACAGCGGCCTTGGTGACGCCCTCGGCGCTCAGATTCTCCGTGTCCCGGCCTACCAGCCAGCCTACTGCCGTCCGGGCCTCCTCGATGGAGCCGGTCTCCAATGCCTTGCGGACTTTGACGGCTTCAATCCACAGGCACCGGGCCGCGGGAATCTGATAGCACCAGAACAGGCTCAGAATCAGAGACAACACCGGGTGAATGCAGTACAGCAGATACAAAAGGCCCCAGGACACGCCGCCGGTGACCACCAACACCAGAACGGCCAGGACAATACCGGCTGCCCGCTCCCCCTTGGGTGTGGCGGGGAACCGCTTGCGCAGCCCCTTTTCCAGGGCAGAAATAAGTTTACCGATATAGATCACTGGATGGGGCATCCAGTGGGGGTCCCCCAGCAGCAGGTCCAGAACGAGACCGCCGAGAATCACATACAACAGTGTCACAATGACGCCTCCGTGATGGTGAGAATTTCCCGGCGGGCCCAGTGGGCCGCGTCGGTGGTAAAGCGGCATACACCGCCGTTGGGAACCTTCCAGTCAAAATAGCCTTTTTTCGGTACGGCGAAGGCTTCGCCTACGGCCATAATGGTGCCGCCATGGGCCACGATGACCAGACGGGGCTGTTGGGCTTCCAGCGCCCGGTCTACCAGCTCCGAAAAGGCACGACAGACCCGGTCGCAGAACTGCTTCCGGCTCTCGCCGCCGGGACAGGGGCCTTCACACCAGCCGTCTACCCATTGCCGATAGGACGGATCGTGGGCAAGCTCCTGATAGTTTTTGTTTTCAAAGGCGCCGAAATCCAGTTCCCGCAGTCCTTCCACAATCTGCTGCACAGCCTGTGGAAAAAGAATTGCAGCTGTCTGTTGGGTTCGCTGGAGGGGCGTCACATATACCGTATCCACGGTGTCATCCAGCACCGACAGGGCCGCCCGGCCCTCGGGACATAAGGGCTCGTCGGTGACGCCGATGTGGCGGTGGAGCCGGTTTCCGGCGGTGGCTCCGTGACGGATCAGAAGAATTTCCATATCCTCACCCCTTGATGACTTGGCCGATGCCGCAGACCACCCGAATAACCTGGGTCGCTTCTCTGGCCAGGGCCACACAGAGACGGCCCACCCGTTCCCGGCGCTGCCGCTCGTCCTTGTCCATGGGCACCAGTCCGCCGCCGATTTCGTCGCAAATCACCACTTCTTTTTGCAAAAGCTGCTCCAGGGGCGTGTCCGGCTGAGATTCCAACCCATAGAACACCGGCAGGGCGTCAGCAATTTGATTGCTCATCTGTGCGTCGGAATAGCCCAGGGCGTCCCGGACATATTGCCGTTTTCCGGCGGCGTAGCCGCCAATGACCAGAATCATAAAAGGACCTCACTTTCCCGCGTGACCACCAAAGCGAAAATCATCAGCAGTTCCGCCCACTGGAGGAACCATCCGGCCAAATCGCCGGTGATGCCGCCGAAAATCTTCATGGACAGCACGTAATAGATGCCGAACATGACCAAAGCGGCCACAACGGCCCAAACGCTGCCCAAAACAATCAAACCGGCGGAGGCGGCCACAGCCACCAGAATCAGCAGGGTCCGGGAGAGCTTTTTGGCTGCCATATCGGAGAACGTCCGGGCCAGACCGGAGTTTTTGGCACAGGGGAACGTGGTGATGGCCGTACCGCTGAGGGCGCGGCTGAGGACAAAGCACAGACCCAGGGACAGCAAAATACGGTTGTCCGTGGGCAGCTCCGAGCAGAGGGCCGCGAGAAACACCAGATAGGAGGCCGTGGCGATGACGGCGAAGGCTCCACAGTGGGAATCCTTGAGAATTTCCAGCTTCCGCTCCCGGTCCTGGTGGCTGGCCAGGGCGTCCACGGTGTCACAGAAGCCGTCCAGATGGATGCCGCCGGTGATGACCACAGGGGCCAGCGCAATGCCCGCGCCGGTGAGGACCGGGCCGAACTCCAGAACGCCGCAGAGCCACGCCCAAAGCCAGACGGCGGCGCCGCAGAAGACGCCCACCAGGGGAAACGCCGCCATGGCGCAGCGCATATTGCGCTGGTCCCAGGCAAACTGAGGCATGGGCAGGGCCGAGTACATGGACAGGGCCACGGCAATGGTTTGTAAGACAATCACGGGAGTTCTCCTTTCCGGCAGAGGGGGATACCGCAGACCACCTCAAAGACGTGGTCGAAGCGGGCCGCCATATGGCGGTTCAGGGCGGCCAGCAGGTTGAGATAGGCCGTGGTGGAATCGTCGTAGGTGCGGCCATCGGAAAAAACGTCGTTGGTGACCACCACCAGATGGTCACACTGACCGATGAGGGATTCCAGCCCCCGCCGGACGGCAGGAAGGGGGTCGTCCACCTTCTGGGAGCCAAACAGCACGTTGGCCGTCAGATTGCCCATGCACTCCAGCAGCACCGTACCCCGCTCAGGCAGGGTGAGGGATTGGAGGTCGCCGTAGTGCTCTACAGTCTCAAAGCCCAGATGTGCCCGCTGGCGGCGGTGCTTTTCAATGCGGGCGCGGCATTCGGCGTCCCACGGCTCCATGGTGGCGATGTAGTATCGCGGCCCGGGCAGCCGGGAGACGATGGATTCGGCAAAGGTGCTTTTGCCGCTGGCGCTGCCGCCGATGACAAGATACGTCATGAGGAACCTCCCATCCGGAGAAATGGAATAACCATGTGATACGGCCCAAATCGTTGCTTAGAACCCAAAATTTAAAAGTTTTACTCAATTTTTTTCAAAAAATTGCAGGGGTCCAGGGGGCAGCGCCCCCGGTCGCGCCTCGCAAGGCGCGAAATACCCGCCCGCCGCAGCGGACGAAACACCCGCGCCGCGCACGGCGCGAAATCCCCTGTCGTCCCAAAGCGCCATCCGCAGATGGCGCAATCCCCCGGCCGCAGGCCATGGTATCTGCCGCCGCCCTAGGGGGCGGACGGCAGGGGCCATACCGCTATTTACGACAGGGGTTGATACGCCTCGATGTTGGTGGCCTCGAAGGTGGTCATCTCATTGAACACAGCCAGACCCATGTCCAGCAGGGGCATGGCGGCCACGGCGCCGGTGCCCTCGCCCAGCCGCATACCGGCGGTGATCATGGGCTGTTTCTCCAGGGCTTCCAGCATCAGATGGCCCGCCGGTTCGGCGCTGACGTGGCTGGCAATGAGATAGCCGCCCACGGCGGGGCAGAGCCGTACGGCAATCAGGGCTGAAACGGCGGAGATAAAGCCGTCCAGGACACAGGGGATATGGTGGACCGCTGCGCCGATGCACAGGCCCGCCATACCGGCAATATCAAAGCCGCCCACTTTTGCCAAAACATCAATGGGGTCGTTCTTGTCGGGCTGGTGGAGGGCAATGGCGTTTTGGATGACCTCAATTTTGTGGAGCACACCGGCTTTCGACAAGCCCGCGCCGGGGCCGGTCATCTCCACCGGGGGCCGCTCCAGCAGGACACTGGCTACGGCGCTGGAGGTGGTGGTGTTGCCGATGCCCATTTCACCGGTAGCCAGCAAACCATAGCCCTGGGCTTTCAATTCCCCGGCCAGGGCAATGCCCGTTTCCAGACCGGCAATGGCCTGCTCCCGCGTCATGGCCCATTCCTGAGAAAAGTCCCTGGTACCGGCGGCAATGCGGCAGTTCCGCATCCGGGGATGGTCCACGGCGGTAATCATGCCCATATCCACGGGGAACACGTCGGCATGGGCGATTTTGGACATGTTGCAAACGCTGGTGTCACCCTTGCAGACATTGCCCGCCACAATGGCCGTGACTTCGCTGCCGCACTGGGTGATGCCCTGGGCCACCACGCCGTTGTCGGCGCAGAACATGACCACGGCCCGTTTCGCAATGTCCGGCGTCAGGGTGCCCTGGATGGCACACAGGTCCATGACGGCATCCTCCAAAAGCCCCAGACTCCCCAGGGGTTTCGCCACGGCATTCCATTTTTCCAGCGCTTTTTGCCGCATGGCGGCGTCAATGGGCTGGATGGCTGCAAGGGCTTCGTTCAAAGTCATGTTTCTGCACTCCTCTCATGCGGCGCACAAACCGCCGCGCAAATTCCGGGTTGGCCGGGAAGTAAAGGTGGGGGAATCCGGCAAACAGCGTATTGGTGGCGTGGATGCACTCCCAGCCCCGGCCCGTGACGGGCTTTTCGGCGTGGAACTCCGCCCCGTTGCTGTCGGATTCAAAATAGTGGAACTCATGGGCGCGGATGGATTCTCCCGCACCGCAGAGCAGATTGTCTTGTTTGGCCGTCAGTGTCACATAGCCGAAGCGGCGCAGTTTTCCAGTGTTGCGGCATCCGCCGGGAAGAACGCCCACCATGGGAAACGTGCCGTCCTCACTGGTCATTTCCTCATGAAGATAGAGGAAGCCGCCGCACTCGGCAAAGGTGGGCAGACCCGCCCGAATGGCTTCGGCAATGCTCTCCCGCATGGAGCGGTTTTCGGAAAGCTGTTTCGTGTACAGCTCCGGATAACCGCCGCCCAGGTACAGGCCGTCGCAGGGGGGCAGCTCCGTATCAGTCAAAGGGGAAAATTCCACAATCTTCGCGCCAAGGGCCTGTAAAAGTCGGAAATTCTCCCGATAGTAGAAACAAAACGCCTTGTCCTTGGCAACGGCCAGCACCGGGCCGTCGGTCCGTTCCGGTGTCGTTTCCGCTTCCTCCCAATGGAGAGGCGGGGCGGAGCGGGCCAAATTTAAAAGGGCTTCCAAATCCACGGTTTCCGTCAGAGTTTCTGCCAGAATCCGCAGCTTTTCCTGCAAATCCGCTACCTCCTGGGCTGTTACCAATCCCAGATGGCGGCTTTCCAATGCGCACTGGGGCAGGGCGGGCAGGTAGCCCAGAACGGGAATCCCGCACTCAGCGGCAATGGCTTTTTGGAGCATGGGAAACTGCATGGCTGAGCAGCGGTTCAGCAGCACCGCCTGGATGCTGCTGGGCTTGCGGAACTCCAGAAAGCCCTTAATCTGAGCACAGAGGGACAGGGAGGTTCCTCGGGCGTCCAGCACCAGAATGACCGGCGTTTCCGTGGCGGTAGCCACATGATAGGCCGAGGCCCGGTCGGTGACGCCGCCGAGACCGTCATAATAGCCCATGACGCCCTCCAGAACGGCAATCTCGCAGCCGTCGGCGGACTGGGCCAGCAGATGGCGGGCCGTGTCTTCCGCCGTAAAGAACAAATCCAGATTGCAGCCTTTGGCCCCAATGACCTCGCTGTGGAACAGGGGGTCGATGTAGTCGGGACCGCATTTACAGGCGGCGGGGTGCACCCCACGGTTGACCAATGCTTGCAGCAGGCCGCAAACCACGGTGGTTTTGCCCGCGCCGCTTTTGGGGGCCGCCAGCAGGATACGGGGCAGCGTACGCTCCATCAGCCCCGCCCCCTTGCCGAAATCAGCCAGATGGGATTCTGACCGGTCATCAGATGGTACGGTCCGGCCTTACGGCTCCGGGCCACGGAAATTTGGGAAATCTCAAAGTTTTCCCAACGGTTATCCCCCAAAAGGGAAATGGCCTTGGCAAGGGTTTCGGCGGCAATGGCGCTGACGCAGACCCGGACGTTGGGGTTGTTATCCAGCAGCAGTTGGAGCGTAGCCGCCAGGGAGCCGCCGGACCCGCCGAGAAAGGCCGCGTCGGCGGTGGGCAGGTCAATCAGAGCCTCGGGAGCCGTACCGGGAATCAGCCGCAGATTATAGACGCCGAATTTTTCCCGGTTTTGTGCAATCAGGCCGCAGGCCTCGTCGTTGCGCTCGATGGCGTAGACCTGAACCGACGGATGGAGCAATGCCAGCTCCATGCTGACGGAGCCGGTACCGGCTCCCACGTCCCAGACCACCTCGCCGGGCTGCACATCCAGCAGACCGGCAATGGCGGCGCGGACCTCCCGCTTGGTCATGGGCACTTCGCCCCGCAAAAACCGGTCGTCGGGGATGCCGCCGCCTAAAATCGGATACGATTTGGGCACGGCGTCCACCCACACGGCGCTGAGGGTGTGGAAGTCCCGCTGGGACAGCTCCTCCGCCGTGCCGGTGACAGTGGTTTCATCGGGATAGGACAGCCGTTGGCCCACATGGAGCGTCACGCCGCCCAATCCCGCCACCGTCAGCTGCAAGGCGATATCCCGTGCCGTGACGGTGCCGCCGGTGAGGAAAAAGGTTTCTCTGCCCTCCAGCACATGGGCCACGGCGTCACAGTCGAGACCGTGGGCGCTGACCAGCTTCACGTCCTGCCAGGGGCGGCCCAGCTTGGCCGCCAAATACTGCACCGTCGTGATGCCGGGCAGCACCGTCACGTCACAGCCGTCCAGCAGGGGCAGCAGCTTTTTGGTGCCGCTGTAAAAGCCCGTGTCGCCGCTCATGATGACGCAGGCGGGAAACGCCGTCAGGGCGGCGGCGATGTCCTTGGGATAGATGGCGGCGATTCTTTCACCGCCGCAGCCGTCGGGCAGGGAGTCCAGCAGCCGCTTGGCGCCAATGATGCGTTTGGCGCTTTGCAGGGCGTTCCAGGCCCCCACGGTCAACGTATCCACGTTGCCCATGCCCATGCCCACGATGGTAACGGTCTTCATGCACGTGCCTCCAATCGCTTGAGAATCTCTTCCATGGTGAAGCCGTCCTCTTTGGGACGGCGTACCAGAATGACGGCAACGCCGCAGCGCTGGGCGGCTTCCAGCTTTTCCGGAAAGCCGCCGGCCGCGCCGCCGTCCTTGGTAATCATGGAACGGATGTGGTACCGCTCCATGGCCGCCATGTTGGTTTCCAGAGAAAACGGCCCCTTGCCCGCCAAAATGTGGTCGTCGTCGAGACCGGCCTTATGGCAGTCGTTGAGGGACGATTCCAAAGGCAGCACACGGGCGTAAACCCGGCTCTGATAGTCGGGAATCACCGTATAGGCGGCAATCTCCTTGCTGCCGGTGGCGGCCAGAATGTTGCCTTCAGGAACCATCGTGCAGGCTTCGGCCACGGAGTCGGCGTACCGGCAGTCCGGATGCTCGCTTTCGGCCCGCAGGAGCCGCCAGAGGGTCAGACCGGTTTTTTCCGCCGCCGCCCGGATATTGGCGCTGACGGCCACGGCATACGGATGGGTGGCATCTACGGCCACGGTAAAGCCACCGCGCATCAGCGCTTCCATGGCGGTTTCGTCCAGCCGCCCGGCGTGGATGGCGATTCCATCGGCTTCCGGCACACACTCCGCGCCGTAGTCTGTGGCCACGCAGAGCGTCACCTGCCAGCCCAGGTTTACGGCGGCCAGGGCCAGCTCCCGGCCCTCCGTGGTGCCGCCGAAGAGCAGCAGCCGCTTCACAGCTTGGCCTCGTAGCCGCGGGGCGTCACCATCTTGCCGCCGAGGTTCTGGGTCTTCTCATTGCCGATAAAGACGGTGCAGAACATATCCAGCTGCTCATTGCGCAGCTCGGCCAGGGTCATCAGCTTGGACTCCTGGCCCTCGCGGCCGATGTTGCGGACCCAGCCGCAGACGGTTTCCGGCTTCTTGGCCGTCAGCAGAATATCACAGGCTTTCTGGAGATAGTCGGCCCGCTTGTGGCTGGCGGGGTTGTAGAGGGCTACACAGAAGTCGGCCTCGGCGGCGGCTTTCAGCCGCTTTTCAATCAGTTCCCAGGGGGTCAGCAGGTCGCTGAGGGAGATGACACAGAAGTCATGGGACAGGGGCGCGCCCAGGACGGCCGCGCCGGACAGGGCGGCGGTGACGCCGGGGACAATGACGATGTCCACGGGGGGATACTCCGCCGCCAGCTGATAAATCAGGCAGGCCATGCCGTATACACCGGCGTCGCCGGAGCAGACCATGGCCACGGTCTCACCGCCGGCGGCCCGCTCCAACGCCATGCGGCACCGGTCGATTTCCTTGCGCATGGGGGTGGTGAGAACAGGTTTGTCAGGGTACAGGGGGGCCACCAAATCCGTATAGACGGTGTAGCCGCAGAGGACGTCGGACTCCTCGAGGGCCGCCCGGGCCTGGGCCGTCATGGTGTCGGCACTGCCGGGACCGAGGCCCACTACAAACAGTTTTTTCATGGATTTTCCTCCCATTGTATGGTCAGGTCCTTGAGGGCCATGGCCATGGTGACGCCGTTCCCGGCGTTTTTCTTCAAAATCAGTCGGCCGCCGCCGCTGCCCAAAACGGCGCTGCGTTCACAGACGTTGTCGGTGCCGGTGGTCTTTTGCACAAAGGCCGAGGCGGAAAAGTTGCCCTTGACGGCGTTGAGCTGGGCGGCGGAATAGGTGATGAGGGGCACTCCCAATTTTTCAGCCAATGCCAGCAGCGCCGGTTCCTCCGCCTTAAGGTCGATGGAGTAGAGACCGCAGACGGCGGCGGGGTCGATGCCCCCTTTGCGCAGCAGCATATGATACGCTTCCTCTAAGGCCTCCAGGGCGATATTTTTCCGGCAGCCCACGCCGACGCAGGCCACCGGGGGAATGAGAAACAGGGTGCTCTGGTTGGTCTTGGGCTTAATGGTGATGGCGGCGTCATAGGGTTTCTCGTGGACCAGCACCAGCCCTTCGGGGATGCGGCCCGCCGTGGGAAAATCGCAGCGGATGCGCACCGGTTTCCCCTCCAACAGCTGAGAGGACACGGTTTTGATGCCCTGGGGATTTTCCAGTGTAAAGCCCTGGGCCTTGGCCCAGATGTCAATGGCAAAGACGCCGTGGTTATCGGTGGCGGTGGTAATCACGGGGATGGCGTCGATAAGCTCCGCCACCCGCCGGGCCAGGGCGTTGGCCCCGCCCAGATGGCCGGACACCAGAGGAATGCAGAACCGGCCCCGGTCGTCCAGCACCAGCACCGCCGGGTCACACGTCTTGCTTTTTAAGAAGGGGGCCACGGCCCGGACGGCAATGCCGGTGGCGCCGATGTAGATGAGGGCGTCCCGGACAGGGAAGTGCTCCTCGGTCCAGTGGCGGAAGCTGACCTTCTGCTCACCGGTGGCGGCGGCCAGGGAGACGGTGTCCCCCTCCAGAAGCCGCTGCAATCGCCGTCCCAACGCCAGACCCGCCTGGGTAAAGGCGATGGCCGCAATGTCCATTACTTGCTGGCCTCCCGGAACTCGGTGGTAAAGGTGGGGTCGTACAGTTTGGACCGCTCATATTCATTGCCCAGGAAGCCGCCCACGGTGATGAGGGCCGTCTTGGTGATGCTGTTTTCTTTGGCCGTCTGCTCCAGCGTGCCGATGGTGCACCGGAACACCTTTTCATCGGGCCAGGTGGCCTTGTAGACAATGGCGGCGGGGGTGTCGGCGGTGTAGACGCCACCGGCCAGCAGCTCCTCCACCAGCTTGGGAATCAAGCCTGTGGACAAGAACAGCACCATGGTGCTGCCATGGCTGGCCAGCTTGTGCAATGCTTCCCGCTCGGGGACCGGCGTCCGGCCCGCCATGCGGGTGATAATAACGGTCTGGCTCACATCGGGCAGGGTGTATTCGGCCTTGAGGGCGGAAGCCGCGCCGCAAAAGCTGGACACGCCGGGAGTCACGGCATAGTCAATGCCCGCCTTGTCCAGTTCGTCCATCTGCTCCCGGATAGCCCCGTAGAGGCAGGGGTCGCCGGTGTGGAGCCGCACCACGGCTTTACCGGCCTGATGGGCGGGAATCATGACCTCCAGCACCTCTTCCAGCGTCATTTTGGCGCTGTCATAGATGGCACAGCCCTCCTTGGCGTAATCCAACAGCTGGGGATTGACAAGGGAACCGGCGTACACAATAACGTCGGCCTGCTCCAGGAGCTTGGCGCCCCGGACCGTAATGAGATCGGCAGCGCCGCTGCCGGCTCCTACAAAGTGGATCATGTTCCGTTACTCCTTCACAATGATGGTGGTGAAATAGCTGATATCGTCGCTGGCGTCGTCCAGATTGTGGCAGACCTGCTCATTGGGCAGACCGCAGTTCTGGACCAGACCGGTTTTCTCCTTGAGACCGGCGGCTTCGATGGCGGCCCGGACCTCCGGCATGGAGCGGCCCGTCTTCATCAGCACCTTGGTACCCTTGAGCTTTAGCGCTTCATCGGTGGGACCGCTGGAAGCGGGGAAGATGTGGACCGGCTGATGCATGGTGGTCAAGCTCTGGCCCAACGTGGCGGCCACGGCGCAAAAACTGGTGACGCCGGGAATCATGACCACAGGAAACCCGTCTTCTTCCAGCAGGTTCTTCACATAGGCAAAGGTGGAATATACCGACACGTCGCCCAGGTTCAAAAGGGCCACGTCCCGGCCCGCTTTCAGGTGGGCGGCCACGGCGTCGGCGGCGGCCCGGTGTCCGGCCCGGAGGGCGGCATGGTCCCGGGTCATGGGGAAGTCCAGGGGGAGAATTTCCTTACCGTTCAGGTCCACAGCTCCGGCGGCAATGTCCAGGGCCAGGGTCTTTTCGCCGGTGGTCTTGGGTGTGGCGATGACGGGACAGGCTTTGATGATGCGAACGGCTTTCAATGTCAGCAGCTCCGGGTCACCGGGGCCGACGCTGACGCCGTACAGGGTTCCATAGGTTGTGCTCATAGTGATTGCCCCCAATCGGTTAGAATTTCTTTGGCGGTATGGGAAACGGTCAGAAGACCGTAGACATTGCTGTACGTGACTAGACCCACCTGGAGCCGTCCGGCGGCCCGGCGGGTCAGATGGGACTGGGCCGCGTCGGTGATGGAATCCAAAACCGGCTTCCGCAGTCCCGCTTCATCGAGAATTTCAATGCAGGCGTCAGAGGTGGCAGCGTCCAGAATGCGCCGGACTTGGTCCTGGGTTGCCCCGTGGAGGGCGGCGTGGGCGGCGAATAATTCCGTCCGGCAGTCGGCCACCCGGGAATGGGTGTCCATAATGCCGCCGGAGATCTTGACCATCTTACCCAGATGGCCCACCAGCAGCACCGTTTCAATGCCGTTGTCGCCGCACAAATCCAGCGTGTCACCGATGAAGTTGGCGCATTTGACCTGGGGCATAGACGCAAGGCCGGGGAATTTCTGGAGGAAGTGTTCGCCGTAGTTGCCGGGGGTCATAATCAAATCCCTGACCCCCGATGCCCCATGGACCCGGACTTCCACGGCCAGGGAATCCAGCAGGGCCTTGAGACTTCTGGGCTCCACGATGCCGCCGGTCCCCAGAATGGAGATGCCGCCGGTGATGCCCAGCATGGGATTGAAGGTTTTTTTGGCCAGCTCCTCCCCGTCGGGGACGAAGATGGTCACAGCAAAGCCGCCGGTGTAACCGCAGTCGGCGGCCACCTCGGCGACGGCCTCGGCAATCATGCGCCGGGGCGTGGAGTTGATGGCGGCATTGCCCACCGGCTGGTCCAGGCCCGGTTTGGTGACCCGGCCCACGCCCCGGCCGCCGTCGATGGCGACGCCCTCCGGGCGTTTTTCCACGGCGGCGCCAATCCACGCCCCGCTGGTGGCGTCCACATCGTCGCCGCCGTCCTTCTGGACGGCGCAGGCGATTTGGCCGTTTTCCGGCGGCAGCGCCCGGATGGACACCGTAACGGCGGGGCCTTTGGGCGTGACCACCGTTTCCTCAGCGGGGACGGTCCCCGTCAGCAAGGCACGGGCCGCCGCCTTGGCCGCCAGGGCGGCACAGGTGCCGGTAGTGTAGCCGCAGCGCAGCCGCTTGCCGTCCTGGGTACGATACAGTTCAAAGGCCATGGGCCGCGCTCCTTTCGATTACAAAATAGCGTCCAGATGGGATTGATACAGGTTCAGAACCTTCCCGTATTCGCCCAAACCGCGGATGACGGCCCGGGCGGGCAGACCCGCTTCCGTGAACTGGGTTTTCCAGCTGTCCGGCTCGTCGGAGGCCATGTCGTTGTTGGCATGGTCACCGGCCACCAGCATCAGGGGCGTCAGCACCACCCGGCGGTAGCCGGCGGCACGGACGGCGTCCATCAGGGCTTCCAAATCGGGGAAGGCTTCCACGGTGCCGACGAACACATGCTTCAAGCCCGTGGCCTTGGCGTGGTAGTCCATGGCCGCATAAACGGTGTTGCAGAAATGGGGCGTACCGTGGCCCATAAGGACCAACGCCTCATCCTCCGCCGTCTCCACACCCTCGGCCACGGCAGAGAGGACAGTCCGCAGGTCATCGTCTCCGGCCAGCAGCGGCGCGGCCACGGTGATGGAGGAGAATTTTTCGGCGTCAGCGTCCAGAAACGCCCGCATCTTGTCGTATTCGTCGCCGTAGAGCAGATGGGTGGGCAGCACTTTGATGTCGGTGATGCCGTCGGCATGCATCTTCGCCAGCGCCTCCGGCACATTGTCCACATGCTGGCCGCGTTTTTCCAGCGCCCGCATAATCATGGAGCTGGTCCAGGCTTCGTAAACGGGACAGTCCGGATGGGCGGCGGCCACCCGGTTCAAAACGGCGGTGATGTTCTTTTCGCGGGTATCTTCAAAGGTGGTGCCGAAGCTGACCACCAGAATGGCTTCTTTCATGGTTGCAGTCTCCTCGTAAAGTCTTCTAAGGTGCGGGGGTACTGGGCCGGGGGCAGCTGGGGAAAGAGCAGCTGGGACACGGCGAACAGCTCCGGTTTATGGAGCCCCGCCTGGGAAAGCAATGCATCATCGGAGAAAATCTCCTCGATGGGGCCGTCCCGGAGAATCTGCCCGCCGGTGACCACCACGGCACGGGTGGCCCAGCGCCAGGCAAAGGACACGTCATGGGTGGACACCACCAGGGCCAACCCCTGCTCATGGAGCTGGGCCAGGGTGACTTCCAGCAAATCCGTATGGCCGGGGTCCAGGGAGGCTGTTGGCTCGTCAAAGAGAATGACCTGGGATTCCATGGCCAGAATGTCGGCAATGGTGACCCGTTTTTTCTCGCCGCCGGACAGGTATTGGGGCGGCTGGTCCAGATAGCGGGTGACGTTCATGGCGGCGGCGGCGTCCTCCACGGCCCGTGCCACCTGGTCCTGGGGCAGTCCCAGGTTCATGGGGCCGAAGGAGATTTCACTGCGGACCGACGCGCCCAACAGCTGCTCCTCCGGGTTCTGGAACACCAGACCTACGGTTTGCCGCAGCTGCCGCAGGGATTGGCCCTTGTGGACCACGGGCTGACCGTTTAAAAGCACCTGACCCGATTCCGGCGCGAGAACGCCGTTGCACAGCAGCAGCAGCGTGGACTTGCCCGCGCCGTTGGAGCCCAGCAGGGCCACCCGTTCGCCGCCGTACACAGAGAAATCGGCGTGGTACAGCGCGGGGGTGTCGCCCTGATAGGTGTAGGACACGTTTTGCAGTTGCAGGATTGGAGGATTCATCCGCGCCCCAGCCTTTCCAGCAGGGCCGCCGCCAGGGGCAGGGCCACCAGAACGGCGGCGCTGCCCAGGTGACCGGCCCGCAGCGGTGATTTTTGTTCCAGGAACCGCAGCTTTCCCTCGTAGCAGCGGGACTGCATGGCGTCAAAGGACGCCGACGCCCGCTGAAAGGACGACACCAGCAGGCTCGTCATAATGGAGGCCGTGGTGGTAAAGCTGCGGCGGAAGGTGCCGTAGCCCAGCCGGGCCGCGGCGGCAATTTTCATCTGGGACAGGGTCCCGGACAACACGAAGATGTAGCGGTAAATGAGATACATCAGCTCAATGAGCAGCTCCGGCACATGGACCCGTCCCAATGCGGCAATGAGCTGGGGCATGGGAGTGGACAGGCACAGGGCATACAGGCAGGACACGGAGGCCGCCGCGCCGGTGAGAATCACCAGGGTGGAGGTCTGGGCCTGGGCCGGAATGGTGAGGTAGACCCCAAAGCAGGGGAGACTGACCACGCCGCCAGGGACGGCGTCAAAGTCGAAGAGCAGGGCCAGACCGCTGAGCAGTACAAAGGTCAGCGGTGTCAGAAACAGGCGGGCCCAGGTCCGGGCCGGGGTTCTGCCAGCCAGCACCGTCACCGCCGCCGTCAGGACCCACACCAGCAAGCTCACCAGGGGGGAGCGGGCGGCCAGAGTCAAAACGATGAGGGCGAGGGCGGTCAGGGCCTTCAATCCGGCCGGTACGCTGTGGAGCCGGGATTGAAGGGCATAGTAGTCGATGGCGGTCCAGTCGTCGTGGCTGTGACCGTGCCGCAGGGGCAGCCAGAGCAAACCGGCGGCAACTGCGGCGGCGGTCAGGGCCAGAACCGGGGACAGACGTCCCATGGCCAGGCCCCAGACGATGACCGCGCCCAGAAGGGCCCGCAGCATGGCTTACTCGGTCTGCCCGGCGCTGCGGTACTTCCGCCGGGCTACCAGATAGCCCAGGCCGAAGCAGACGACGCCGGCGCCAATGGCGGCCTGGAGGGCAAAGAGCAAACTTTCGGTCTCACCGCCGGGGGGCTCCAGAATGCTGGAGGCCCAGGGCTCATAATCGGGGTCAATGGCGGTGATGGCTTCTTCCGCCTGACCGTCCGCGCCGCCGAACTCGGAGTCCTTGATGGTCAGCAGGGGCACACAGACGATAACGGCGCACAGCAGCAGCAAAACAACAATGGTAAGTCCGTTCTTTTTCATGCGGCGGCACCTCCCGGGTAGCCCAGCTCCTTCAATTCGGGACGGGCGAGGTTTTCCAGCGCCAGGACCACAACCACAGTCAGCAGGCCCTCCACGACGGCCAGAGGCACCTGGGTCACGGCGAAGATACCCAGGAATTCCGTCAGGGAAGCGGCAAAGCCGCCGGTGGGGGAGGGATGGGCCAGGGCCAGCTGGATGCTGGTGACCACATAGGTCAGCAGGTCGCCCAGAGCGGCGGCCAGGAATACACCAATTTTACGGTTGACGTTGAGCTTGCGGCACAGGGCATAGACGCCGAAGCTGACAAAGGGACCGGCAATCGCCATGGAAAAGGTGTTGGCGCCCAGGGTGGTGAGGCCGCCGTGGGCCAGCAGCACCGCCTGGAACAGCAGGACAATCAGGCCCAGCACCGCCATGGGAGCGGGCCCGAACAGAATCGCGCCGAGGCCGGTGCCGGTGGGATGGCTGGAGGAGCCGGACACGCTGGGGAGCTTGAGGGCCGACAGCAGGAAGCAGTATGCGCCTGCCATAGCCAGCAGCAGCAGGGTTTTGCGGTGGGTTTCCACGATTTTGCGGATACGGGCGATGCCCAGAACCACGAAGGGCAGGCAAACCACGCCCCAGACCACGCTGTGGCTCAGGGGCAGATAGCCCTCCATGATGTGCATGGCTCCGGCGGGGACGGCCAGACAGAAGGCCGCGGCCAGAACCAGGGTCAGGCCGAACAATCGGCGTTCCATGGGTTTCATAGGGATGATACTCCTTTTCTCTTTGCGCGGGAGAACGGAAAAAAGCCCATTTCCAGGAAGGAAATGGGCTTGCAATCGTCCGTTTACGCGCAGGACCGATGTGGGCGCCAATCCATACCTCGTGGATCGATCGAACCGGCGCGGAGTCGGTGTTCTGGCTGCAAAGGAGCGACCTTTGTCACAGTGGCGGGACCGCGAGGGATTTTCACCCTACTTCCCCGAATTTCCGCACACAATCTGGTGAAAACGGCGCGGAAACGCGAACGCGCCGCCTCATGAAATTGTCACGGTAAAGTATACAACCACACGGGCCGCAAGTCAAGATTGCGGCGGGAAATTATCCGTTTTTACAGGGGAAATACGGCCCGGAATCCCAGGGCGCCCAGGGAATAGGCGAAGATCATCAGGGGGCGGCAGGTGACGGTAATCAGGGCAAATTTTTTCCAGCTCATGCCGGTGGTACCGGCCAGGAAGCAGAGAAAGTCGTCAGGCAGACCCGGCAGGAAAATGGCCAGGGCAAAGAGCCGGTCAAACCGGCGGCTCTCATGGGTCCAGCGCTCGTATTTTTCGTGGAGCTTTTTGGAAAAGAGTTTATTCAGCAGCGGTTTGCCCCAGTTGCGGGCCATGGCAAAGGCCACGAAGGAGCCCAGGGAGATGCCCACATAGTTTAGCACAAAGCCCAGCCAGGGACCGAAAATCAGAACCCCCGCCAGACAGCTGACGCCGCCGGGCAGAATGGGAATGACCACCTGTACGGCCTGGAGCACCAGAAACAGCGTGGTGGCGCTGCCGCCGTAGTTGGTGAGAAAGTCCTGCAATGCTTCCTTGGACTGGAAAACGCCCTTGCGCCACAGCCAGATTCCCAGGGCCACGCAGAGGACAAACAGCGCCATGGACGCTGCGTTCATCAGTTTTTTCAATCGGTTTTGGTCCATGGGTACGGGCTCCTTTCCAATGGGGTGGGTTTCTACTATTGTACCCTTCCCATCCTTAAAAGAAAAGTACCTGGGGGATTAAGTTTCCATTAACCCAGTCCGGAAAACAGCGGGGCCAGGATGACGGTCATGATACCGGCTACCACAATGGTTAAACCGCTCATGGCGCCTTCAATTTCGCCCAGCTCCAGGGCGTGGGCCGTACCGATGGCGTGAATGCTGTTGCCGATGGCTAGACCCTTGGCGACGGGATGGGTGACCTTGAGCAGTTTCAGCACCACATCCACAATGACCACGCCGAACAGGCCCGTAATCATAACGCCCAGGGAGATGATGCCCTCCAGGCCGCCCAGCTGGGTACCGACGCCCAGGGCAATGGCCGTGGTGACGGATTTGGGCTGCAAAGAGTGGTAAATCTCCGGCGTCAGATGCAGCAGCCGGGACATGACGGCAATGGTGACGGCACAGGCCACGCATCCAGCGCCCACGCTGATGATAATGGCCTGCCAGTGGCGGCGCAGAAGTTGCAGCTGCCGGTACAGGGGTACGGCCAGACAGACCGTGGACGGCGTCAGCAGCCACGTCAGATGGGACGCGCCCTTGGTGTAGGCGTCGTAGTCAATGTCCAGAAGCACAATGGTGGCAATGGTCAGAATGGTGGCAATCAGCAGGGGATTGACCAGGGGCGAAGGGAAGCGGCGGCGGATCCAGGTGCCGATCCAGAAATAAAAGACGCTGAGCACCATGCCGAAGTAGGCCGATTCCCAGAGAATTTCATTCATGCTTCCGGCCCTCCTTCCGCGTTACCAACGCCTGAGCCACCACGCCGGTGATAATCATAACCACCAGGGTGCTGACGACGCAGACCAGAGCCACGGCCAACAGGCGGTCGGCTACGCTGTCAAAGATGGGCAGCACGCTGACGGCAGGGGCGATAAACAGCATGGGCATGATCTGGATGAAGAAATCCGCGGCCTTTTCAATGTGATGGAGTTTGACCACACCGGTGATCAGCAGCAACAGCAACAGCAGCAGGCCGTAGACGCTGCCGGGAATGGGCAGGGGGACGATCAGGCTTAACAGCTCGCCCACAAAGGATACGGCGGCGATAATCAGAAGTTGAAACATGTAAGTCATAGTTTGTGATACCTCCCGGGATAGTATACGGCACGGAACCGCCCGGTACAAGAGTAGAAGACCGCTGACGCATACGCAACGGCCCAAAAATAAAAGTTTTACTCAATTTTTTTCAAAAAATCGCGGTTTCCAAAGGCAGAGCCTTTGGTCGCGCCTCGCAAGGCGTGAAATACCCGCCCGCCGCAGCGGGCGAACTCCCCAGTCGTTCCAAAGCGCCATCCGCAGATGGCGCAATCTCCGGCCTACGGCCATGGTCCGCGCCGCCGCCCCTGTGGGGTGGACGGCGTGGACCATCAACCAGCGCCGTACCGGGTGGCATTACCCGCCACACGGCGAATGCGGGCACGCCGCAAGTGCTTTGCAGCGTGCCCGCACAGGGGGATTCAGTCCAGATTGACCGGGTTGCGGCTGTTGCGCAGCCGGGCCATGGCGCGGGCCAGCATAATCTGGTTGGCCCGGAATTCCGCCTGGCTGTGGCTCTGACGCAGCGCCTCCTGGGCGCGTTTCCTGGCGCGCTCCTCCTCCATGCGGTCGATCTCCTCGGGCCAGTCGCAGGTCTGGGCAAACAGCACCACGCCCTTGTGGCTGACTTCCATGTAACCCTCGGAGTTGATGGCCTTTTTCCACTGGCCGTCGGCCTTGATCTGCACCGTGCCGGGACGCAGCACCACAATCATGGGCGCGTGGCCCTTGAGAACGGTCCATTCGCCGTCGTCGGCGGTGAAGGTCAGCGCCTCCACGGGGCCGGAATAGAAGTGGCGCTCCGGCGTCAGAATGTCCAGAGAGAAGGTGTTATCCGCCATTGCGCTCCATCTCCTTCGCCTTTTCCATGGCCTCGTCGATGTCGCCCACCATGGAGAACGCCGACTCGGGCAGATGGTCCACTTCACCGTCCACAATCATCTTGAAGCTGCGGATGGTGTCCTTCAACGGCACAAAGCGGCCCGGCTTGCCGGTGAACTGCTCGGCCACGTTCATGGGCTGGGAAAGGAACTGCTGAATCTTTCTGGCCCGGTAGACAATGCGCCGGTCCTCCTCGCTCAGCTCGTCCATGCCCAGAATGGCGATGATGTCTTTCAGCTCGTTGTACCGCTGCAAGCACTCCTGCACGCGGCGGGCCACCTCGTAATGCTCCTGTCCCACAATGGCCGGGTCCAGAATCCGGGAGTTGGACTCCAACGGGCTGACGGCGGGATAGATGCCCATTTCCGCAATGTGACGGGACAGAACGGTGGTGGCGTCCAGATGGGAGAAAATCGTGGCGGGAGCCGGGTCCGTCAGGTCGTCGGCGGGGACGTAGATAGCTTGTACCGACGTGATGGAGCCGTTCTTGGTGGAGGTGATGCGCTCCTCCAGCTGGCCCAATTCCTCGGCCAGGGTGGGCTGGTAGCCAACGGCGGAGGGCATACGGCCCAGCATGGCCGAAACCTCGTTGCCGGCCTGGACATAACGGAAAATGTTGTCGATGAACAGCAGCACGTCCTGATTCATCTGGTCACGGAAATACTCGGCCATGGTCAGACCGGTCATGGCCACGCGCATACGGGATCCAGGCGGCTCGTTCATCTGGCCAAAGGCCAGGGCCGTCTTGGAGATGGCGCCGGAATCGCGCATGTCGTGAATCAGGTCGTTGCCCTCACGGCTTCTCTCACCGACGCCGGTGAAGACGGAATAGCCGCCGTGCTGCTTGGCAATGTTGTAGATCAGCTCCATGATAAGGACGGTCTTGCCGACACCGGCGCCGCCGAACAGGCCGATTTTACCGCCTTTGGCGTAGGGGGTCAGCAGGTCGATGACCTTGATGCCCGTCTCGAAGAACTCAATCTTGCTGCTCTGCTCCTCAAAGGTGGGGGCGGGGCGGTAGATGCCCCAGCGCTCGCCCTCCAGGGCGGGGCCGTTATCGATGGGATTGCCCAGCACATCCACCACGCGGCCCAAGGTCTGCTCGCCCACCGGCACCTGAATGCACTTGTGGGTATTGGTGACCTTCATGCCGCAGTGGAGGCCGTAGGTGGATTCCAGGGCCACGCAGCGGCACTCGCCGGGGCCTGTGTGCGAGGCCACCTCCAGATGGACGCCGCTTTCGGTGGTCAGCAGGTCGTGGAGCTCCCACTGGTCGGCCAGGGGATAGAGCACAGTCAAAACAGGACCGGAAATTTGAGAAATGATTGCCTCCTGGAGTTCCTGCTCCATGGGGTTCGCCTCCTTCTTGTTTGGTTGATCGGCCCCCTCCAGGGCCAGGGTTGCACCGCTGATTTCGGTGATCTCCTGGGTGATTTGGGTCTGGCGGGCCATGTTCAGCTCCAGATGGAGCTTTTTCAGCAGTTCGTCGGCGTTGCGGGTGGCGCTCTGCATGGCGTTCATGCGGGAGTAGTGCTCCGACGCATAGGACTGCACCAGAGCGTCGAAAATACGCGAGATGACGAACTGCGGCACCAGCTGGTCAAATACCTCCTGGGGAGAGGGGTTGTAGATCACGTCGTCCAGATGGTCCAGGGCCTCCACATGCTGGAAGTCCGTCAGACGGATGGGCAGCAGCCGGGACTTCATGGGCTTGATGAGGGGGTTGCCGCCGTCGGAATACAGCGTGAAGAAGATGTAAATCTCGTCGGTCTGGTCCAGATCAAAGAACTCCATGACCGGCAGGGCCAGCTGGGTGGCGTTGTAGAGGGAGGGGTCCTGGGCCGCGCCCGGCACCTCGTATTCCGGCTCAATGCCACGCTTGCGGAAAAACTGGGTGGCGATCATACCGACGGTGACCACCAGGGCGCTGGGGTCATCCTTGATCTCCTCATAGGCTTTGTTGAGGATGTTGTGGTTGTAGCTGCCCGCCATCTCCTTATCACCGGCCACCACAATATAGGTGTGGCGGTGGCCCCGGTGGCGCTGGAGATAGGGGTGCTCAATGGATTGGGACGACTCCAGAATGTCCTTCATGGTGGCCTGGAGCCGCTTGAAATACAGGTTGTTGTACGGAATATGGACCGCGAATTTCTGCATTCTGGCCGAGGAGACCATCTGCATGGCGCTGGTGATCTTCCGCGTCTGATCGACGGCGCCGATGTGGTGCCGGATCTCGCTGACACTGGCCATGGCTTACGCCTCCCAACGGGCGGCAAATTCATCGATGGCCTGCCGCAGGCTTTGGGAGACGTCGTCCGGCAGCTTTTTGCTGCGGTCGATGGAGTCCATGGATTCGCTGTGGACCTCATGGAGCCAGGGCAGCAGCGCCGTGACAAAGGACTGCATTTTAGCCACGGGAATTTTCTCCAGACCGTCGCAGCGGAGACTCAGCAGCAGCGCCGTCTGGTCCGACAGCTTGAGGATGCGCTCCTTGGGCTGTTTCAGCAGCTCCGTCATGCGGACGCCGCGGTCCAGAAGCTTCTTGGTGGCGGCGTCCACGTCGGCGCCGAACTGGGCGAACACGGCCATATCCCGGTATTGAGCCACCTCCAGGCGGAGGCTGCCGGACACGGCTTTCATGGCCGAATGCTGGGCGGCGCGGCCCACACGGGACACGCTGAGACCCACGTTGACGGCGGGCCGGACGCCGGAGTGGAACAGTTCGCTCTCGAGGAAGATCTGTCCGTCGGTGATGGAAATGACGTTGGTGGGGATGTAGGCGGAGATATCGCCGGCCATGGTCTCGATGATGGGCAGGGCGGTCATGGAGCCGCCGCCCAGCTCGGGGCTCAGATGGGCCGCCCGCTCCAGCAGACGGGAGTGCAGATAGAACACGTCGCCGGGGTAGGCTTCACGGCCCGAGGGGCGGCGCAGCAGCAGGGACATGGTCCGGTAGGCCACGGCGTGTTTGGAGAGATCGTCGTAGACCACCAGAACGTCCTTGCCCTGATGCATAAAGTATTCCGCCACGGCGCAGGCAGCGTAGGGGGCCAGATATTGCATGGCGGCGCTGTCGGCAGCGGTGGACGCCACGACCACACAGTGCTCCAGGGTGCCGCTCTCGGAAAGGGTGGTTACCAGATTGGCAACACTGGCGGCCTTCTGGCCGATGGCGCAGTAGACGCAGATGACGCCCGTATCCTTCTGGTTGACCATGGCTGACAGGGCGATGGAGGTTTTACCGGTCTGGCGGTCACCGATGATCAATTCACGCTGGCCGCGGCCGATGGGGATCATGCTGTCCACGGCCAGAATGCCGGTCTCCATGGGGGTATCCACGGGGGCGCGGTCCATGATGGCCGGGGCCGGGGACTCCACAGCCCGGGACTCCCGGGTGTGGAGGGGCTGGCCGTCCAGGGGACGGCCGATGGGGTCCACAATGCGGCCCAGCAGCTCCTTGCCCACGCCGATATCGGCCACGCGGCCGGTGCCCTGGACAGGGGAGCCGGGGCGGACGGATTCGTTGCGGGTCAGCAGGGCGGCGCCCACGCTGTTGAGTCCCAGGTCCAGGGCGATGCCGTAGACATCGTTTTCAAATTGCAGCAGCTCACCGTATTCGGCACGGCCCAGACCTGCCACCCGGACAATGCCGTCGGCGCAGGACTCCACGGTGCCGTAGTCGTAGCTGATCATCTCCGGCTGATAGTCCCGGAGCTTTTCCTTGAGGAAGGTTCCTAATGTGCTGGTATCGAAATTGAGCATGGTTCCCTCCCGTTACGCCAACTTCTGCTGCATGGCCGAAAGCTGGGTCACATAGCTGAAGTCGTATACCTTGCCGTCCACCAGGGCCGCAAAGCCGCCGATGAGGGAGGAGTCGATCTCGGTGGTCAGCTCCAGATGACAGCCCAGGAGCCGCTCCAGACGGTCGATGATGGCGGACAGCTGTTCGGCGTCGCAGGGAGCGGCCAGCTTCAGGATGCCCTTGCGGGAGCCCTCCTTGGGAGCGGACACCAGGATGTTGCGGCGGGCCTGCTCGTCAAAGCGCAGGACACGGCCGGCCATATCCACGGCCAGATCGGCCAGTTCGCCCTTGACCTCGTCCATGGCGCGCTGCTTCTCAAGGGCGGCTTCGCTGCGGGCCTTGGCCAAAATCTGGTCGGCTTCGGTCTTGGCCTCGTCAATGACCTGCTGGCCCACGGCCTGAGCCTTTTTGCGGCCGTCGGCAATCATCTGCTCACAGGTGGCCTGGACGTCCACCAGACGGGCGTCATAATCGGCCTTGACCTTTTCGGCCTCGGCTTGCAGGCGCTGGGCCTCGGCCATTTCCTTTTGGACCCGCTCAGCGCGGGCGGCCATAAAGGCCGTTACCGGCTTCCAGATCAAAACGCGGAGCAGGCCGTAAATAATCAGAATATTGACCAGATGGATGGCAATATCAATGGGATGAATGTCCAAATGTTACCTCTCCTTTGCTGTAGAATGACGGGCGATGCCGCCGGATCACATGGTGAACTTGATGATCAGAGCGGTGACAAAGCCGTAGATGGCGCAGGACTCGGTCAGGGCCAGGCCCAGCAGCAGGGTGGAGCTGATCTTGCCGGAGGCCTCAGGCTGACGGGCGGTGGCGTCGGCGGCCTTGCCGGTGGCGATGCCCATGCCGAGGCCAGCCAGGGCGCAGGGCAGCAGAGCCAGTGCAACAGCGATAGCAATCAATCCGGTTTCCATGATAAAATTCCTCCAAAAATTATATAGTTTTCATTGAATGGGTAAATGGGGTTATTCGACGGCTTCGCCGATGAAGGTCAGCGTCAGCGTCAGGAAGATATACGTCTGAATCAGGGGATGGAAGACGTTAAAATAGAGGCCCAGAACACTGGGGAAGCCGATGGCGGCGTTGCCCAGGGCCATGTACAGCAGTTCCATAACGATCATGCCGCCCAGCATATTGCCGAAGAGACGGCAGGCCAGGGACACGGGCACCGCCAGGTCGGAGACGATCTTGATGGGGAACACCACCGGCGTGGGCTTGGCCATGGACTTGATCCGGCCCACCAGACCTTTTTTCTTGAGGCCGAAGTAATTGATCATCACAAAGGTGATAATGGCCATGGCAAAGGTCAAGGTGATGTCGGCGGTGGGGGCGCGGACGCCCAGCAGTTCCACCATGGCGGAGCACACCATATAGATGGCCAGGGCGAAGAGATAGGAGGGCAGATGGTCGCCCAGATCTCCCACACTGGTTTTGGTGAATTTGCAGACGGCTTCCACGCAGATCTCCAGAACATTCTGGATGCCCTTGGGCTGATCGGTCATGCGGGGGATGACGAGAATCCGCACCAGCAGCGCCAGCACCAGCAAGGCGGCCATAATGACCCAGGTGGTGATGACGGTCTCACTGAGGGAGTAGCCGCCCACATCGTACCGGGTGGCCCAAATGCTGACCTCGAATTCCTCCGACGGTACGGAGCCGAAGACCAACTGCAAAATCCGTTCCAGCAGCAGCCAGCCGCCGGCGATGGTCAGTACCGTGGCCCAAAGCTTTTTCCGCTTCATGCGGCCCAGGGCGGCAGCGTTCTGTTCCAGCTGCGTTTTCCTTCGGAACCAGTCGGCCAGTACGGCGCGGCGCCAGAACCATCCGACCAGGGCCAGCACGAGACCCAAAGCCAGAAAGCCGTAGGTAACAATGGTTTCCTGCAACGTTCTCAATCCTTCTTTCGATTGGTCTCTCTCAACCGATACCGCACGAAGCAGACCACGGCGCCGACGATCAAGATGGTGGACATAGTGACTGCGCAGGGCAGCAGTTGGGAGGCTTGCAGCAAGGCGCACAGAGCCAAACCGAAAAATGGACAAAAAAATTGCACCGCAAAGGGCCAGATCTTCAGCCGTTGGGTGCACAGGGACCTTACGGCATAGATCAGCAGAAACAGCTGTAAAAAGCCAAAGGCCATACCTAATATAACACCAATCACGGGCCTCATGCTCCTCTCCACTGCGGCGCCTGAATATTCGGTGTGCCTGTCGTGTTGTTCACGTCTTTACTACAGTTTCTAGTTATACCACTTTCTCCGGAAGCGGTCAATGGGGGACAAAAAAATCGAACGAAATCTTCACGAACTGCACAAAAGTAAACGGAGCGCAAACCGTTTTACGTAGTAAATTTTAACCCAAACCGATTCCTGCCCGGCCAGTCGGTATGCGGAAAAAAGTACCAGTCCGGCCAATACATTCCACTCCGTAGGGCGGAACCTGTTCTCCGCTGCCGGGGTGTACCATCGAGCATCCAAACCGTAGGGGATGGCATCTGATACGGCGTTGGCTGATGGTCCACGCCGTCCACCCCGCAGGGGCGGCGGCGCGGACCATGGCCCTTGGCCGGGGATTGCGCCATCTGCGGATGGCGCTTTGGGACGCTTGGGGTGTTTCGCCCGCTGCGGCCAGCGGGAATTTCGCCCGCTGCGGCGGGCGACCAGAGGCTCTGCCTCTGGACTCCGCGATTTTTTGAAAAAAATCGAGTAAAACTTTTAACTTTTTAAATTTTACAGAAATCGGGTCCAGGGGTCCAGGGACGGCGGCGGCGCGGTTACAGTCATGGGTGCTCCCGTGACCGGATGGAAAAAGGACACGCTATGGGACCAGAGACACATGGGAAATTCGTCCGGCTCCGACCAATATTTCCGGTCCCCGGCCAACGGCATCCCCCGCCCGGAAAATTGTGCCCGAATCTGATGGGTCCGGCCGGTCCGCAGGCGGATTTCCACCAGACTGAGACCGTCCACAGTTCCTTTGGTTTCATAATCGAGTATGGCCTCCTGAACGCCCTTTTCCAGGTGGTGGACGATATACGTTTTCCGCTCCCGCTTATCCCGCAGCAGCAGGTCCGTCAGCGTTCCGGCAGGCTCCGGCGGTACGCCGTGAATCACGGCCAGATACGTTTTATCGAACCGCCGGTCCCGGATTTGAGTCGACAAAGCAGAGGCCGCCTCCGCCGACCGGGCCAGGACCATCACGCCGCTGACCACCCGGTCCAGCCGGTGGACCGTCCGGATACAGTCGGTGTGCAGCGCCGCCCGCACCAGCTCCGGCATTCCGCCCGGCTCGTCGGTGGACAGGACCCCGGCGGGCTTGACGGCCACGCACAGATGGTCGTCCACATACAAAAACTCCACGCTCATACCTCCCTGGGGCGGTCATCCAGAATGCACAGCCGCCCCTGCCAGGGGCCGGGGGTCTGCTGCAATGTCTCCAGAATGGACGGGTCCCATCTGTAGTGAATGGGGACGAGACAGGGACAGTCGTTGTGGGCGGCAAAATATTCGATGCCCCGGAGACCGTCGGCTTCCTGCCGCGGGTCCACGGGCAAAAAGGCCACATCCAGATGGACGCCCGCCAGCCGCTCCATTTCCCGTTTGTAGGCCGTTTCCATGGCCTGATTGTCCCGGTCCGGCTCCCCGGACCAGTGCCACCAGTGGAGATCGCCGCTGTGATAGATGGTATGGCCGTCACAGGTCACCACAAAGGCCACCCCCTGGTCCGTGGAACGGAGGGTGGAGACGGTGAGACCCGGCAGCTCCAGCGTCCGGCGGGGGCCAATCCGATGGCAGCCGTCCACCGGCGGGATGTCGTCGGACAGGACATAGGCGATGTCTGGAAAGGCTTCTTTCCAGGTGAGAATGGCCCGGTTGAAGTGGTCATAGTGGCTGTGGGACGCAAAGACCGTCACCGGTTTCTTCACCCGCTGCAACAGGGCCGGGACGCCGCCGGGCAGCGTGTCCTGGTAATAGTCGAAAATCAGCAGATGGTTTTCCGTCTCCACGGCTACGCCGCTGTGATAGAGATAGTACAGTTTCATGGGCGTCACTTGGCCGGGACAATCTCAATCCAGTAGCCGTCGGGATCCTGGACGAAATAGATGCCCATGGCGGGGTTCTCATAGCAGATAATGCCCATTTTTTCGTGGCGGGCGTGGACGGCGTCGTAATCATCCACCCGCAGGGCCAGATGGTATTCCAGTTCACCCAGATTGTAGGGCTCAGTCCGCTCCCGCAGCCAGGTCAGCTCCAGCTGAAAGCCCGTCTCTCCGTCGCCCAGGTACACCAGCTTGAAAGAGCCGTCGTTGGCGTTCTTTTCCCGGACGGGATGAAAGTCAAAGGCGTCGGCATAGAACCGGAGACTCCGCTCCAGGTCCAGAACGTTGAAGTTGAAGTGGTCAAAGCGCATGGCCATAAGATAACTCTCCTTTGTTCCATATATGGGATATCACCAGTGTACCACAGGCCGCGGCGGCCATCAATGGGCCGCTGTCAAAAACCTTGCTTTTTGGTGTGATTTTAAAAAACCACATAAAACAACACCAAAAAACGGGAAAACTTTTCGCGGCTTTGCTTGCATTTTTGTGGGATTGTGTTATAATCCTGTAAGATAGAACCTGTTCGGTCTGCACAGTGCGGAACAGTAAAGGAGAAGAACAACATGATCGTCACGAAAAAAAAGCCCATCGAAGAATTGATGGCCATGCTCGGTGATGCCAAAAAAATCGCCATTATCGGCTGCGGCAGCTGCGCCACGGCCTGCGCCACCGGCGGCGAAAAGGAAGTGGCCGAGCTGAAGAAGTATCTGGAGAGCCAGGGCCGCACAGTGGTGGCTACGGCCATGTCCGACTACTGCTGCATGAACCTGACCACCAAGGGCAAGGTCAAGGGCTTCGACGCTGCCGGCGCCGAGGCGGTGGTATGTATGGCCTGCGGCGACGGTACCCAGGTGGTGGCCGCCAACGTCAAGGCTCCTACATACCCGGCCAATAACACCATGTTCCTGGGCGAGGCTGTCAAGTTCGGTCTGTTTGAGGAAGCATGTCATCTGTGCGGTAACTGCGTCCTGGGCGAGACCGGCGGCATCTGCCCCATTACCCGCTGTGCCAAATCCCTGGTCAACGGCCCCTGCGGCGGTTCCAAGAACGGCAAGTGCGAGGTCAATCCCGAGAACGACTGCGCCTGGATTGCCATCTATAAGCGTCTGGAGCAGCAGGGCCGTCTGGATAATCTGTCCAAGACCCGCGCTGACAAGGGCTATGAGGATGTAGCCTATCCGAGAACCATCAACATCAGGGGGTAAGGGAACATGAGTCTTCTGGAAAAAGCACTGGAGAGCGGCAAATTCGGCGTCACCGCCGAGATGGCTCCTCCCAAGGGATATGATTTCACCAAGCAGCTGGAGGACGCCCAGCTTTTGAGCGGCAAGGTCCACGGCGTCAACGTCACCGATATGCAGTCCGCCAGCCTCAAGGCGTCCTCTCTGGGTCTGTGCATCAAGCTGAAGCAGGCCGGTGTGGAGCCGATTTTGCAGGTCACCGGCCGTGACCGCAGCCGTATGGCCATCATGGCCGATATGCTGTCCGCCGCCGCCTTTGGCATTGACACCATGCTGGCCCTCACCGGCGACCACCCGGTTGTCGGTGACTGCAAGCAGTCCAAGCCCGTCTATGACCTGGATTCTGTGGGCATCCTCAATATGCTGTCCACCATGGAAGTCACCGACCGTGACTGCGGCGGCAACGAGCTGGACGGCGGCGCGCCCCGGTTCTACAAGGGCGCTGCGGTGACCCCCGTCTATGAGCCTATCCAGCTGCAAATCAACAAGCTGCGCCAGAAGGTGGACGCCGGCGCCAAGTACATCCAGACCCAGGGCATCTTTGATATGGAGAGTCTCAAGCGCTTCCTGGATTTGGTCGATAAGGCCAACATCAAGTGCCACATCATGGCCGGTATCATCCCCCTGAAGGCCGCCGGTATGGCAAAGTATATGAATGCCAACGTCCCCGGCATTGCCGTGCCCCAGGATATGATTGACCGCCTGGAAGCTGCCGCCGCCGAGGGCAAGGAAAAGGGTGTCAAGGGCCTGCCCATGCAGCTGGGCATTGAGATGGCCGCCGAGTTCATCGCCAAGATTCACGATGAGAAGATTTGTGACGGTGTCCATATTATGGCTATCGGTGCCGAAAAGAATGTACCCACCATTCTGGAAAAGGCCGGTATTACCATCGAATAAATCACGAAACCGCAGAAAAAACAGCCATCGATCGATGGCTGTTTTTTGTTTAGATCATATCGGTGAGAACCTTAATCGCCAACAGCGCCAGAGCTACGATGACCACGGGCCGCACGATTTTTGCGCCGTTACGGATGGTCAATCCCGCGCCCACATAGTGTCCGGCAAAGGAAGCCACTGAAGCAATCAGACCAACCGCCCAATACACTTCACCATACAGCACGGCGGTAATCAGGGAGCCGATGCCCGAGGCCAGGTTGACCACCTTCACATTGCCCGACGCCGTCCGCACATCCATCTGACCCAGACCCGTGAAAATCAGCAGCAGGAACGTGCCGGTACCGGGTCCGTAAAACCCATCATAGGCGCCGATGACCAGAGACGCGCTCAGGACAATGGTCCGTTGACGGCGGCGGTCGATATCGCCGGGGACCTCCCGGAAGCTCCGCTGCCGCAGTACCACGATGGCTACCACCGGCAGCACCACCAGCAGCAGAGATTGGAGATACTGCTCAGGAATCAACAGCTGCAAGCGGGTGCCGCCCATGCTGCCCAGCAGCGCCATGACGATGGAGGGAACGGCCAGCTTCCAGTCAATGTATCCGTTGCGGATGTACCGGCCCACCGAGGCCAGAGAACCGAGGGACGCAGAGATTTTATTGGTGCCCAGAGCCGCGTGCATGGGCAGCCCCGCCAGCAGATAGGTGGGGACGGAGATAATGCCGCCGCCTCCGGCGATGGCGTCCAGAAAGGATGCCAGAAAAACGCCGCCGCAGGCGATAAGCACCATGGAAAGCGTCAGCTCCATCTTACAGCCGTTCCACGCCGGGCAGACTGTTGAGGACCTTGGCTACGCCGTCGTTGTCGTTGGTGTCCGTCAGCCGGTGGGCCAGCGCCTTGGCCTCGTCGCTGCCGTTGGCCATGACCACCGCCGTACCGGCATAGCGCAGCATGCCCAAATCGTTGCCGCTGTCGCCAATGGCCATCACCTGTTCCCGGCTCAGGCCCAGATGTTCCGCCAGACGGGCCACACCTACGCCCTTGTGGATGCCGCGGGCCGTCATATCCAGGTCCACCGGGTCGGAGGTACACAGGTCCACGCCCTTCAGTTTCCCCAGCCGGACCTGGGCCGCGTCCCGTGCTTCGCCGGTAGGGAAGTAGAGGTGCAGCTTTGTCACCGGCTCCTGCAACGTTTCCAGCCAGTGGTCATAATCGTCCACGCCCCGCCGTGTCTCATGGAGGGTGTGATTGCCGCAGGCGTCTTCAAACCGGGGCACTTCCGCCAGCCGGTCCGTGGGAATGTAGATTTCACCGCCGCAGTTGACCTCAAACAGTATGTCTTCCTGGCGCAGCTGACGCCATGCTTCCTGTATCAACGACAGGGGGACGGGGGAAAAATGAAGATAGGTGTTGGTCCGCAGGTCCAGCACAAAGGCGCCGGTGTTGCCCACCAGATAGTGGACCTGGGGCAGCTGAGCCAGCAGATGACGGGTTTCGGACAGGGTGCGGCCCGAGGCAATGACCACTTCCAGTCCGCGCTCCGCGGCGGCGGCCACCGCTTCAATGGTGGCGGGAGACAAGGTGCGGACGGTGCGCAGCAGCGTACCGTCCAGATCGACGGCAATCAATCGAGTTTCCATGGCGTGCTCCTTCTTCAATGGGAAATGGCGGCAATCCTCCTGCCGCAATCGGAGCTATTTTACCATTCACTGTGTCAAAAGACAAGAAAGAAGTACAGAGTATTTACAATTTATTCTTTTATTATAGCATTCGTTGTGTTATAATGCTTTGATGAAAATTTATTTATAATGCGATTTCATGCCGTTTCGGCATTTGATAACGAAAGGTGAAACAGCAATGGGTTTTTTGGACAAGATTTTCGGTTCCCACTCCGAGCGAGAGCTCAAGCGGCTCGAGAAGACCGTCAAGGCGGTCATGGATTTGGAGGAGGAATACCGGCAGCTGACCGACGAACAGCTGAAGCATAAGACCGTGGAGTTCCGGGAGCGGCTGGACAAGGGCGAGACCTTGGACGACCTGCTGCCCGAGGCCTTCGCCACGGTCCGGGAGGCTTCGGACCGCGTGCTGGGTATGCGTCCCTACCGGGTCCAGGTCATCGGCGGCATCGTGCTGCATCAGGGCCGCATTGCCGAAATGCGCACCGGTGAAGGTAAAACCCTGGTGGCCATTCTGCCCTCCTACCTCAACGCCCTGACGGGCAAAGGCGTCCATGTGGTCACCGTCAACGACTATCTGGCCCGCCGTGACTCCGAGTGGATGGGCAAGGTCCACCGGTTCCTGGGCCTGAAAGTGGGCTTGATTGTCCACGGTCTCAACAGCGATCAGCGCCGTGAGGCCTACAACGCCGATATCACCTACTGCACCAACAACGAGCTGGGCTTCGACTACCTCCGCGACAACATGGCCATCTACAAGCAGGAGCAGGTCCAGCGGGAGCACAACTTTGTCATCGTGGACGAGGTGGACTCCATCCTTATCGACGAGGCCCGTACCCCTCTGATTATTTCCGGCAAGGGCGACGACTCCTCCAAGCTCTACGAGATGACCGACTTCCTGGTCAGCCGCATGAAAAAGCAGGTCTTTGCCAAGACCGACAGCAAGGAAGCCATGGACGACATGGACTGCGACTACATCGTGGACGAGAAGGAGCGCACCGTGTCCCTGACGGCCAAGGGCATCAAGAAGGTCGAGGAGTTCTTCCAGATTGAGAACCTGTCCGATATCGAGAACACCACCATTTCCCACCACGTCAACCAGGCCATGAAGGCCCGTGGCCTGATGAAGCGGGACATTGACTACGTGGTTAAGGACAACGAGGTCATCATTGTTGACGAGTTCACTGGCCGTCTCATGTATGGCCGCCGCTACAACGAGGGCCTCCATCAGGCCATCGAGGCCAAGGAAGGCGTCAAGGTCGCTGGCGAAAGCAAGACTCTGGCAACCATCACCTTCCAGAACTTCTTCCGTCTCTATGCCAAGCTGTCCGGTATGACCGGTACGGCCACCACCGAGGCCGAGGAGTTCGGCACCATCTACAACCTCGATATTGTGGAGATTCCCACCAACCTGCCTGTGGCCCGTATCGACAACCCCGACGCCGTCTACAAGACGGAAGCCGGCAAGTTCCGGGCCGTCATCAATCAGGTCAAGACCTGCCACGAGAAGGGCCAGCCGGTCCTGGTGGGCACCGTGTCCATCGAGAAGTCCGAGCTGCTGTCCCATCTGCTCAAGCGGGAGGGCATCCCCCATACGGTGCTGAACGCCAAGCACCACGAAAAGGAAGCTGAAATCGTGGCCCAGGCCGGTAAGCTGGGCGCCGTCACCATCGCCACCAACATGGCCGGCCGTGGTACCGATATCATGTTGGGCGGTAACGCCGACTATCTGGCCAAGAGCGAGCTGCGCAAGAGCGGTATGAGCGAGGAGCTGCTGGCCGAGGCCAACGCTTTCTCCGAGACCGACGATCCCGAGATTCTGGCCGCCCGTGCCGCCTACAATGAGGCCGTGGCCCGCCACAAGGAGCAGATTGCCACCGAGTCCGAAAAGGTCCGCGCCGCCGGTGGTCTGTTCATCATCGGCACCGAGCGCCACGAGTCCCGCCGTATCGATAACCAGCTGCGCGGCCGTGCCGGCCGTCAGGGCGACCCCGGCGAGACCCGGTTCTACCTGTCCCTGGAGGACGATATCATGCGTCTCTTCGGCGGCGACCGTATGGACCGCCTCAAGGGCATGATGGATAAGCTGGGCATTGACGATGATACGCCCATTGACGCCAAGATTCTCTCCGGCGCCATTGAAAACGCCCAGAAGACCGTGGAAAGCCGCAACTTCCAGGTCCGTAAGAACGTGCTGCAATACGACGATGTCATGAACACCCAGAGAAAGGTCATCTACGAGCAGCGCGAGCAGGTGTTGGCCGGTACCGATTTGCAGAAGACCATCCAGGGCATGCTGGAATATGTGGTCAACACCCAGGTCAACGACGCCTTCGGCGGCAATGCCCATCTGGAGAGCGCGGAGCAGTTCGAGTCGCTGCTGCGCCACTTTGAAAACATCTACTTCCTCAAGGGCACCTATGCACCCGAGAATCCCTTGGCCCTGGATGCCAACACCATGGCGGCGGAGATTCTGGCCGTGTGCACCAAGACCTATGAGGAAAAGGAAGCGGCCTACACCTCCAAGGTCATGCGCGAACTGGAGCGGGTCATCATGCTCCGCGTGGTGGACGAATACTGGATGGATCACATCGACGCCATGACCGATCTGCGTCAGGGCATCGTGCTGCGGGCTTACGGCCAGCAGGACCCCGTGGTGGAGTACAAGCGCGAGGGCTACGAGATGTTCGAGGGCATGATCAACGCCATCAAGGAGGAGACCATTCGCCGTCTGTTCCTGGTGCGCATCCAGCCCCAGCAGGAGATCCGCCGCGAAAAGGTGGCGACGGTCACCTACGAGGGCGGCGCCGACGAAAACGTGGTCAAGCAGCCCATGTCCAAGAAGGCCAAGGTGGGCCGCAACGATCCCTGCCCCTGCGGCAGCGGCAAGAAGTATAAGAACTGCTGCCTGGACAAGGACCTGAACGAATGAGTTATGAACCGATCACGGTGGGGGGCTTTGTGTCCCCCCATCGTTTTACCGACCGGTCCGGCGGCGTCAGCACCGGACACCTTTCCAGCCTGAACCTGGGGTTCAGCCGGGGCGATGACCGGGAGAACGTCCTGGAAAACCATCGCCGGTTGGCCAAGGCCGTGGGCTATGACGTAGAGAAGCTGGTCTGCACCCATCAAATCCACACGGACATGGTCCGGGTGGTGACGGAGGCCGACTGGGGCCAGGGGGTCTTTCACAGCCCCGCGCCGGAGTGTGACGGTCTGGTGACCAACGTCCCCGGTACGGCGGTCATGGCCTTTGGGGCCGACTGCACGGTGACGCTGCTGGAGGACCCGGTCACCGGCGCTGTGGGCGCCGTTCACGCCGGATGGCGCGGCACGGCCCTGGGCATTGTGGCCAAGGCCGTGGACACCATGGTGGACGCTTTTGGCAGCCGCCGGGAGGATATCCGTGCCTGTATTGGCCCCTGCATCCAGCGCTGCTGCTTTGAGACCCGGTCCGACGTGCCGGAGGCCATGCTAAAAGCATTGGGCGACGACGCCCGGATCGCCATTGACGACCACGGCGACGGCACCTACCATGTGGATTTGGTGGACTTGAATACCATTTGGCTGAAACGGGCCGGAATTGTAGAGCCTTGGGCGCTGCCCTATTGTACGGCCTGCGACACGGAGCGGTTCTGGTCCCATCGGAAGGTGGGCGACCGCCGGGGCGTCCAGGCGGGCGTTATTGTGTGTGCCGGGAGGAAGATGCCATGAGCCGCAAGCTGCGACTGGGGGCGCTGCTGCTGACGTTCTGCCTGCTGCTGGGCTGCGCCCTGCCGGCGGCGGAGGAAGCGGAGGAACCGGCGGCAGAGACCGTCGTGGTAGAGACGGAGACCAAGGAGGAAAAACCCTTTGGTCTGGCCTGGGAGCCGGACGAAACGCTGAACCCCTACAGCTGTATGGTGCTGAGCAATCGAACCGTGCTGTCTCTGCTCTATGAGCCGCTGTTTACGGTCAATTCCGATTTTACGGCCACGCCGTATCTCTGCGAAAGTCTGACCAGCTCCGGCGATGGCCGGACCCATACGCTGACGCTGCGCCAGGGCGTGACCTTTTTCGACGGGACAGCCCTGACGGCGGCTGACGCGGCGGCGTCCATCCGGGCGGCCCAAAACAGCGATTACTATGGCAGCCGTCTCCAGGATATTCTGTCGGTGCAGGCCACCGGTGATTTGCAGCTGACCATCACCACCGGCTCGGCCTGCGGCTCGCTGCCGTCGCTGCTCAATGTCTATGTGGTCCAGGCGGCCACCACAGGGGATACCATCCCCATGGGAACCGGGCCGTACCGCTGCGACGGGACCCAACTGCTGCAAACCGACTGGTGGCGGGAGACAAAGCCGCCGGTTTCTGAGGAGACCATTGGACTGGTGACTGTGGAGTCCGCCGCTGAGATTCGGGACTCCTTTGAGCGGGGAGACATCACGCTGGTCTGTGCCGACCCCAACGCCGGTACTCAGCTGACGTATCACACGGACTACGAGCTTTGGAACAACAACACCACGGTATTGCAGTATTTGGGCTTCAACCTCAGCAGCCCCGTCTTTGCCTATACGCCGGTGCGGACGGCGGTGACCCATGCCCTGAACCGGGATGCCATTATCTCCAATACGGCCCTGGGCTTTGCCACGGCGGCGACGCTTCCGGCTTCGCCCCGGTGGGACGGGTACGACCAGAAATTGGCGGCAAAGTACGGCTATGACGAGGAGGCGTTCGAGAAAATTCTCGAGTCGTCGGAAATCCGGGACTATGACGAGGACGGCGTTTTGGAACTCTATACCGGCAGCGGCACCCAGTCTTTGAAAGGGACGCTGCTGGTGTGCAATACGTCGGAGCAGCGGGTGGCGGCGGCCCAGATGGTGGCCGACACCCTCAACAGCCGGGGCTTTGATTTGACCATCAAATCCCTGGACTATGACGAATACGTCTACGCCCTGCGGACCGGCAGCTATGACCTCTACTACGGAGAGGTGCGGCTGCGGCCGGATTTTGACCTCAGCGGCTTTTTTGACGCGTCGGGCAGTCTCAGCTATGGCGGTATGGCCGACGGCACGTTGGCGACCCTCTGCGACCGGGCCGTGGAGAACATCGGCAATGTCTATGAGCTCCATTCGGAAATCATGTCCCGTGGAATGCTCTGTCCTATCCTCTGCAAGACGTATGCCATCTATTCGGGACGCGGCCGCGTCACCAATTTGAATCCCTGCCTGGACGGCGTCTTTACGCTGCCCTATGGAGAATAATCCGGCAGTCGGGGCTTTTGAAAAACGTATAAAAACTGCGTGGGGGAGATTTGGTATCTCCTGCACGCAGTTTTTTATGGTCCGCAGAGTGTCACAAAATCGCTCTGATGGAGAGAAAGCAAAAACCATGCGGCGGGGGCAGACTTGCTTCTCGTCTGCGCTCAATTGTCCGCCAGTGGGCGACGAAAAAACCAATTCCACACGCCCAGCTGGGAATTTTATAAAAGGGTGTTGCAGGCTGCAACACCCTTTTTATGCGAAGTACGGTAAAAACGCCTTTCCCACAGGCTGACGTGTGCGTTATGGCCGGAATTATGATGCACACGTTTTTGTCGTTTTGTCCATGACGGAACGACAGCCACAGGTCCGGCGCAGCAGACGGAAAACTATTGACAATTCTGAATATATATACATGGATATAATTTACAGTACACTCAAATAAAGTAGAATAATTGTTGATTTTTACAGGAAAATCATTTAGAATACAAGCGTTTGATGTTTATTTAGGCGCTAAACAAATTTTGAATAGGAAAATGTTTTTTGTAATTCTGTATATTTTTCAACAAAAAATGTTTTTTTATTATAACTTCGCGTATCTTATCTCAACATAAAAATGAAATGAGGAGGAATCAGGGTACAGGGCATCATCAAAACCATCGACGACATCGCGTTCCAGACCAACATTCTGGCGCTGAACGCGGCGGTGGAAGCCGCCCGGGCCGGTACGGCGGGCAAAGGCTTTGCTGTTGTGGCCGATGAAGTGCGCAGCCTGGCCGGAAAGTCCGCCGAAGCATCCCAGTCCACCCAGGAGTTGATCCGGGCATCCATTGAAGCGGTGGAAAAGGGCAATGTGCTGGTGGAGGACACCGCCAAGGACATGGAGGAGACGGCGGCCAACGCCAGTCTGGTTATGGAGTCCATTGTGGAGATTGCCCAGGACGCCATCCAGGAGGCGGACGCTGTCAAGAATATCACCAAGGGCCTGGAGCAGATTTCCAGCGCGGTGCAGACCAACGCCGCCACGGCGGAGGAAAGCGCCGCATCCAGCGAGGAACTCTCCGGTCAGGCCAGCATTCTCGAAAGTCTCATGACACAATTCAAGCTGGCTCGGGAGCTGTACGAGCCCAACCAACCGGCGGTGGCGTCGGAATCTGCGGCTGTGTCGTCCTCCACGTACTACGATAAGTATTGAGAAGTTGATACAACCGGCTGCCGGTACGGACCGAAAACCATGGGACCGGTACCAATTTCATACGGTGTGCAAAGAAGGCCGCCGTCCGCCACCCCATGATGGGGTGGGGACGGCGGCCTTGCGGCGTTGCCGCGGGGATTGCGCCATCTGCGGATGGCGCTTGGGACGATTGGGGAGTTTCGCTGGCTGCGGCCAGCGACCAGAGGCGCTGCCTCTGGACTCCGCGATTTTTTGAAAAAAATCGAGTAAAACTTTTATCTTTGGGCGTACACATGGGGGTGTGTCTTAGCTTAGTTCGGTCATACCATTATAAAGATGGTAATATGCGCCGCCCTGCTCCAACAGCTCGTCATGGTCGCCCCGCTCGATAATCCGGCCATGGTTCAGCACCATAATGGCGTTGGCGTTACGGACCGTACTGAGCCGGTGGGCGATGACAAACACCGTCCGGCCCTCCATCAGCCGGTCCATGCCCTTTTCAATGAGCCGCTCTGTCCGGGTGTCGATATTGGACGTGGCTTCGTCGAGAATCAGCACCGGCGGGTCCGCCACCGCCGCCCGTGCAATGGCCAACAGCTGCCGCTGACCCTGGCTCAGATTGGCCCCGTCGCCGGTGATGACCGTATCATAGCCCTGGGGCAGACGGGTGATAAAGGAATGGGCGTTGGCAATTTTGGCGGCTTCGATGATTTCTTCCTCCGTGGCGTCCAGCTTGCCGAATCGGATATTATCGGCAATGGTACCGGAAAACAGGTGGGTGTCCTGGAGGACGATGCCGAGACTACGCCGCAGGTCCGCTTTGGCAATGTCCCGCACGTCCAGACCATCATAGGTGATAACGCCGCCGTTGACATCGTAAAACCGGTTGATAAGGTTGGTGATGGTGGTTTTGCCTGCGCCGGTGGAGCCGACAAAGGCGATTTTCTGGCCGGGTTTGGCATAGAGACTGACGCCCTGGAGAATCAGCCGGTCCGGCGTGTAGCCGAAGTCCACATGGTCAAAACGCACGTCACCCCGCAGAGGCACCAGGGAACCGTCCGGCTTCTGCCAGGCCCAATGACCTGTTTTTTCCGTACAGGCCGTCAGCCCCTCCGGCGTCTCTCGGACGCGGGTCAGGCGGATTTTGCCCTCGTCCACCTCCGGCTGCTCCTGCAAGACGTTAAAAATCCGCTCCGCGCCTGCCAGGGCCGACAGCACCATGCCGCTCTGCTGGGTCAGCTGGTTGATGGGCAGCGCCGCCTGCCGGACAAAGACCAGATAGGTAGCCAGACTGCCCACGTCGGTCATGCCCCGCAAGGCCATCAGACCGCCCAGCACCGCCACAATGGCGTAGTTGATATAGGAAATACTGACCACCGCCGGAATCTGTGTGCCCGCGAAGCTCTGGGCGCCGGTGCCCGCTTCCCGCAGCGCTTCGTTATAGGCGGCAAAGCCTTGCAGGTTGGCTTCCTCGTGGTTGAAAACCTTTACCACTTTCTGACCGCTGACCATTTCCTCGATATAGCCGTCCAGACGGCCCAGATGCTCCTGCTGCCGGGCAAAATACCGGCGGCTGCGGCGGCTGGAATAGCGGATATACAGGAACATGGCCCCATAGCTGACGGTGACAATCAGGGACAGCTGCCAGTTGAGGACGTACAGCAGCACCAGCAGACCCACCACCTGGATAAAGGTCTGAATGACCATGGCGAAGCTGTTGTTCAGGGCGTCGGAAACCGTGTCCACGTCGTTGGTGAAATAGCTCATGGTGTCGCCGTGGCGGCGGCTGTCGAAGAACGACAGAGGCAGCGTTTGCAGATGGGAGAACAGGTCCCGGCGGATATCATAGAGGATTTTTTGGGCGGCCCGGACCATGGTCTGGGTGTAACCCAGCGCCGCCAGAACGCCGGTGCCATAGATGGCCGCAGCAATGAGGACGCCCCGGATCAGCGCGCCGCCGTCGCCGCCGGCCAGACTGTTGACAATGGGCCGAATCATATAGGTGCCCAGCAGATTGGCCAGGGCGCTGACGGCGGCCAGGACGCCCACAATGACCATAAGGACCGTATGGCGGCCCATGTAGCGGGCCAGGGAGCGGACGGTGCGGCCCAGGTTTTCCGGCCGCTTATTGGTGGGTCTGGCCATGGCCGTCGCCTCCTTTCACCTGGGAATGATAGATCTCCTGGTAGATGGGGTCCCCAGCCAGGAGGGTGTCATGGTTGCCGACGGCATGAATTTTACCGTCGTCCAGAATCACAATGACATCGGCATTCTGCACCGACGTGATGCGCTGGGCAATAATGAGCTTTGTCACATCCCGGCGCTGGGCCAGAGCCGTGCGGATTTTGGCCTCAGTAGCCATGTCCACGGCGGAGGTGGAATCGTCGAAAATCAGAATTTTCGGGGATTTCAGCAGCGCCCGGGCGATGCACAGCCGTTGTTTCTGACCGCCGGACACGTTGACGCCGCCCTGGCCCAAATCGCTGTCCAGCCCCCTGGGCATCCGCTGTAGAAATTCGTCGGCACAGGCCGTGCGGCAGGCGTCCCACAGCTCCTCGTCGGTGGCGTCGGGATTGCCCCACTGGAGATTTTCCCGGACCGTGCCGGAAAACAGGACGTTTTTCTGCAAGACGATGCCCACGGCCTCTCGCAGAGTGTGGAGGTCGTAGTCCCGCACGTCCCGGCCGCCCACCCGCAGCGCGCCGCCGGTGACGTCGTAGAGCCGGGGAATCAGCTGCACCAGCGTCGTCTTGGCCGCGCCGGTGCCGCCCAGGATGCCCACGGTCTGGCCCGAACGGATGTGGAGGTCCACATGGCTCAGAGCGTCGGTCTTGGCATCGGCGGAGTAGCGGAAGGAGACATCGTCAAAGTCGATGGAGCCGTCCGCCACCTCGGTGATGGCGTTGGCGGGATTGTCGATGACCGGGACCTCGTCCAGCACCTCCAAAATCCGGTGGCAGCTGGCCAGGGAGCGGGTCAGCAGCAAAAAGACGTTGGCAACCAGCATCAGGGAGTTCATCACCTGCATGACGTAGCTGAGAAAGCCCGTCAGCTGGCCCACTTCCAGCTTCCCGTCCAGAATCATGCTGCCGCCGAACCACAGCAGCAGCACCGTGGCGCCGTACATGGTCATCTGAAAGGCCGGCGTGCTGAGAACGGCGGTTTTGAAGGTGTAGCGGCTGGCGTCCATGAGGCCGCCGTTGACGGTCTCAAAGCGCTCTGCGGCGTAGTCCTCCCGGACAAAGGCCTTGACGGCCCGCATGGCTGTCAAATGCTCCTGGACCACGTTGTTCATCCGGTCCACGGCCTTTTGCAGCACCGGGTAGGAGGGGGCCACCTTCCGAACGATGGCCCAGAGAATGACGGCCAAAACCGGCACGCACAGGAAGAAGATCACCGCCAGGGGCGGGCTCATATAAAAAGACAATCCCAGGCCCATCAGCAGCATAACGGGGCTGCGGAACACGGCGCGAAAGCCCGTATTGAAGGCGTTTTGCAGTACCGTCACGTCGGTGGTCATGCGAGTGACGAGAGAGGATGTCTCAAAGTGGTCCAGATTGGAAAAGGCCAGCTTTTGGACCGCCTCATACTGAGCCCGGCGCAAATCCGCGCCGAAGCCGTAGGAGGCACGGGCCGCATACCGGGCCTGTAAAAAGCCGGTAATCAGGGAAATCAGGGCGAACAGGCCCATGAGAATGCCCTGGTGCAGCATCAGGGGAATGTCCCCATTGGCTACACCCTCATCGATGAGGGTCGCCATCAGTACGGGTATGAACAGCTCAAAGGCCGTCTCCACCAGCACCAGCAGGGCGGCCAGAATCAGATACCGCCGATGGGGACGGAAGTAGTGTGCCAGGCGGCGCAGGTCCTTCAAGGCGTCTCCTCCTCTCCCTCAGTGCCCCGGAGATTCCGGTAGGCGCGGCTCAGAAATTGGCTGAACTGGGCCCGTTCCTCATCGGTAAAGCCCCGGAGCATCTGCGCTTCCAGCTCCTTGCAGCGGACTTCCCAGGCGCTCTGGGCCGCCCGTCCGGCATCGGTCAGCTCAATCAGCCCCGAACGGCGGTCACGTTTGGCGGCGCTGCGGACAATCAGACCGTTTCTCTCCAAAGCGTCCAGCATCCGGCACACTGCCGCCGGGTCGATTTCAAAATAATCGGCCAGGGTTTTCTGGGTACAGGGGCCGTGATGGACCAGATAGGTCAGCAGCTTGGGCTGTCCGGCCCCCAGGCTGATTTCGGCCAGGTGATGCCCCAGATAGCTGCGCTGGGCGTGAAAGGCCCGGTACAGCAGCATGTGAAAGGACCGTTCCATGGTATCCTCCTCCGTTGATACATCAATAATTGATATGTCAATTAGATTATATGGAAGGAACAAAAAAAGTCAAGGGGGTTGCAATTTATTGTATAATTGGATATGCTGTTGGGAGAAACCCAAGGGAAAGGAACGACCAATGCGAAAGATTTTAACAGCCATGTCCGGCGGCGTGGACAGCGCCGTGACGGCGGGCCTGCTCCGGCAGATGGGATACGAGCCCGGCGGGGCCACCATGCTTCTGCGTCCCGGCGGCGAACAGGAGGCCGCCGATGCCGCCGCCGCCGCCCGGCGGCTGAACCTGGAATTCCACTGCTTTCAGTGGCAGCCGGAGTTTGAACGGATGGTCATTGCGCCCTTTGCGCAGGTTTATCAGCAGGGCGGGACGCCCAATCCCTGCATCTTCTGCAACAAGGCGCTGAAATTTGGAAAATTCCTCGAAGCCGCTCTGGAGCTGGGCTATGACGGCATGGCCACCGGCCATTATGCCCGCATTGAGCAGGACCTGGAGACGGGCCGCTATCTGCTGAAAACGGCCAAGGATGCCGCCAAGGACCAGACGTATATGCTGGCGGGATTGAGCCAGCACCAGTTGGGCCATACGGTGCTGCCCCTGGGCGATTACACCAAGGCGGAGGTCCGGCAGCAGGCGGAAGCCATGGGGCTGCTGGAACAGCAGGTGAAAAAGGATTCCCAGGATATCTGTTTTGTCCCCGACGGGGATTATATGGGCTTTCTGTGCCAATGGGGCCTGGAGCCTCAGCCGGGCAATTTCATCGCCCCCGACGGCACGGTGCTGGGTCCCCACCGGGGGTATGAGGGCTATACCATCGGCCAGCGGCGGGGACTGGAGATTGCCGCCGGGCGGCGGGTCTACGTCCTGTCCAAGCCCCGGCCCGATGTGGTCATTGGAGACGGCGACGCCCTGTTTACCACCGATGTAACGGTGACGGGAACCAACTGGATTCCCTGGGAGCAGCCGCCGGAGCGGTTCCGGGCGTCGGTGAAGCTGCGCTATACGGCCAAACCGGCATCCTGTACCGTCACTGTGACGGACAGCGGTGCACAGCTGGTGTTCGACGAGCCCCAGCGGGCCGTGACGCCGGGCCAGGCGGCGGTGTTTTACGAGGAAGACCTGGTACTGGGAAGCGGTACCATTGTATGAGAAAGGAAGAATGAACCATGTCTGAAATCAAAGCGGTGGTATTGGCCGCCGGTAAGGGTACCCGGATGCAGTCCGAGTCGAATCATATGCCCAAGGTTCTGCGGGAGGCCTGCGGCAAACCCCTGCTGTACCATGTGCTGACCCAGCTGGACTTTATCGACCAGAAAAACACGGTGCTGGTGGTGGGGTATCTCCATGAGCTGGTGGAGCAGGCGTTCCCCGGCTATCCCACGGCCTTGCAGGAGCCGCAGATGGGCACGGGCCATGCGGTCCAGTGTGCCAAAGAGCTTCTGAAGGACTTCGACGGCACGGTGCTGGTGTGCTACGGCGATATGCCCTTGGTACGGAAAGAGGTCTATGAATCCCTGCTGCGGGAGCATGCCGCTTCCGGGGCCCAGTGTACCCTGCTGTCGGGCACCTGTGAGGAATATCTGCCCTATGGCCGTGTGCTGATGGATGCGGACAACAATTTCATCGGCGTGGTGGAGGACCGGGACTGCACCGAGGAGCAGAAGAAAATCCGCGATTTGAACGTGGGCATCTACGCCTTTGACTGCAAGGCGCTGTTGGAAGCCCTGGACAAGCTCCAGAACAACAACGCCCAGAACGAGTATTATCTCACCGACGCACCGGCGCTGATTCAGGCCGCCGGCGGCAAGGTCAAGGTCTACAAGGCCGTGCTCAATGAGCAGATTATTGGCGTCAACACCCCGGAGCAGCTGGCCCAGACGGAGCAGTTCCTCCGGCAGCAGGGCAGAGCGTAACAACAGGCCGGGAGAGAGCACCAAAGGCAATCCAACAGTGCGCCCGATACCGAAAAAGTTCCTGCTTGCGGTACCGATGCCATGCAAAATTTGCTCAAAAAGCAGAAGTATTTGCATTTTTCCTGGGGAACCCTTAAAATTCCATAAAATTTGCCGATATCTATAATATCGTGCAGCCGCATACAGGAAAAGGGAGTGTTGTCTA
>DVJJ01000119.1 GCA_018716875.1 Candidatus Avoscillospira avistercoris
GCGGCACACACAGGTGCCGCCCTACATTCCCCGACGGACTGCCGACATAGTTCGTAGGGCGGGACCTGTGTGTCCCGCCGCCGGTACGCACCGAAAACCACCGGATGTCCCCATACGTTCCGACCCGTAGAGCGGGGGCTTGCCCCCGCCGCTGGTACCATTCCCTGCAACCGCCCCCCACTCCCCCATCACACACAATCAAGGAGGTTTGACCATCATGCTGTATCAATCCCATGACGCTGAACAGGCCCATCTGCTGGCTACGGCCCAGGCCATGTGTGCCGCCGCCCGGACGGCCCCCAAAACGAAAGGCCAGGACTATTTGGAAACCTGCATTATCACCGGGGACGATTTGGAACCCCTGGCCACCAAAATGGAGGAACTGTCCGACGCCCACAACGCCGCATTTCTGCGCCGGGACGCGGGCAACGTTCGTAGCAGCGGCGCGGTGGTCATCCTCGGGGCGAAAAACGTTCCCCACGGTTTGAACGGTCTATGTCAATACTGCGGCTTCCCCGATTGCGCCGCCGCATCTGCCGCCGGTGCCGCCTGCGTTTACACGTCCATGGATTTGGGCATTGCCATCGGCTCTGCTTCGGCCATTGCCGCCGACAACCGGGTGGACAGCCGTGTGATGTTCTCCGCCGGACGGGCCGCCCTGGCCCTGGGCCTGCTGCCCGATTGCTCCATGGCAATCGCCATTCCCCTGAGCGTTTCCGGCAAATCCCCCTATTTTGACCGGAAATAACCGGACGGGGGATTTCGCGCCGTGCGCGGCGTGGGAGTTTCGCTGGCTGCGGCCAGCGGGAGTTTCGCGCCTTGCGAGGCGCGACCAGAGGCCCTGCCTCTGGACTCCGCGATTTTTTGAAAAAAATCGAGTAAAACTTTTCAATTTTGGGATTTTGAGTTTTTTTAGTGGTTTGGTGCAGTGGTTCTGAATGGGTGCGGCAGCGCCCTCAATCCATGCTTCGCATTGTTGCGGTGAGAGGGCCTTCGGCCCCTCAGCCCCGCCGGTAGAGGGTTCGTATGGTCTCGTAGGGCGGGACCTGTGTGTCCCGCCTCCGGTACGCGCCGAAAACCACCGGACGGCCCCATACGTTCCGACCCCGTAGGGCGGGGGCTTGCCCCCGCCGCCGCACGGCACCCCCATCCATCCGCAGCGTAGGGGCTGGCATCCCTGACGGCCCCGGCTGAGCTACGATGCAGGCGCGTCAAGGATGCCGCGCCCTACGATGGATTGTACCGCCCGTCGAGACGCACATTCATCCCAATCTGTTATCCCCATATAAAAAACAACTGGCCGTGGAATCCGACGGATTCCACGGCCAATTCCCATCTTTACAAAAAACTTACGGCTCCCAAACGGTAATCTCATACGTATTGGTACCGACGGGGACGTGCTCAATCTCCACGGCGTAGTCCACAAACAGGCTGCCGCCCTTTTCGGTCAGGTCGCTGCGGACCCGCCGGGACGACACGCCCAACAGCATGGCCCCAAAGCCCATATCATAGAGGGATTCCGTTTTTTCCCCCTCGATAAAGGTCATAGTGGAGTTCAAATCGCCGTCCCGCTGGAGCATGACCCGGTCATTCTCCACCCGGAAGGTGGTGATCACGCCATCCAGACCCGTCATTTCCGATTCCCGGTAAGAGACGGTCACAACCCCATCCTCCGCCGTCAATGTGCCGTCGGTGGTCAGCTCGATGACCTGCGGTTCCTCGCCGTCGGTGTGCTGGGTGCCCCGAATGGCAATGAGTACATCTTTTGTCATAATTCCTCTTTTCCTTATTCTTCCATAGCCAACTGCAACAGCTGGTCGATAAGGTCGCCGTAGGCGATGCCGCTGGCCTCGAACAGCTTGGGATACATGGAGATGGAGGTAAAGCCCGGCAGGGTGTTGATTTCGTTGAATACGACTTCTTCCCCGTCGCGGGTCACAAAGAAATCGACACGGGACATGCCCCGGCAGCCCAGCGCCTCGTAAATCCGCACCGCCGTTTCTCTTACGGTTTCGGCGGCTTCCTCGGAAATCCGGGCCGGGATATAGAGGGTGGACGTATCAGTGATATATTTTGCCTCGTAATCATAAAATTCCACGCCGGAGTCGATTTCGCCGCAGGTGGAAGCGGCAGGGGTCTCATTGCCCAGGACGGCCACTTCCACTTCCCGGCCGTCGATAAACTCTTCCACGAGAATTTTTTTGTCAAAGGCGGCAGCCTTGTCCAGGGCTTCCCGCAGGGCTTCCCGGTCCTTGGCCTTGGAGACACCCACGGAGGAGCCGGTTCCGCTGGGCTTCACAAAGACGGGATAGGCGAATTTGGCTTCCACAGCGTCCAGGACCTTGTCCGTGTCCCGCTGGAGCTCCCGGCGGGTCACCAGATGCCAGGCGGCCTGCCGGACGCCCACATGGTCGGCCACCAGTTTGGTCATCGTCTTGTCCATGGCGGTGGCGGAAGCGGCCACCATGGGGCCCACACAGGGGATACCGGCCAGCTGCATCAAGCCCTGGATGGAGCCGTCCTCGCCGTTTTCACCGTGGAGGACGGGAAATACCACGTCGATGCGCTCGCGCACCACGCAGTCGCCCTCAAAGCTCAAAAGGCCCTGACCCCGGACGGGGGAAATGGCGGCCCGGCGGTTTTCGGGGCAGTCGAGCCAGGTGTTTTTGGGCAGCATGGAATAGTCCTTGCCGCCGAACAGGACCCAGTCTCCATCACGGGTGATGCCCACGGGAAAGATGTTGTATTTCTCCGGGTCCATATGCCGCAGCACAGACTCGGCAGACCGGAGAGACACCTCATGTTCCGGGGAGACGCCGCCGAACAGTACGCAAACACTGAGTTTTTTCAAGGTTTCATCCTCTTTTCCAGATGAGATGTCGGGCGATGCCCATTGCATACGCACCGATGCTTTGTATATAATATTCTAAAACGCGCCGAATGACAAGGGTATTTTTCACAAAAGAAATTGTTTTTACAGTGGAAATTCCCCACAGGGGCGTATATAATGGAGAGAGAAAGACCAAAGCGCGAAGGGAGGGCCTGTGCAATGAACATCGAGCTGACAACAAAGGAGTTCCGGCGGCTGCTGGACCTGGTGTACATCGGCAACTGGATCCTCAACTCCACCAGGGGTGACGACCGGTTTGAGGACTATGACCAGGTGGAGAGCAAATTGTTTGGACTGTGCCGGACCAACGGCATGGATTCCCTGGTGGAACGGTGGAAGGGAGAGGATATTCCCTCCCATGCCTTTGCCGACGGCGGTATACACGAAGCCATCATGGATTATGAAGACACGGTGTTTTTTGAGATTCTGGCGGAAGAACTGGCCCGCCGGGATATGGGCTATGTGGAGGTTTCCTCCGACAATTACGAGGAGCTGGTCAGCCGGATGGACGACTATATCGCGGAATTTGAGGCCCACGGCACCGATCATATCACCATTGAAACCTGATTCGGCCTGCAAAAATTCTGCTTGACAAAAGCTGTCACAGCAGGGAAAATAAGACATCAGGAACACAATGGCAGACGGTGCGGCGGTCGCCGGAATCTGCGTGTTCCGCCGTGAATCGCAGAGGACTGCTGTGCCCCATCTGAGCCCCTATCGGATTGAGCACAGCAGTTTTTTACCAATGATTGAGGGGACAAACCCATCCGCCGGGGGGCGTGTTACGGAGGGAACTTCACACCAATTATGAAAAAAACAGTGGGGTTAATCTGTTATATATCGGTGTTTCTTATTGTGGAATTTCTGTTTGGATATTTCATTTTGGAAACGCGGCGTATTTTTCTGGACAAAACCGCCCAGACGGGTCAGTTTTTGGCCCAATCGTATGTGAAAAAAATTGATACGCAGCTGAGCGACTACGTTTTTTCCGTGGAGCTGGCGGGTCAGTATCTCCAGGAGATGTACGCCGGCGGCGCCTCCAACGACGAATTGCAGCAGTGGATGAAATCCTATTGCGATAAAATCGCGGAGAAATTCGGAGACAACGTACTGGATTACTATGCGGTCATCGATGACACTTTGGTGGCAGCCAATCCCTGGTCCGGCGACAGCAGCTATGCGTATGAGACCAAATCGTGGTATTATTCCGTTGCCGACGCCGCGCCGGGAACCGTGGAATTTTCCGATCTCTATACGGACGTTGTAACGGGCCAGAATGTATTTACCATTTCCCATTCCTTTGACACCTCCCACAATGTGGTGGCGCTGGACGTGTATCTCACCACCGGCGACTGGATGGGCTTTACGGAGCTGCCGCAGGATTATGGTATTTTCCTCTATGATACCCAAGGCGTTCTGGCTTATTCCATGGGACAGACCCGGCTGCTTCTGGACATTCCCCTGACGGATTATCAGCATGTGGACTGTTCGGCAGGCGTCCATGACATTCAGTATCAGCAGGCGGCGGCGGAGAATTATAATCTCTATATGTCCTGTCTGGATAACGGCTGGCGGGTGGTGGTAGCCATTCCCAGTGAAAATCTGGTGTCGTCCAAGCATATGTTTTTGATGGATGTGGGCCTGCGGCTGAATATCCTCAACGTGGCCATTGTGATGATCTTCCTTATCAAAAATGAGCTGAGCAAGAAGAAACACAATCAGGATGTGCTCACGGGTCTGCTGAACAAGTCGTATTTTACAAAGTGCGTCCGCCGGAAGATGCGCAAGGGAGACGGCGTGCTGCTGGTGCTGGATCTGGATAATTTCAAGAGCATCAACGACAGTTACGGCCATGACAGCGGCGATCAGGTATTGCGGCAAGTGGCGAGCCTGCTGGAACGGACGTTCCGGAAGACGGATTATATCGGCCGGTTTGGCGGCGATGAATTTATAGTCTATGTGGATTGTGAGCTGCCGGACTCCATTTTGGAGCGGAAGGCCCACGATTTGATGCAGCAAATCGGCAGGCTGTCGCGGGAGTATCCCCTGGGAGCGCTGTCGGTGAGTATCGGCGGATGCCGCAACGTCCGCGGCGATCGATATGCCGACGTGTTCAAACGGGCCGACGAGGCCTTGTATACCGTCAAGGGCCAGGGCAAGAGCGACTATGCCATGAGCGGTAAAAAATAACAATCAATCAGAACGTTCAATGGCCCCGGATTCCATGGGAATCCGGGGCCAGAATTATTTGTGTACGGGAGATCGGGGCGAACCCGTACCGGCAGTGGGGGCAAGCCCCCGCCCTACGCGGTCGGAACAAACCGACCTGTTGCGTGATTTTCGGTGCATACCAACGGCGGGACACATAGGTCCCGCCCTACGAGAGCATACGGAACCCACTCCCGGCGGGGCTGAGGGGCCTTTGGCCCTCCCACCGCAACAATGCGAAGCATGGATTGAGCGCGCTGCCGCACCCATTCAGAGCCACCGCACCAAACCACTAAAATAAAACTCCCCTAAAATTTAAAAGTTTTACTCGATTTTTTTCAAAAAATCGCAGGGGTCCAGGGGGCAGCGCCCCCGGTCGCTGGCCGCAGCCAGCGAAATACCCGCCCGCCGCAGCGGGCGAAACTCCCGGAACCGCTCCCTTACTGTCCCAGCACTTGAATGGTCCAGGTGTTTTCGTAGACGCCGCCGGGGGCGAGACGGAAGAATGGTTCCTTGGTGGCGAAGTCTTCCACAATGTCCTGGACGGCGGGGAGGGTAGCCCAGGGCTCGATGCAGAGGAACGGGGCTTCGGTCTTGGGGGTGTGCCAAAGCCCCAGGTAGGGCATGTCGGGGTAGGAAACGACAACGCCGTGGGGGTCCTTGTCGGAGACGAGGGAGACGGAACGGGCCATATCCTTTAAGATAATGGCGTCATTGTCGAACAGGTCGTGACGCAGGGGGATGGCGTTACCCGTGAGGGGGTACGGGGAATCGGTACCGGCCAGATAGGCCGCCGGGGACAGGTCCAGGGAGCGGGGTTCGCAGGGGGCGCCGAATACCACCTTGTAGTCGATAAACTGCAAACCGTCGGCCATGGGGACGCGGAAGCCGGGATGGGCGCCAAGGCCGAAGGGCAGCACTTCCCCGCCCCGGTTTTCCACCCGGAACGTGACAAACAGGGTGTCATTCTCCAAGCGGTAAATCAGCTGGTAGGAAAAGGCGAAGGGATAGCCTTTGCGGGTCTCGTCGTTGTCGGTCAGCTCCAGAACCAGGGTATTTTCGGCCTGTTCCACCAGAGAATAGTCCAGATTCCGGGCGAAGCCGTGGGGACCTAATTCGTAAGTGTTTCCGTTCCAGGTGTAGGTACCGTTGGTGAGCCGTCCCACATGGGGGAACAGGTTGGTGGCGTGGCGGGCCCAGTAGGCCGGGTCCCCCTGCCAGAGATATTCGACGCCGTCAGCGCCCAGAATGGATTGCAGCTCCGCGCCGTGGTCGGAAACGCGGACGGTGAGCAGGCGGTTTTTCAGTGTGTATTCCATCGGTTGTACCTCCATGGGGCCGCAGGCCCGTTGTTGGTTGTATCATACCACGTTTCGACGCCGCATACAATGGTTGACACAGTCCCGGAATGGCCGTATACTACAAAAAAAGACATAGGAGGGGTTTGCTATGATTGGTCTCATGGGATTTGAGATGTTCAACGTGATGTTTACAGTGATTTTTCTCATCATCGTTGTAACGGCTGTGGTGTTTCTGGTGCGGTCGCTGCTCCAGTGGAACAAGAACAACCATTCGCCCCGACTGACGGTGGAGGCAACGGTGGTGACGAAGCGGCAGCATGTGAGCCGGCACCACCGCGGCGGTGAAGTACACCATACCCATACGTCCACCAGCTATTATGTGACGTTCCAGGTGGAGAGCGGCGACCGGATGGAATTCCATGTGAGCCCGTCGGAGTACGGGATGCTGGTGGAGAATGACCGGGGCCGGCTGACGTTCCAGGGGACCCGGTATCTGTCGTTCCAGCGGAACTGAACGGCAACCGAATGTAGACAAATATCTGACAAATGTGCTTTTTTCACTTTCTAAACAAGAGCGCCCCGGAGGCCCTGAAAACAGGGGCTTCCGGGGCGTTTGGTTCCGGTTCGGCTGGGGCGGGGCTGTGGTACCATAAAGGCAGCGCAAAATAAGGAGGTGGCTCCCATGGAAGCCGTACCGATGAAAGCCCGTCCCCCCTATCCCCTGCTGACCCTATCCCACCGGACAGAGGAGCAGTTTTATCAGATGCCCCGATGGCTGATGGCCCGGACGGATTTGAGTTTGGACGCCAAGCTGGTGTATATGCTGCTGTATGACCGGTTCCGGCTGTCGCAGAAAAACGGCTGGGCCAATGAACGGGACGAGGTGTATCTGGTGTACCCCCGGCAGGAGTTGGCGGAACTGCTGGGTGTGAGCAAGCGGCGGGTCATTGCCGCAGTACAGGAGTTGTGCCGCCAACAGCTGGTGTGGGAGTATCGGGAAAGCATCGGCGTGCCGTCCCATCTGTATCTGGCGGCTGTGGATATTCCTGTGGAAACCCTGTAGATACACCTGTGGAAAACGAAAACCCCAGGTAACAAATCGGCACCTGAGTGGTTACGAATCGTAACCTGGAGCGGTGTCAAATCGTAACCCTAGTAATAATAAATAAATAAAAATAAAAAGCAATAACAGAAAGAAAGAAAAAAAGAAAGAAGCCCGCGCCGTTTTGGACGCGGGCCTGTTGGAAACCGATGGTGTATACCGGCGGCGGGGGCAAGCCCCCGCCCTACGCGGTCGGAACGAGCCAACCTGTTGTGTGGTTTTCGGTGCATACCGGCGGCGGGACACATAGGTCCCGCCCTACGAACTATGTCGGCAGTCCGTCGGGGAATGTAGGGCGGCACCTGTGTGTGCCGC
>DVJJ01000120.1 GCA_018716875.1 Candidatus Avoscillospira avistercoris
ATGAAAACCCCGGCAAGCGGTCCGGCGCGTATTCTGCCGGTGCCCATGTCCACCCCTATGTGCTGCTCAACTATAACGGTACCCTGGACAGCCAGTTCACCCTGGCCCATGAGATGGGCCACGCCATCCATTCCTACCTGTCCAACAAGACCCAGCCCCAGCGCTACTGCGAGTATGTGATCTTTGTGGCCGAAGTGGCCTCCACCTGCAATGAAGCACTGTTGATGGAGCATCTGCTGGCCAAAACCACCGACCGCAAGGAGCGGGCCTACCTGATTAACCATTTCCTGGAGCAGTTCAAGAGCACGCTGTATCGCCAGACCATGTTCGCTGAGTTTGAGCTGCGGATTGGTCAGCTCAACGCCGAGGGCACGCCGCTGACGGCGGAAACGCTGTGCAAGGAGTACCGGGCCCTCAATGAGCGGTATTTCGGCCCCGATATGGTGTTGGATGAGCAGATTGATCTGGAGTGGGCCCGGATTCCCCACTTCTACTATAATTATTATGTGTTCCAGTACGCCACCGGCTACGCCGCAGCTATTGCGCTGTCCCGGCGCATTCTGCGGGAAGGGGAACCGGCGGTCAAGGACTATCTGAACTTCCTGTCCGGCGGATGCAGCAAGGACCCCATCGATCTGCTCAAGGGCGCCGGTGTGGACATGACCACCGCCGCACCGGTGGAGGAGGCGCTGGCCCTCTTCGACGAGCTGTTGGACGAGATGGAAGAGCTGCTGGAGGCGTAAAGAGCGCGTATGGAGGAATACGAACAAATCTTTCTGCCTACCCTGCACTATTTTGAGAACAACAACCGGTTTTCCGGCAGCTTTGGTTTGCTGCGCTTTATGCTGACGCCCCAGGTGGCTATGAAATCGCCCAAAGAGGTGGATCTGGAGGCCAGCACCATTCTGGGCCAGCTGTGGCATGGACTGTATTGTATTGAAAAGAGCGAGATTGAGGCGGAACAGACCTTCCCCATGAGCGCCCAGGGATTGGCCGACATTCGCACTTGGCTGGAAGCCCATCAGGAGGTCGCGGAGCGGTAAACCATGAGAAGTCTGATTAAGTATCTGAAACGTTATACGAAAGAGTGTATTTTGGGGCCGCTGTTCAAGCTGCTGGAAGCCACCTTTGAACTGTTTGTACCCCTGGTGGTGGCGGCCATGATCGACACGGGCATTGCCAGCGGCGATAAGGGCTTTCTGCTGCGCCAGGGCGTTCTGCTGGTGGTGTTGGCCCTCATCGGTTTGACCTGCTCTATCACCGCCCAGTATTTTGCCGCCAAGGCGGCGGTCCATTTTGCCGGAGACCTGCGCCACCGGCTCTTTGCCCACATTCAGCGATTGCCCCACAGCCAGCAGGACCGGCTGGGCAGCGACACGCTGATTACCCGCATGACCAGCGATATCAACCAGGTGCAGACCGGTGTCAATCTGACATTGCGGCTGCTGCTGCGGTCACCCTTTATCGTCTTCGGTGCCATGGTTATGGCTTGTACCATCGATTTGCGGTCCGCCGGGATTTTCCTGGGAGTTATCGCCGCCCTGTCGGTGGTGGTCTTCGGCATCATGCTGTGGAGCATCCCCCGCTATAAGGCGGTGCAGCAGCACCTTGATAAGGTCCTGGGTGCCACACGGGAAAACCTGTCCGGCGTCCGGGTTCTGCGGGCTTTTGGACGCCAGCGGCAGGAGACGGAGCGCTTCGACCAGCGGAATGAATCGCTGACCTCCTTTGGCCTGTTTGTGGGCCGGATTACGGCTTTCATGAACCCCTTGACCTATGTGCTGGTGAACCTGGGCCTGGTGGTCCTGCTGAAAACCGGCGCGGTAGAGGTGGACGGCGGCGTGTTGACCCAGGGCCAGGTGGTGGCCCTGGTCAACTACCTGTCGCAGATTTTGGTGGAACTGGTGAAAATGGCAAATCTGATCATTAATATCACCAAGTCCTGGGCCTGCGGCAATCGGATTGCCCAGCTCCTCTCCACACCAGAGGAACCCTTGGGCACAGAACAGCAAACTGGTGAAAAAAGTTCGGATTCTGTCGTTTTCGAGCATGTGTCCCTGACCTATGCCGACGGTGCTGCACCGGCGTTGAAAGACATCTCCTTTCACGTACTAAAGAACAGTGTTTTCGGAATTATTGGAGGCACTGGTTCCGGTAAAACGTCGGTAATCAATCTAATTCCGGGATTTTATCAGCCCACCGATGGCACGGTGCTTGTCGATGGGTTATCCACAAAACTGTGGATAACTGACAGTCTCCGACAGCGTATTGGACTGGTACCGCAAAAGGCCAATTTGTTCCGGGGAACCATCGCGGAGAATCTGCGCTGGGGCGATCCGGAGGCCACAGAGGACCAGCTTTGGGAGGCATTGGAGCGGGCCCAGGCGGCGGATTTTGTCCGGCAGAAGGAGCTGGGTCTGCAAACGATGGTGGAGCAGGGCGGACGGAATTTTTCCGGCGGTCAGCGACAGCGGTTGACCATTGCCCGCGCCCTGGTGCGGCAGCCGGAGATTTTGATTCTGGATGACAGCGCATCGGCCCTGGATTACGCCACCGACGCCAAGCTCCGCAAGGCTTTGCGGGAGCTGGAGGATACCACAGTATTCATTGTCTCCCAGCGGACCTCGTCCATCCGGTTTGCCGATCAAATCTTGGTGCTGGAGGACGGACAGGCCGTTGGACTGGGAACCCATGAGACACTGTTGAAGACGTGCCCGGTCTACCGGGAAATTCACGCCACCCAGCAGGAACAGGAGGTGGGGGCATGAAGCAGAAAGAAACGCTGCGCCGCGTGATGACCTATCTCCGGCCCTACGGTGCGCTGCTGGTCCTGTCGCTGATTCTGGCCGTGGTGACCGTGGCCCTGACGCTGTACATCCCCATTCTCACCGGCGATGCCGTGGACTGTCTGGTGGAACAGGGGGCCGTGGACTTTGCGGCGCTGGCCCCCATTTTAATGCAGATTGCCGTGGTGGCGGCGCTGACGGCCCTGAGCCAGTGGATTATGGGTCTCTGTAATAACCGGCTGACGCTGTGTACCGTCCGGGATATCCGGGCGGAAGCGTTCCGGAAATTGCAAAACCTGCCCACCCGGTATTTTGACAGCCATTCCAATGGCGACACCGTCAGTCGGATTATTGCCGACGCCGACCAGCTTTCCGACGGCCTGCTGCTGGGTTTTACCCAGCTGTTCACCGGTGTCATTACCATTTTGGGCACCATTTTGTTTATGCTGTCGGTCAATGTGGTTATCACTCTGGTGGTGGTGCTGGTCACGCCCCTGTCGCTGCTGGTGGCATCCTTTATCGCCAAACGGACCTATGCCATGTTTACCAAGCAATCTGTAACCCGGGGTGAACAGACAGCCCTCATTGAGGAAATGGTGGGCGGCGTCAAGCTGGTGCAGGCCTTTGGACAGCAGGAACAGGTGATGGAGCGGTTCGACGAGGTCAACGAGCGATTGAAAAAATATTCCCTGCGGGCCATTTTCTTCTCCTCCATTACCAATCCAGCCACCCGGTTTGTCAACAGTCTGGTCTATGCCGGCGTCGGTGTTACCGGTGCGTTCAGCGCTTTGACAGGCGCAATCACTGTGGGCCAATTGACGGTGTTCCTCAGCTATGCCAACCAGTATACGAAGCCTTTCAATGAGATTTCCGGTGTGGTAACGGAGCTCCAGAACGCCTTAGCTTGTGCCGGACGCATTTTTGATCTGTTGGACGAAGAGGAGGAGACGCCGGACGGCCCTGACGCTGTGACGCCGGACCATTACGACGGCGCGGTGGAGCTGCGGGACGTGGCATTTTCCTACACGCCGGACCAATCTCTGATCACCGGCCTGAATCTCCAGGTGCAGCCGGGCCAGCGCATTGCCATCGTCGGCCCCACCGGCTGCGGCAAGACAACGCTGATCAACCTGCTCATGCGGTTTTACGACGTCTGCGGCGGTTCCATTGCTGTGGACGGTACCGACATCCGGGAATTGACCCGGTCCGGGCTGCGCCGGGGCTTTGGCATGGTGCTTCAGGATACCTGGCTGGAGACGGGTACCATTGCGGAGAATATCGCCATGGGACGGCCCGACGCCACACGGGAGGAGATTGAGGCGGCGGCCAGACAGGCCCACGCCCACAGCTTTATCTGCCGGCTGCCCCAGGGGTACGATACCATGGTAGAAAACGGCGGCGAAAGCCTGTCCCAGGGCCAGCGGCAGCTGCTTTGCATCGCACGGGTCATGCTGTGCCGCCCGCCCATGCTGATTCTCGATGAGGCCACGTCGTCTATTGACACCCGGACGGAGCAGAAGATTCAATCGGCCTTTTTGAAGCTGATGGAGGGCCGGACGGCCTTTATCGTGGCCCACCGCCTGTCCACCATTCGGGAAGCTGATGTGATTCTGGTCATGCGGGACGGCCATATCATCGAACAGGGCAATCATGCGGAGCTGTTGGCCCGTAAGGGCTTCTATGCCCAGCTGTATGAGAGCCAATTTGCCGTTTGAATTCCCATTTTGAGAGAGGAAACGTATTTATGACAACGGTCAATCGGAGATCTGACAACTTCCAGCGGTATTTTCTGTACTTTATGATGTACTGCGTCATCGGATGGTGCTATGAGGTGTTTCTGGAGGTAGTGGTGTACCGCTGGGGCTTCTCCAACCGGGGCGTCCTGTTCGGGCCCTACCTGCCGGTGTACGGTGTGGGAGCACTGACATTTCTGTTTATCCTGTACCCGCTGCTGCGGGGCAAAACCAGAAAGCAAAAGCTGCTGCTGGTGCCGGTGATTTTCCTGGGCTGTGCCCTGGTGGCTACGGCCATTGAGCTGGCGGCCTCATACCTGTGTGAGCTGACCATGGGACACTGGCCCTGGCAGACTTATGCCAGAGACTATAAAATCCAGTTCCAGGGTCGGATTGCCCTGTCACCATCCATCCGCTTCGGCCTGGGTGGTCTGCTGTTCCTGTATGGGCTGCAGCCCTTGTTTGAGAAGCTGGTAGGACGGATGAAGCCCCGGACCCGTACTGTCGTTTTTGGGGTGGTGCTGGCCGTTGTGCTCTGTGATACGGTTGTCTTTGTACTCCGACAGGTGATGGCGTCTTAAAAATACAGGAAACCCGATGTGGGACATGTCCCGCACCGGGTTTCCTGCTTTATAGGGAGTGAGAGGGGGATTATTTTTTACAGGGCATAGCGCTGACGGGAGGCTTGCCCTCACCGGTTACCGACTGGTACAGACGGTAACCGCCGGCCAGATTATAGCAGTGGAAGCCTTCACCAGTGAGAATGCGGCAGGCGAGGTAGCTGCGCAGGCCGCTGTGACAGTGGACATAGATGGGCTTTGTGCGGTCCAGCTCCTTCAAGTGCTGGCGCAGTTCGTCCAGAGGGATATTGGTGAAGCCGTCGATCATGCCGCGGGCGGCTTCCGCAGGTGTGCGGACGTCCAGCAGTTGTACGCTGCCGTCTCGGGGCAGAGTAGCCACATCGTGCCAATGGAACTGATGAATCAGGCCCTTTTCAATGTTCTCAATGACGAAACCCGCCATATTGACCGGGTCCTTGGCGGAACCGAAGGGGGGCGCGTAGCACAGTTCCAACTGGGCCAGATCACGGCCCGTGGCGTTGAAGCGAATGGCCGTAGCCAGCACATCACAGCGCTTGTCCACGCCGTCAAAGCCCACAATCTGTGCGCCGAGAATGCGGCCGGACAGGGTTTCAAAGATCACCTTCATGGACATCATGGTGCTGCCGGGATAGTAGCCGGCATGGTTGGCCGAATACAGAAATACCTTGTCGCAGTCAATGCCCTTGGCCTTGGCGGTGCGCTCGTTGAGACCCGTGGTGGCAATGGTCATATCGAACAGCTTCAGCACGGCGCTGCCCTGGGTGCCGGTGTAGCGGGAATGGAGACCGCAGATGTTGTCGGCGGCAATGCGGCCCTGCTTGTTGGCCGGACCGGCCAGCGGCACCATGGCCTTGTCTCCGGTGACAAACTCGGTGATTTCCACCGCGTCGCCCACAGCGTAGATGTTCTCATCCTCTGTGCGCATATGGTCGTCCACCAGAATGCCGCCCTTGGCGTTGCAGGGAAGCCCGGCTTCCTTGGCCAGACGGCTTTCAGGCCGGACACCGACGGAGAGAATCACCACATCGGCGGCCACGTCGCCGGTGGAGGTGGTGACGGTCATGGAGCCGTCCCGCTCCACGATGCCGGTGACAGCAGAGCCCAGCATCAGCTTCAGACCCTTTTCCTCGGCGTAGTGGTGGACATCGGCGGCCATGTCCGCGTCAAGAGGGGCAATCAGATGGTCGGCCATCTCCACAATGGTCACATCCAAACCGGCGTGCAGGAGGTTTTCGGCCATTTCCACACCGATGTAGCCGCCGCCGACAATGACGGCTTTTTTGCCCTGTCCCAGAGCTACCACCTTGTCCCGGATGGCATAGGCGTCGGGGATGTTGCGCAGGGTGAAGACGTTGGCGGACTTGGCGCCCTCGATGGGCGGCACCAGGGGCTCGGCGCCGGTGGAGAGAATCAGCTTGTCGTAGGTCTCAGTGTACTGCCGGTCCTCCTTGAGGTCGTGGATGGTGACGGTCTTCCCGGCACGGTCGATGGACACCACCTCCGAGAGAACCCGGACGTCAATGCGGAACCGGTTGTAAAAGCTCTCAGGCGTCTGCAACGTCAGGGCGCTCTTCTCGGTGATTTCACCGCCGACATAGTAGGGCAGACCGCAGTTGGCAAAGGAGATATACTCGCCGCGCTCCAGCAGTACAATTTCGCTGCGCTCATCCAAACGACGCAGGCGGGCCGCAGCGCTGGCGCCGCCGGCCACACCGCCGACAATCACAGTTTTCATGAGAAATCCCTCCAGTTGATATGACGCTCCAGAAAAGCGCCGGTGCATCAATCAATATTATGATACTGATATTATACCTGTTTTTTAGGCGTTGCAAAGTACGAAAGAAGCATTTATAATCATAGGCAATGGATTATCGATGGAGGGATGTCAAATGACGCTGCGCAGCCTGGAGGTTTTTCTGGCCGTAGTGGAGGGAGGAAGCATGCGGGCCGCCGCCGAGCGGCTGTATATCAGCCAGCCGTCGGTCAGCGGTGTGGTGGCCGACCTGGAGGATGAATACGGCGTGCGGCTGTTTGAGCGGCTGGGCAAGAAGCTGTGCATTACCCAGGAGGGCGAACAGCTGGCGGGCTACGCCCGACGGATGCTGAGTCTCAATGAGGAAATCGGCCGCCAAATGCACTGTGTCGGCAACCGGACGCCGCTGCGCATCGGCGCGTCGGTGACCGTGGCCAGCAGCATTATGGCGGAGTTGGCAGGCCGGGTGCAGGGGCCGTCGCCCTATGTCTGTGTGGCCAATACGGGGATTATTGAACAGAAAATTCTCCGCAATGAGCTGGATGTGGGCATTGTGGAAGGCCATATCAAAAGTGATGATTTGCTGGTAACGCCCATGATGCCGGACCGGCTGGTGCTGGTGTGCCGTCCGGATCACTGGTGCAGCGGACGGGAAAGCGTTCACCTGCGGGAGTTGGAATCGGAACGGCTGATTCTGCGGGAGCCGGAGAGCGGCACCCGGCAGGTGTTGGATTTGGAGTTTCAGCGGGCCGGTGTAAGCATGCAGGTGGGATGGGAGTGCACCAACTCCCAGGCCATTCTCGACGCGGTGGCGGCGGGATTGGGCGTGGCGCTGATGTCGCCGCGGCTGCTGTGCAAGGGAATGAATCTGGTGACCATTCCCGTTTCCGACGGTCCTGTGGAGCGTTGGTTCTCCCTGGTCATCCATAAGGACAAATATGTTGGACCGCCGCTGCGGGCATTTTTGGAACTTTGTAAAGAATATAAGGAGCATAAATAGGGAAAATCTTATGAATTTCATCGTGGGATTGGTAGTTTACTTTTCGGCCCGCATCCGCTATGCTGAATCCGGAAAACAACAGACGCAACAGACAGAAGGAGTGTCCAACGTTGATCAAAGATTACGTCCGCAAGTATTATCTGGAGCAGGATCATAACTGCGCCGAGACGGTGTTTCTGGCAGCCAATGAGGCATTGGGCCTGGGCCTGCCGGAGGAGAGCGCCAAGCTGATCAGCGCCTTTGGCGGCGGCATGGGCTGCGGCAGTACTTGCGGCGCCCTGGCCGGTTCCATGGCCATTCTGGGCCAGTGCAGAGTGCAGGGCAGAGCCCACGCCACCGAGGGATTCAAGGAGCAATGCGCCGCCCTGAAAGAAGCCTTTGAGAAACGTCTGGGCAGCATCTTCTGTGAGGATTTGAAGGGCAAGTGCTTTACGGAGCAGGAGCGCTGCATGGTCACGGTTACCGCTGCCGCTGAAGTGCTGGAAGCCTTTCTCAAGGGCAGCGAGGAGACGGAGCTGCCGCCTCTGACCGCCGCCGACATCAAGCGGGTCAAGGGCCTGGGCTTCCTGCATCAGAAGGGTACCCGCTGCTTCAACGGCCGCATTCTGACCCGCAATGGCAAAATTACCGCCGCTGAGAGTCAGTGCTTGACGGAGGCCGCCGAAAAGTTCGGCTCCGGTGAAATCGCCATGACCACCCGCTTGACCCTGGAGGTCCAGGGCATCCCCTATGAGAATATTGAGCCGTTCCGCCAGTATGTGGCCAAAGTGGGCCTGGAGACCGGCGGCACCGGCAGTAAAGTGCGCCCGGTGGTCAGCTGCAAGGGTACCACCTGCCAGTATGGACTCTGCGATACCTTCGCCCTGTCCAACCGCATCCATGAGCTGTTCTATAAGGGCTACCATGATGTGCTGCTGCCCCACAAGTTCAAGATTGCCGTGGGCGGCTGCCCCAATAACTGTGTCAAGCCAGACCTCAATGACTTCGGCATTGTGGGCCAGCGTATTCCCGTCGTGGACAACGACAAATGCCGCGGCTGCAAGAAGTGTGCCGTGGCGGAGAACTGCCCCATCCATGTGGCCCATGTGGAAAACGGCAAGCTGAACATTCCTGCGGACAGCTGCAACCACTGCGGCCGCTGCGTGGGCAAATGTCCCTTCCAGGCTGTGGAGGAGAGCCGTTACGGCTATAAAATCTACCTGGGCGGCCGTTGGGGCAAGAAGGTGGCCCAGGGCCGTGCCATGAGCAAGGTCTTCACCAGTGAGGAAGAGGTCATTGCTGTGCTGGAAAAGGCCATTCTCCTGTTCCGCGACCAGGGTGTTACCGGTGAGCGCTTTGCCGACACCGTGGCCCGTCTGGGCTTTGAGAATGTGGAGGCCCAGCTGTTGGATAACGCATTGCTGGAGCGCAAGGCGGAAATCCTGGGTGCTGAAAAGCATCTGGTGGGCGGCGCCACCTGCTGAAACCCAAAAACTGTATACAGTTCAGGAGCAGACCGGAAATGTCCGGTCTGCTCTTTTTCATTTTCTGCTTGCAATCTGACGCGCGGGAGGCTATACTGTGTCTGCCCTCGTTAAATTCATGTTAATTCTATGGAGGAACTTCCTTTGCAGATACCGCTTAAAAACTTCAAACAGCGGGCTGGGTCCGCTGTTCAAAAACTGGTACAGCACAAGGTGCTGTTTGCCCTTCTGATCTCCTTTGTCCTGAATCTGACGCTGGAGAGTTTGTGCCGCCGGTCCCTGCTCAAGGGACTGCAATTTCTGGTGGAAGCCCCCATGCCGTTTTTCTACGGCACGGGTATCATCCTGCTGACCGTCAGTTTGGTGGGCCTGGTGCGCCGCCGCTGCTTTGCGCTGCTGCTGGTCTCCATCTTCTGGATTACGCTGGGCGTGGTGGAATGCGTGCTGATGTCGTTCCGGATTACGCCGTTGACTGCCGTGGATTTCCGATTGATTTTCTCGGTGTTCAGTATTTTGGATGTCTATTTGAATACGTTCCAGGTGATTTTGATTGTGCTGGTTACCGTGGCTGTCCTGGCGGGACTGGTGGTGGCGTTTTTGAAGCTGCCTGTCAGCGAGCCTGTGGATTATCTGCGTTCCGGCTTCGGCTGCGTGGCGGCAGGATTGTACGTCTGGGGTACCACGGTGCTGTTCACCAGCACCGGCATTCTGGCCACCCAGTTTGACAATCTGGGCAACGCCTATAACGCCTATGGCTTTACATACTGTTTTAGTACCAGCCTGTTTGACCGGGGCATCACCCAGCCGGAAGACTACTCGCCGGAGGAAGTGGGTACAGTGGTGGACGAGCTGGACCAGGAGAAGCCGGAGCAGGAGGAGCCGGATTCTGCGGCCTCGGGTGCCGAATCGAAGGTCATGCCCAATATTGTGGCCGTGCAGCTGGAATCCTTTATGGATGTCAAATACCTCAAGGGTTTGACCTATTCTCAGGACCCGGTGCCCAACTACACAGCGCTGAAAGAATTCTGCTCCACGGGTTTGCTGTCGGTGCCGTCCATCGGCGCCGGTACGGCCAATACGGAATTTGAAATCCTGTCGGGCATGAGCCTGGACTATTTTGGTACCGGCGAATACCCCTATGAGACCATTCTGCAATCCAACGTCTGTGAATCGGTCAACTATGCCCTCAAGGAGGAGGGGTATGTCTGCCACGCCATCCATAACCATACGGGTACCTTCTACGACCGCAACAAGGTTTATGCCAACCTGGGTTTTGATACTTTTACATCTGTGGAGTATATGCTGCGGGTGGAGCGGAACCCGTTGGGCTGGGCTAAGGATGCACCGCTGACAGCGGAAATCCTCAAAGCGCTGGATTCCACGCCGGGACAGGACATGGTTTATACGGTGTCGGTGCAGCCCCACGGAAAATATCCCACGGAGGTGCTGGACCCGGACCAGCCCATTTCCGTGGTGGGCGAGCTGGAGGGCATCAACCCCATCAGCTTTGAATACTATGTCAATCAGATTTATGAGACCGACGCCTTTGTGGGCCAGCTGGTTCAGGCTTTGGCGGATCGGGACGAACCGACGGTGCTGATTCTCTTTGGCGACCACCTGCCCAATTTTGCCATCCAGCCGGAGTATCTGAGCAAGGGCGATCTGCTGCAAACGGAATATGTGATCTGGAACAACATGGGCTTGCCAAAAGAGGACGAGGACCTGGAAGCCTACCAGCTGGCGGCCACAGTGCTGGGCCAGTTGGGCTATCATGACGGCGTCCTGACAAAGCTCCACCAGGAACGGGATACCAATCCCGATTATCAGGAAGATTTGCAGATGTTGGGCTATGACCTGCTGTACGGCGATTACTATGCCTACGACGGGCGGTTGCCCTATGAGCCGACGGATTTGCAGATGGGCATTCTGCCCATCACGGTAAAACGGGCTGACAATCTCCATGACGAACTGTATGTGACCGGTCAGAACTTCACCGAGTGCAGCCAAGTTTCCATCAACGGCAAACTCCGGTCCGACACAATCTTCATCAACAGCAGCACGTTGATGCTGCCGGCCACGACACTGGAACCTCTGGACGTGGTGGCGGTCTCCCAGGTGACGGCCCAGGGCGAAGCATTGTCCCAATCAAACCAGTTTACCTATGTGGGCAGCTGACAAAAAATACACAGCGGACGGCAGTCTCTTGACGGACTGCCGTCCGCTGTGTATAATGAGAGAAAATTTAGCCATTTAAAACGCGATAACAAAGGAAGCGGTGACAATGAAACAACTAGTAGTGATAGCAGGATTGGGCCTCATCGGCGGCTCCATGGCAAAAGCATTTAAAAAGCATACGGACTGCCTGGTGTATGGCTGGAACCGGACCCGGTCCGTGGCGGAGCGGGCTCTGGCTGACGGGGCCATCGACGGCATTGCCGACAACGAGGTTTTGGCCCGGTGTGATCTGCTGATTCCGGTGCTGTATCCACGGGCTACTATCACCTTTCTGGAGCGGGTCATTCCCACCATGAAGCCGGGGGCGGCTATTGTGGATTTGGTGGGCGTCAAGGAAGCCGTGGAAAAGGCGGTGACGCCCCTGGCCGCCGCTCATGGCGTACGGTATACCGGCGGCCATCCCATGGCCGGACTGGCCCGAGCGGGCTATGAGCGCTCCTTTGCGGAGCTGTTCGACGGCGCCAGTATGATTCTGGTACCGACGGAAACCACCGGGGAAGGGGATCTGGATCGGTTCAGCGCCTTGTTCCGTCAGGTGGGCTTCGGCACCATTCGCATCTGTGACGCCAAAAGCCACGACCGAATGATTGCCCATACGTCCCAGCTGGCCCATGTGGTGTCCAACTGCTATGTAAAAAGTCCCGTGTCAGCCAATTATGAGGGTTTTGCAGGCGGCAGCTATCGGGATATGACACGGGTAGCCCCACTGAACGAAAAGGTCTGGACAGAACTGTTTGCCATGAACCGGGCGGCACTGGTGGAGGAGATCGATCTGCTGACGGCCCGGATGAACGAGGTCCGGCAGGCCATTATGGACGGCGACGAGCCGACGTTGGAATGGCTCCTGCGGGAGGGGCGGGAGGCACGGGAACGCATTGAGTTGCTGCACCCCAACGAACCAAAATTTGAATAATTCCATGGAAAAACCCGCTTCTGTTTTGGCAGAAGCGGGTTTTTTATCAGGGGTTGTCCGGGCGGCGGCTGCATCCCCGGCGGGCAATGCGGCGCTTTTTGCGGATTTTGGCGATGGTCAGCAGACCCACCACCAGAATCAGCACGGCAGCGCTGGACCAGAGATAGAAGCTCGTATTGCCCCCGGCGGTTTTCACCGTCAGCCACAGGGAATCCATCAACTGGGTGGATTCCGTGGGCAGGGCCAGGAAGCTGGACCCTCTGGAAAGGGTTTCAGCATCGGGATAGGCCACGGGATCATTGGCCACTTCCGGGTCCATATATTCTTTGGCAGCGGAAATGGGGGTGGAATAGCCGAGATAGTCCATGTTGCGGCCGGAAATCTCCGGGTCACAGAGGAAGTTGATAAAGGCTTCGGCGCCCTCCTTGTTGGTGCAGCCCTTGGGAATGCACATGGCGTCGATGAACATGTTGAATCCCTCTTCCGGCAGACAGAAGGAGAGGTCCGGGTTTTCCTCCACCATGGTCAGATAGTCACCGGCATAGTAGGGAGCCAGCCAGGCTTCCTCCCGCTCCATTTTGGAGAAAATCTGGTCCATGACGTATTGCTGAACGTAGGGCTTCTGCTGCTGGAGCAGATTGGCGGCTTCCTGGTATTCTGCCGGGTCACTGCTGTTGATGCTGTAGCCCAGCCGCAGCTCCGCAATGGCGAAGGCATCCCGGCAGTTGTCAAACATCAGGATTTTTCCCGCATACTGGGGGTCCCAAAGGGAGGACCAGCCGGTGACATTGTCCACATACTTGCTGTTGTAGATCAGGCCCACAGTGCCCCAGGTGTAGGGGAACGAACGAGTGGTTTGCTGCGCTGGATGAGTACTGCCGGACGCTGGAGTGGGAAACCATTCCCAG